>JACFNP010000051.1 GCA_019454835.1 Rubellimicrobium sp.
TTCTGGGCCTATGTGCCGCATTTCGTGCATTCGCCCTTCTACGTCTATGCCTATGCCTTCGGCGACGGGCTGGTGAACGCGCTTTATGCAGCCTACGAATCGGGGCTGCCGGGATTTGAGGACAAGTATTTCGAGATGCTGAAGGCCGGGGGCAGCCGGCACCACAAGGAGTTGCTGGCCCCCTTCGGTCTGGATGCGAGCGACCCGACGTTCTGGGACAGGGGCCTGGCGATGATCGAGGGGATGATCGACGAGCTGGAGACGATGGAATAGGGCGTTTTGCAGGCAGATGGCGGCATCTGGCGCAGGGCGAACGGGCGGACGGCATGTTTTGTCATTGCGAGGCGAAGCCGAAGCAACCCCGACCGCTCGCACACGACATCGGGGTTGCTTCGTCGGCTACGCCTCCTCGCAATGACGTGCGTGGGGGCGGCGGCGCGGGTCATGCCGCGTCGTCCGGGATTTGCCGCAGCGCGGCGGAAGACGGGCGAATCGCACGCATCTACGGGTGATTGCCGCAGGAAATCAGCAAGATAGCCGCGATCCGTCGCCAACAAATTTCCAGAAATTTGTTCTGCCAAATTTGGAGGAAACGGTTAAGTTATCGTTGAAATTTCCCGCAGCGCGGAAATATTCCGCCGACGTGACGCAAAGACCCCGGCAGGACAGCGGCCCGCCCCTTATCCCCGGCAGGCCGCGCAGGTGCCGCGCATCTCGAGGATCGTGTGGTCGGGCCGGAAGGCATGGGCGGCGGCCCAGTCCGCCAGCCGCCGCGTGATCTCGGGGTCCGAGAATTCCTCGACGCTGCGGCAGGCGCCGCAGATCGCGAAGGCGATCAGGCCGTGGTCATGCCCCTCGCCGCCCTCGCCATGTTCGTGCGGATGGGCGCAGGCGACAAAGGCATTGAGACTTTCGAGCCGGTGCACCAGCCCCTGCCCGACAAGCGCGTTCAGCGCCCGGTAGATCTGCAGCGGGTTGCGCATCCCCTCGTCGCGCAGGCGGTCGAGCAGGTCATAGGCGCTGGCGGGGCCGCCGCCCGAATGCAGGGCGCCCAGAACCAGCGTCTGGTTGCGGGTCAGTTTCCGTCCCGCTCCGGCGTGCTGCTGTGTCATCGCGATTCAGCCCTTGAACATCGTCACAGTCATAACGTAATAACATTACGCTTCAAGACGAGAGCCGCCATGCACGATGCCTCCCCGGTCCGGCTGCCCGACAAGGCCGATATCTGCGTCCGTCTCGACGACCTGACGCTGGGTTACAACAATCACCCGGCGGTGCACCACCTCGGCGGAAGCATTGCCTGCGGCGAATCCCTCGCCGTGGTCGGGCCGAACGGATCGGGCAAGTCGACGCTCATCCGCTGCATCGCCGGGCTGCTGCGGCCCCGTGGCGGCACCTGCCAGGTAAAGCCGGGGCTGCGCATCGCCTGGCTGCCGCAGGCCAGCGGGATCGACCGCAGCTTTCCGGCGCGGCTGCGCGATCTGGTGGCGCTCGGCCTCTGGCCCCGGCGCGGGCTGCTGGGGCGGCACCGGGCTGCGGACCGCCACGCGGTCGATGCCGCGATCAGCGCCGTGGGCCTTGACGGGCTGGCCGGGCGGCCCATCGACAGCCTGTCGGGCGGCCAGTTCCAGCGCGCGCTCTTCGCGCGGGTCGTGGTGCAGGATGCCGACCTGATCCTGCTCGACGAACCCTTCAACGCCATCGACACCCGCACCGTGGACGACCTGCTCGCGCTGATCGCGCGCTGGCGCGGCGAGGGGCGCACCGTCGTCGCCGTTGCCCATGACCTCGATCTGGTGCGGGCGCATTTCCCGCGCGCACTGCTGCTGGCCCGCGAACCCGTCGCCTGGGGACCGACCGCGCAGGTAGTGACACCCGCGAACCTGGCCCGCGCGCGGCAGTTTCAGGCCGCCTGGGACGAGGACGCGCCCTGGTGCGCGCCGGGGACACATGCCACCACCGCCGTGGTTCCGATGGCCGGACGGGGCGCCGCCTGATGCAGGCCGCATGGGATTTCCTGATCGGCCCCTTCGCCGAATTCGCCTTCATGCGCCGCGCACTGTGGGGGGCGCTGATGCTGTCGCTCTCGGCCTGTCCGGTCGGCGTCTTCCTGATGCTGCGCCGGATGAGCCTGACCGGAGACGCGATGTCGCACGCCATCCTGCCGGGCGTGGCGGCGGGGTTCCTGCTCTTCGGGTTGCAGGTCGTGCCGATGACCCTCGGCGGGCTGATCGCCGGGGCGGTCGTGGCGCTGGGCGCGGGGGCGGTGGCGCGGCTGACCGTGCAGAACGAGGACGCGGCGCTCGCGGCGTTCTATCTCGTCTCGCTGGCGGCGGGGGTGGTGATGGTCAGCCTGCGCGGCTCGTCCATCGACCTCATGCAGGTGCTGTTCGGCTCGGTGCTGGCGCTTGGCCCCGAGACCCTGTGGATGATCGCGCTGGTGCTGGCCGTCACGCTGGTCGTGCTGGCGCTGTTCTGGCGGGCGCTGGTGGCCGAATGTCTCGATCCGCTGTTCCTGCGCTCGGTGTCGCGGCTGGGACCGGCGGTGCATTTCGTCTTTCTGGGGCTGGTGGTCGCCAATCTCGTCGCCGGATTCCAGGCGCTGGGCACGTTGCTTTCGGTCGGGCTGATGATCCTGCCCGCCGCCGCCGCACGGTTCTGGGCGCGGGGTGTGGCGGGCATGGCGGCCGTGGCGGTGCTGGTCGGTGCGGTCTCGTCGGGCGGCGGGCTGCTGCTTTCCTATCATGCGGGGCTGCCCTCCGGCCCGGCGATCATCCTCGTCGCCGGGGCGATCCATGCGCTTTCGGTCATCGTCGCGCCGCGCGGGGTGCTGGCCACCCGCCTGCCCCGCCGCGCGCATCGCATCGCATGAAAGGCCCCCGGATGCGCCGCGCCCCGCCTGCCCTGCTGCCCGCCCTGCTGCTGGCCCTTGCCCCGGCGGCGCTGCCCGCCACCGAAGCGCCGCTCGACGTGGTGGCGAGCTTCTCGATCATCGGCGATCTCGCCCAGGCGGTCGGCGGCGACCGCATCGCGCTGCACACGATCATCGGCCCCGGCACCGGGGCGCATGACTACGAACCCCGGCCTGCCGACGCGCTGGCGCTGGCGGCGGCGGATGTGGTGCTGGTCAACGGGTTCGGCCTCGAGCATTTTCTCGACCGGCTGATCGAGGCCAGCGGGACCACGGCGCCGGTCGCGGTGCTTGGCGCGGGGATCGAGCCGCTCAGAGATGCGGGCGGCACGCCCGATCCCCATGCCTGGCTCGCACCCGCGAATGTGCGCATCTATACCGGCAACATCGCCGCCGCCTTCTGCGCCGCCGATGCCGCAGGCTGCGCGGACTACGAACGCAACGCCCGCGCCTTCGACGCGGTGCTCGCCGCGCTTGACGCCGAGATCCGCGCAAGTCTGGATGCCATCCCCGCCGGGCGCCGCATCGTCGCCGTCCCGCACGCGGCCTTCGCCTATTTCGGCGCGGCCTACGGGGTGCGGTTTCTCGCCCCGCAGGGGATCACCCCAGACGCCGAAGCCTCTGCTGCCGATGTCGCCGCGCTCATCCGCGCGATGCGCGCCGGGGGCGTGACCGCCGTGTTCGCCGAGGCGGGCGAGAACCCGGCCCTCATCACCCGGATCGCCGCCGAGGCCGGGGCGCGCGTGGCCGGGGTGCTCTATGCCGACGCACTGTCGGGCCCCGAGGGGCCTGCGGCAAGCTATGTCGAGATGATGCGCCACAACGCGGACGCCATCGCCGGCGCGCTGGCGGACTGAGCATGTCGCCGCGTCGGCTGCGCCTCCTCGCAGGTGACGGGGGGGATTCGTCACCCGCGAGGCGAAGCCGAAGCAACCCCGACCGCTTGCGCACGACATCGGGGTTGCTTCGTCGCCTTCGGCTCCTCGCAATGACGAGGGGATAGTGGCGGCCCCTCACCCTTCGTCATTGCGAACGAAGTGAAGCAATCCATGCCGGGCGCAGCGCCCGGACCATGGATTGCCGCGTCGCCTTCGGCTCCTCGCAATGACGGGACACACACGGCCCTTCAATCCGCGATTGACTATCCCGAGTGATTTTGTCAGATTTCATCTGCCGGGCGTCAGCCCGCCAGATTCCCACCGGGCCAGCGGCCCCAAGGACGAGCACGAGCGATGAGCGATCTCTCCCCGATGAAGAACCTCGACGCCACGCCGGTCATTCCGGCCCGGAGGCCGCATCTGTCCGGCATGGCGCCGCGCAACGAGATGCCGGAACATGACGCAAGGCGGCTGACCGGCCCGGCGGGTCTCGCGCATATCCGGCTGGGCGAATCGCTCTATACCCTGCGCATCACGCGGCAGGGCAAGCTGATCCTCACCAAGTAGCCGGGCCGCTCGCCCCCGCAGGGCAATCGGGCGAACGGCGTATTTTCGTCATTGCGAGGAGCCGCAGCCGACCTGCGCAGGGCAGTTCGCCCGACAGCCCTGCAGGCGGCCCCCTTGCCGCCATCCCCGTGCCGCGCGACAACGGTGCGTGGCATCGGTGCGGAGGGTGAGATGGTGAAATCGCAGGTCGAGTGGTGGCGTAGCGGGGTGATCTATCAGGTCTATCCGCGCTCGTTCCAGGACAGCGACGGCGACGGCGTGGGCGATCTGCCCGGCATCACCCGCAGGCTGGACCATGTCGCCTCGCTGGGCGCCGATGCGGTCTGGCTGTCGCCGTTCTTCACCTCGCCGCAGCTCGACATGGGCTATGATGTCTCGGACTATTGCGGCGTCGATCCGCTGTTCGGCACCATGGCCGATTTCGATGCGCTGGTGGGCCGCGCGCATGAACTGGGGCTGAAGGTCGTCATCGACCTCGTGCTGTCGCATACCTCGGACCGGCACGCCTGGTTCACCGAAAGCCGCGCCTCGCGCAAAAACCCGCGCGCCGACTGGTATGTCTGGGCCGACCCCAGACAGGACGGCAGCCCGCCGAACAACTGGTCCTCGGTGTTCGGCGGCCCGGCCTGGACCTTCGATTCGCGCAGGCGGCAGTATTACATGCACAACTTCCTGCCCCAGCAACCCGACCTGAACTATCACAACCCCAAAGTCGTGGCGGCGGTGCTGGATGTCATGCGCTTCTGGCTGAAGCGCGGGGTGGACGGGTTCCGGCTCGATACCGTGAACTACTACACCCATGACGCCCGGCTGCGCGACGATCCGGCCTCGGAATGGCCCGAGGGGCAGTTTCCGGTGAATCCCTACGACGCCAAGCTGCATCTGTTCTCCAAGACCCGGCCCGAGAACCTTGCCGTGCTGGCGCAGATGCGGGCGCTCTGCGACGCGCACGGCGCCATGTTGATCGGCGAGGTCGGCGAGGAAGGCGACCGCCAGATCACCGTGATGGGCGAATACACCAGCGGGCATCGCCTGAACCTGGCCTATTCCTTCTCGCTGCTCGGGCCGGAACATGATGCCGCGCATTTCCGCAACGTGATCGAGGGCTTCTTCACCGGCGCCCCCGACGGCTGGCCGTCCTGGGCCTTCTCGAACCACGACGTGCCGCGCCATGTGTCGCGCTGGACGCCGAAGGGCGGCGACAGCGATGCGGTGGCAAGGCAGGCCATTGCGCTGCTGTGCAGCTTTCCCGGCGCCATCGGCATCTATCAGGGCGAGGAACTGGGCCAGACCGAGACCGACATTCTGTTCGAGGAGGTCCGCGATACCGCCCGCATCGCCTTCTGGCCCGAGGACAAGGGCCGCGACGGCTGCCGCACCCCGATGGTCTGGGAGGCGGGGGCGCCGCACGGGGGCTTCACCACCGGCACGCCGTGGCTGCCGGTGAAGCCGCCGCAGATGGCCCATGCGGCCGACCTGCAGGAGGGCCGGCCCGGCTCGGTGCTGACCGCCTACCGCGAGACGCTGGCCTTCCGGCGGCAATCGGCGGCCCTGCGCGAGGGCGGCGCGAGGTTCCTCGATCTGCCCGAGCCGGTGCTGGCGCTGGAACGGGTGACGGTGAGCGAACATCTCACCTGCGTGTTCAACCTGTCGGCAAAGCCGGTGCGGCTGACCGGAACGCGCGACGCGCATCTGGCCGGGCCGGGGCTGGCCACGCTGGAGAAGGGCGTGCTGGACCTGCCCGGCTGGGGCTTCGCCTGGCTGTCGTCCGCGGCGGCGCTGGTGCTGGCGGTGAAGTAGCGCGCACGTCCTGATTATCATTGCGAGGAGGCGCAGCCGACGCGGCAAGCCACAGCGGCGGGGGTTGCACCCGGCATGGATTGCTTCACTTCGTTCGCAATGACGAGAACACACCGTCATTGCGAGGAGGCGCAGCCGACGAAGCAACCCCGATGTCGTGTGCGAGCGGTCGGGGTTGCTTCGGCTTCGCCTCGCGGGTGACGGCCCCCCGGTCATCGCAAGGAACCGCAGCGGACGCGGGCCAACCCGCACACCGGACCGACAGCACCCCCCTACCGCAACCGGGGCGGCCTGTCGGGGTCGGTGCCGGGGGCGGGGCGCGGCGGGGCCTCGGGGGGCGGGGCCGGGACCGGCAGCGCGCGGCCCACGCCGTCGATGGCGCCGATGTTCGGGTCGCCCGCCGCGAATACCGCCACGTCAAGCCAGCCTTCGTCGATCCCCGAGAACACCAGCGCCTCGCGGACCATTCCGGCCAGCGCGGCCTCGGCGCCCGGCGGGACTCCGGCAAAGCCGATCAGATGGCCCGTCGAATCGTCCTCGTAGGTGACGCCCGCGATCCATGCCGCCGAAACCAGCCCCGCCGACTGCGCCAGCCCGCGCCCGAGCGCCTGCATCAGCGCGTCCGGCAGCGCCTGCGGGCTGTGGAACGAACGTGGCCGCGCGGCAAGGCGGTGGGCGCCTTCGGCCAGCGTCGCCGCCAGCCAGTCGACCGCATCGGGCGGAATCAGCATGGCCGAGGGCAGTTCGGCGTTCAGCGCGATGCCGATGCCTTCGCCCGCGATCATCGCCGCCAGGCCCCGGCCCGGCAGCGCCGCATAGGGCGTGATCTCGCCGGTGAAGCCGGTCAGCCGGTCCTCGCGGTCGAAGGCGACCAGATAGCGCGCGCCCTCGACATCGAAGAGCGCGGGCTGCACATCGTCGCCCGCACTGTCGCCTGCAAGCATCACGAACAGTTCGGTATCCGCGAACAGGCCGTAGAAGGCGACGCGGCGGGTATCGTCGCCGGGGTCGGCCTCCATCGCCGCATGGGCGGTATCGAGCGGGGTCATCGGATCGTCCATCACTTTGCCATGATGCGGGAAACCTCGGCCCGCAGCGCGGGCAGAACCTCGTCCCCGAACCACGGATTCTTCTTCAGCCATGCGGTATTGCGCCACGACGGATGCGGCAAGGGGATCACGCGCGGAAACCCCGCCCGCCAGTCGCGCACCGCCTCGGTGACGTTCTTCGCCCCCAGATGCCAGCGGATCGCCGCGCCGCCGACCAGCACCGTCAGCTCGATCTGCGGCAGCGCGTCGAGCACCCGTTGCCGCCATGTCCGCGCACAGACGGGCGGCGGCGGCAGGTCGCCGCCATGTGCATCGTTGCCCGGAAAGCAGAAGGCCATCGGCACGATGGCGACGCGGGCGGCGTCGTAGAATTCCGCATCCGTCATCCCCAGCCAGTCGCGCAGCCGCACCCCGGACGGATCGTCGAACGGGATGCCGGACTTGTAGACCCGCATCCCCGGCGCCTGCCCGGCGACGAGAATCCGCGAGGTCGCACTGAACCAGACCACCGGGCGCGGTTCGTGATGCGTGGGGGTGGCCGCGAACTTTTCGGCACATATGCGACAGGCCTCGATTTCGGCCCGCAGCGCCGAGGTCGAATCCTCGGGAATCCTTGCACGCGCGGGCGTCACGCCTTAGCTCCTTGACCGACCGGCAGGGCACATCGGACCCCCGGCAGGAAACACAAAGACGGGCGACGGCCCGCATTCGGGGATCGGCATGTATCGTCTGTGGAATTTCGTCACCACCTACTCGCTTCTTCTGGTGGGGGGTGCGGCGCTTGCCCTGGTCTGGGCGAACGTCTCGTTCGAGAGTTATCACGCTCTGGTCCATTACACCATCGCCACCAATGCCCCCATCGGCGAGCTGCAACCCGACGGCACGCGCCTGCTGACGCTGCATGTGCTGGTGAACGATCTGCTCATGGCCTTTTTCTTCGCCATCGCCGCGAAAGAGGTCTGGGAGGCGGTGATCCTCAAGGACGGGCCGCTGCGCGGGCGCAAGGCGGCGACGCCGCTGATCGCCACCCTGGGCGGCATGGCCGGGCCGGTGCTGGTCTATCTGGGGCTGGCGGCAATCCTGGGGTCGGAAACCTGGAACGCGCTGGCGCATGGCTGGGCGATCCCGACCGCCACGGACATCGCGTTTGCCTATCTGGTCGGCGTGGTGGTGTTCGGCGCGGGGCATCCGGCGGTGCGGTTCCTGCTGCTGCTGGCGATTGCCGACGACGCCGGCGGGCTCATCATCCTGGCGATCTTCTATCCGACCGCGCCGCTGGTGCCCGCCTGGCTGCTGGTCTCGGCGGCGGCCACGGTCGCGGTGTTCGTGCTGGCCAACTGGCTGCCGCGACGACTGGACCGGCACAAGCAGGACCGGCCCAATTCGACCTGGGTGCGCGAGAAGCTGTCGTTCTGGCCCTATGCGCTGGCCGGTGCGGTGTCGTGGTATGCGTTCCAGGAATCGGGGATTCACCCGGCGCTGGGTCTGCTGCCCGTCGTGCTGACGCTGCCCCATGCCGACCGCGACTTCGGCATCTTCGCCCACCGCGAGGAGGGGATGCCGGACCTGCTCAACCGCACCGAGGACCTGCTGAAGACGCCGGTGCAGTTCATCCTGTTCCTGTTCGGGCTGACCAATGCCGGGGTCGAGTTCTCGTCGATGGGATCGCCGACCTGGCTGGTGCTGGCGGGGCTGCTGATCGGCAAGCCGCTGGGGATCACCGCGATGGGCTGGCTGGCCGCCTATCCGCTGCGGCTGGGCCTTCCCGACGGGATGCGCACGGCCGATCTGACCGCCATCGGCTTTGTCGCGGCCATCGGCTTTACCGTGGCGCTGTTCGTGGCCTCGGTCGCGTTCTCGCCCGACCTGATGCTGGGCGCGGTCCCGGTGCAGGAGGCCGCCAAGATGGGCGCGCTGCTGTCCTTCGGCGCGGCGATCGTGGCGATCGTCATGGGCCGGGTGCTGCGGGTGCAGAAGCGCCACGAGACGACCTGAACCGGGCCGGGGCGGCGGCGGCCGCCCTGCCCGGCAGGGGGTTTCGTAACCCTTCGCCAGCAAATAGGATGTATGGAGGCCTTGTTTCGCCATAATCCGGCGTCATCTCTGCGGGTGCAGCATGGCCGGGCCGCATGTGGCGTCGCCGGACAAGAGGGGGCGGATGCTCGAATTCACCGATGTGAGCAAGTCGTTCTGGACCGGGACGCAGCGCAAGGTCATCCTCGACCATGCGTCGTTCCGGGTCGAACAGGGCCGCTCGCTCGGCATCCTCGCGCCCAACGGCACCGGCAAGACCACCGTGATCAACATGATGGCCGGTCTGGAAAAGCCCGACGAAGGCACGATCACCCGCACCAGCCGCATCTCGTTTCCGCTGGGCTTCATGGGCGGCGTCGTGCAGCGCCATTCGGCGCGCGAGAACAGCCGCTACATCGCGCGGCTCTACGGTCTCGACCCCGACTATGTCGAAGCCTATTGTCGCTGGCTGGCCGGGATCGGCGAATATTACGACATGCCGATCGGCACCTACAGCCAGGGGATGCGGGCGCGGTTCAACTTTTCGCTGATGCTGGCGCTGGATTTCGACATCTACCTGATCGACGAGGGGATGCCGCACACGACCGACGCCGCCTTCAACCGCCGGGCCGGGCAGATCCTGCACGAGCGGCTTGAAAAATCCACCGTGGTCATCGTGTCGCACCAGCCGGAAATCCTCGAACGCTTTGCGACCTCGGCGGCGGTGCTGAAGGCCGGGCGGCTGACGATGTTCGACACCCTCGATGAGGCCCGTGAGCTTTATGACTACGAAGCCTAGGGCCGTGAAATACCGCATCCGCCGGGGCGAACCGCTGGCCCCCGGTCTGGAAGGCCGCGAACCGGCGCCCGCGCCGGGCGCCCGCCCTGCCGCCCCTGCCCCCGCCGATCTGGACGCGATCCGCGCCGAGGAACTGACCGGGCGCCAGTTGCGCATGGCGCGGCGGGTGGCGCAGAAACACGGGCTGACGGTGGACTCGGACCTCGACGCCGTGCGGCAGTTGCGGGCGCGCGGGATCGACCCGTTCCGCACCAGCCAGATCCTCGAACTGGTGCGCCCCGACCCGCAGGGCAAGGCGCCCGAGGGCAGGGTCCAGTTGCCGCAGGCGGTGACAAGGCCGCGCGACCAGCTTCCGTCCACGGCCCGAACCGCGCCCGATCCGGTTGCCGCCGGGCAAGGCCACGCCGCCGAAATCATGCGCATCCAGCGCGACATCGCCCGGCGCAGGCAGCGCAAGGTCGCCTCGCTGTTCACGCGGCTGTTCTTCCTTGTCCTGCTGCCGACCATCGCGGTCGGTTGGTATTTCGCCGCCATCGCCACGCCGATGTATGCGACCGATTCGGCCTTCGTCATCCAGCAGACCCAGCCGCAGGGCGCGCTGCCGGGATTCGGCAGCCTGTTGCAGGGCACGGCCATGGCCACCCAGCAGGACAGCATGGCGGTGCAGGATTACCTCACCTCGCGCGAGGCGATGATGCGGCTCGACGCCGACGGCGCCTTCCGCGACCATTTCAGCCAGCCGTCGATCGACCCGATCCAGCGCCTGCCCGAAGGCGCCACCAGCGAAGACCTCTACAAGATCTACCGCGACCGGGTGCGCATCTCCTACGACCCGACCGAGGGCATCATCCGCATGGAGGTGGTCGCCGCCGATCCCGCGACCAGCCAGGCCTTTTCCGAGGAACTGATCCGCTACGCCGAGGAACAGGTCGACCAGATGTCGCTGCGGCTGCGCGACGCGCAGATGGAGGATGCGCGCGCCGCCTACCAGGCCGCCGAGGACCGCCGCAGCGATGCCCTGCAGGCGTGGCTCGCCGCGCAGGAACAGGCACAGCAGATCGACCCCGTGGGCGAGACGGCGGCACGCACGACGCAGATTTCGGCGCTCGAAACCGAACGGCAGCAGTTGCAGCTTCAGCTCGAACAGCGGCTGTCGGTCGCCAGGCCGAACGAGGCGCAGGTCGAAAACCTGCGCAGCCAGATCACCAACATCGAGGGGCTGATTGCCAACCTGCGTACCCAGATGACCCAGGCCGACACCGCCGGATCGTCGCTGGCGGCGCGCAACACCGAACTGCGGCTGGCCGAGGAAAACTACACCTTCCAGACGCTGATGGTGCAGCAGGCGCTGGCCGCCATGGAAACCGCGCGGGTCGAGGCCAACCGCCAGGTGCGCTATCTGGCCACCGGGGTGCCGCCCGTGGCGCCCGATGTCGCCACCTATCCGCGCGTGTTCGAGAACACCCTGCTCGCCTTTCTGGTATTCTCCGGGATATATCTGATGCTCTCGCTCACCGCTTCGATCCTGCGCGAACAGGTCACGAGCTAGCTGCACAAGGACCACCGCATGACCGACGTTTCCATCGGCCCCGTCACGGTCGGCAATGCCCTGCCGCTGACCGTCATCGCCGGGCCGTGCCAGATCGAATCGCGCGACCATGCGCTGATGATCGCGCAGGAGATGGCGCGCATCTGCGCCGCCCATGGCGCGGGCTTCATCTTCAAGGCCAGCTACGACAAGGCCAACCGCACCTCGCTGGGCGGCAGGCGCGGCCCCGGCATGGCCGAAGGATTGCGCATCCTTGCCGAGGTGCGCGCGACCGTCGGCTGTCCGGTGCTGACCGACGTGCATGACGCCGGCCAGTGCGCCCCGGTGGCCGAAGTGGTGGACGTGCTGCAAATCCCCGCCTTCCTGTGCCGCCAGACCGATCTGCTGCTGGCCGCAGGGGAAACCGGCGCGGCGGTGAACGTGAAGAAGGGCCAGTTCCTCGCCCCCTGGGACATCGAACATGTCGCCGCCAAGATCGCCTCGACCGGCAACGACCGCATCCTGCTGACCGAACGCGGCGTGTCCTTCGGCTACAACACGCTGGTCACCGACATGCGCGCGCTGCCGATCATGCGCCGCACCGGCTGGCCGGTGGTCATGGACGCGACTCACGCGGTCCAGCAACCGGGCGGACAGGGCGGATCGTCCGGCGGTCAACGCGAATTCGCGCCGGTGCTGGCACGGGCGGCGGTCAGTCTCGGCATCGCGGCGGTGTTTATCGAAACCCATGAAGACCCCGACCGCGCGCCCTCCGACGGGCCGAACATGATCCCGCTTTCCCGAATGAATCACCTGATCGGCAGCCTGATGGCCTTTGACCGGCTGGCCAAGGCCGATCCGGTTTCGCTCTGAGACGGACATGAAAATCCGTGACGGCGGGGCTTGAACCCACTTCGTCCTGTCGTTATTCACCGCGCGACTGCTGGGGAGTGGCGCAACGGTAGCGCAACGGTTTTTGGTACCGCAGGTTGCAGGTTCGAATCCTGCCTCCCCAGCCAGTCTTTCACCACGCGCCCCGGTTTGGCGGTTGCCCCCCGGCCCCCCCTGCCCTACATCTGCGCGCGGTCACGCCCGGCGCGGACCTTGCATCACCCGACAGGGACCATGACGAACAGGAAAAACAGTCGCGGGGCAGCGCATGTCCCGCATCCGGCAGGCCAGCCCGGCGGCATGACGGGGTCGATCACGCGACACCCCTGATCCATGCGCCCGGACATGCGCCCGGACCGGCGAATGCACGACGGGGGCGCGCTTGGACACCAGAATCCATGACATTTCGGGGGTCTTCCGTCAGGGACCGGCGGACAGCGTCGGCGCCGCCCTCGCGCGCGAGCACCCCGCCGACATTGCCGCCGCGCTTGAGGAACTGGCGCCCGATCTCGCCTGGCAGACGCTGCGGCAGGCGCCGCGCGCGCGGCAGGCGCGGGTGTTCGGCTATCTCGACCACGAATTCCAGACGCTGCTTGCCACGATCACGCCGCGCGCCGACCTGGCCGCCATCGTCATGGAGATGCACGCCGACGAACGCGCCGACCTCTACAAGGAGCTGTCGGACCAGCAGCGCGACGCGCTGATGCCCGCGCTGGCGCAGGCCGAGCGCGAGGACATCCGCCGCCTCGCCGCCTACGAGGAGGGCACCGCCGGGGCGCTGATGACCTCGGATTATGCCGCGCTGCCGCCCGGCCTCAGCGCCACCGAGGCGCTGACCGTGCTGCGCCGCGAGGCGCCCGACAAGGAGACGATCTACCGCACCTACGTCATCGACGCCGACCGGGCGCTGATCGGTTCGGTGCGGTTGCAGGACCTGATCGCCGCCCCGGCGCGGGCGCGGGTCGCCGACATCATGGAGACCGAGACCCACGCCGTCCATGTCGACGACGAGGCCGCCGAGGCCGCGCGGCGGATCGCCCACTACGACATGCTGGCGCTGCCGGTCGTCGATGCCGAAAACCGCCTTGTCGGCATCATCACCCATGACGACGCGCTGGACGTGATGGAGGCCGAGGCGACCGAGGACTTCTATCTCGCCAGCACCGTCACCGGCCTCGAGACGGGTCTCGGTGCGGCGACGATCTCGATGCTCTACCGGGCGCGAATCGTATGGCTGATGCTGCTGGTGTTCGGCAACATCTTCTCGGGCGCGGGCATCGCCCATTTCGAGGACACGATCGCCGCGCATCTGCCGCTGATGTTCTTCCTGCCGATCCTCATCGCCTCGGGCGGCAATGCCGGATCGCAATCGGCGACGCTGATGATCCGCGCGCTGGCCACCGGCGAAATCCGCCTGTCCGACTGGGGCCGCGTGCTGGGGCGCGAACTGGTCGTGGCCATCCTGCTCGGCCTGAGCATGGCGGCGGCGATTTCGGTCATCGGAGTGTTTCGCGGCGGGCCGGACATCGCGCTGGTCATCGCGCTGTCGATGATCCTCATCGTCATCGTCGGCAGCCTGATCGGCATGTTGCTGCCCTTCCTGCTCAGCCGCGTGAACCTTGATCCGGCCACGGCCAGCACGCCCCTCGTCACCTCGATTGCCGATGCGACGGGCGTTCTGATCTACTTCAGCATCGCAAGGGCGATTCTCAGCCTGCCCTGACGGAGGCGCACATGACCATCAGGACCATCCTCGCGGCCATCGACCTGACGCCGGGCAGCGCCCGCGTCGCCGCGCGCGCGAGGCAACTGGCGCAGATGCACGGGGCGCGCATCATCGGCATCCATGTGATCGAGGGGCTTCCCGACCGGCACGCCGCGCTGCCCGCAGGCGTCGATCCTTCCCTGCTGGTGGCGGCGCTTGAGGACGACGGCCATGCCCGGCTGCGCGCGATGCTGGGCGAGGATGCGGGACTGCACGTCGAACAGGGGCGCCCCCACGAGGCGATCCTCGGCCTTGCGCGCAGGCAGGGCGCCGATCTGGTCGTCATCGGCCCCGGCGTGGCGCAGGGCCTGCGCGAGAGGGTCTTCGGCTCGACCGCCGACCGCGTCACCCGCTGCGCCCCCTGCCCCGTCCTGATCGTCCGGCACGAGGCCGACACAACCTGGCCGCGCGCCCTGACCGGGCTGGATTTCTCGGAGCACGCCCGCGCCGCCGCGCTGGCGGCGACGCGCATCGCCCCCGGCGCGCGGCAGGTTTTTGTCCACGCCGACGAAATCCCGCTGGGGTTCGAGCAGTCGATGCTGAAGGTCGGCACCTCGCAGGCCGAAATCACCCGCTACCGCGCCGCGCGCGCCCGCAACGCGCGCCGCAGGCTGCGCGAGAGCCTGGCGCAGGCGGGCATCGCCGGGACACCCGACATCCGCATCCGCCCCGGCGACCCCGCCGCTGTCATCCTTGCCGCCGCAAGGCGCAGCGATCTGGTGGTGATCGGCACCCAGGGCATGAATGCGGTCAGCGAACGCATCCTCGGCAGCGTGGCGCGCAAGGTCCTCATGCAGGCGCGCGGCGACGTGCTGGCGGTGCCGGGGGGTTAGGGCGGGTTCGCGTTTTCACGGGTTCGGCGGGCGTGCTTTGATCCGTTGCGCATTGTCGCGGGCGGTGGATGCAGGGCAAGCGGGCGAATTTCATGTCCGGTCATTGCGAGGCGCAGCCGAAGCAATCCATACCGGGTGCAGCGCCCGGCCCCATGGATTGCCGCGTCGCCTGCGGCTCCTCGCAATGACGGGGTGTTCTCGTCATTGCGAGGCGCAGCCGAAGCAACCCCGACCGCTCACACACACCATCGGGTTGCTTCGTCGCCTTCGGCTCCTCGCAATGACGGCGGGAGATTCGTCATTGCGAGCCTTCAGGCGAAGCAACCCCGACCGCTCGCGCCTGAACATCGGGGTTGCTTCGTCGCCTTCGGCTCCTCGCAATGACGGAACATGCCGTTCGCCCTGCCGTCAACTGCCGCCATCTGACCGCGAAACGCCCCGAAACCGCAGTCCGCGTGCCCCGGCGAAGGGCGGCGCGTCGGCGCTGTCGGCGATGCGCAGGCATTCGTTCCACTTCGCCATGCGTTCCGAGCGCGTGAACGAGCCGACCTTCAGCAGCCCCGCCCCCAACCCGGTGGCGATATGGCTGATGCTGACATCCTCGCTCTCGCCTGAGCGGGCCGAGACCACGGCCGCCCAGCCCGCGCCCCGCGCGGCGGCGGCGGCGTCCAGCGCCTCGGTGACGGTGCCCGCCTGGTTCACCTTCACCAGCACCGCGTTGCAGGCGCCGTCCTGCACGGCCGCCCTGACCAGCGCGGCGTCGGTGACAAGATAATCGTCGCCGATCACCTGCACCTTGTCGCCGAAACGGCGGGTGAATTCGACCATGCCGGCGCGGTCGTCCTCGCCCAGAGGGTCCTCGATGGCGGCAATCGGCCAGGCGTCAAGCCAGCGCCCGAGCAGGTCGATCATGCCGCCGGTGTCCAGCGCGCGGTCCTCGAGCGCAAGGCGGTAGCGCCCCGCCTGCCCGAACTCGGACGCGGCGACATCGAGCGAGATCACCACCCGCTCGCCGGGCTTTTCACTGGCCAGCGTGATCGCCTCGACCAAAGTTTCCAGCGCCTCCTCGTTGCTGGAAAACTCGGGCCACCAGCCGCCTTCATCGGCCACTCCGGCCAGGCGGCCACGCCGCGCCATGATGTCGCCTGCGGCGAAATAGATGTCGTGGGTGATCTCCATCACCTCGTCGAAACTGGTGGCGCCCGGCACCATGACCATGAAATCCTGGATGTCGACGCGCCGCCCGGCATGTGCCCCGCCGCCGAAGATCTGGATTTCCGGCAAGGGCAGCAGCGGCACGGTACCCGCCAGATCGGCGACATGGCGCCACAAGGGCACCCCCTTCGCCGCCGCCCCCGCATGAAGCACCGCCAGCGACACGGCGGTGGTGGCATTGCCGCCCAGCCGTTCCTTCATCCGCGACGGATCGAGCGCGCGGATCGCCGCATCGACCGCCTGCTGGTCGCGCGCATCAAGGCCCGTCAGCGCGGGCGCGATCACCTCGCGCAGCGCCGCCAGTGCCCGGCCCACGTCGCGCCCGCCCAGATGCGGCCCGCCGTCGCGCAGGTCCACCGCCTCGCGCAGCCCGCGCGACGCACCGGCGGGCGCGATTGCCCGGCCCCGCGCGCCGGTGTCCAGCACCACCTCGGCCTCGACGGTCGGCCGCCCGCGCGAATCCCAGACCCTGCGCCCGGTCAGCGCCGTGATTGTCGCCATGATCGTCAGACCTTTCCGAATGCCGCGCCCAGTCCCGCCGCCAGCGCCGCCAGCGTGGCCGGTGGCGCCGCGACCAGCGGCGCCGCGATGCGCCGCACCGCCGCCTGTTCGCCCGCGCCAAGATATTCGACCGGCGACTTGCCGTCCACGCGCGCCAGCATCAGCGCCGGGATCAGCGCCGCGACGCGCGACTCGAGCGCCTCGGGCGCCTCCCAGGTGACATGCGGGCGATAGGCGGCCCAGAGATCGCCGATATTGGCCAGCAGCCGGGCGCGCGACCCCGGCAGATGCAGCGCCTTCAGCGCCAGATGATTGAGGCAGAACGCCAGATCAAAGCCCGGATCCCCCATCGTCGCACATTCGGCATCCAGCAGGATCGGGTCCGGGCCGCGAAAGAGGATGTTCTTCGGGCTGACATCGCCGTGGACCAGCGTGACCCGGCTGCGATGCAGTGCCTCGGCCAGCGCCGTCAGCCGCGCCGACAGCGCGGGGTGGCGGGTCGCGGTGAACAGAAGATAGGGTTCCAGCCGCAGCGCATGAAAATCGTCGGCATTGGCGAAGGGCCGCGCGTCGAACCCGCGCCGCGTGGCCGCATGATGGATGCGCCCCAGCAGGGCGCCCACAGCCGCCGCCTCGCCCCGGTCGGGGTGCTCGCGCAGCAGCGTCGTCTTCCACAGCCGCACGCTGCCCCCCGCCAGATATTCCATGACGAAGCCGCCCTCCTCGCCGGAACGGCCGTATAGCCGCGGCGCGTTGCGGGGCAGGATGCCGCTGACGAAGGACAGCCAGGCATATTCGGCGCGGTTGCGATGCACCGGCGCATGCCAGTCCTCGGCCACCTTCAGCCGCTCGAGCGCGAATTTCACCGCATAGGTTGCCTCGGGGGTCTCGACCCTCGCAATATCCGAGGCGACACCGCCCGACAGCGGCGTCACCCGCAGCGGCGTATCGGCACCCGCCAGCCCCAGCGCGACCAGCAACCTGCGACAGCGCTGCGCCAGTGCGGACTCGTCCGTCATCATCGGGTCCATGGTCGGTCATTCCTCGGGCTGGCCTCGGGCTGGCCCGCGCATGTTGGCGCATCCGCCCTGCGGTTGCCATAGAGCATTTCGCAGCCAGCGGGACATTCGGCGCCCGCGACAATGCGGCAAAACAACAGGTTGGAGCAGGTACGCCGAATCCGTGATGACGCGACCCGCTGGCTGCGGCGGGTGCCGGGAGTTTCCTGCGCCGCGATTCACCTGGCGATTCACCTTCGATCACGCCCGCGTGATCGCGGCGGGTCACTTCCGGTGCATCGCGCGCCGCCCGGCGCAGCAAAGTTGCGCGCGCCGGGGATCATCGCGCGGGATCAGGCGCCTATCTCGTTGTGATTGCTTGCCTTTCACAGGATTTCACCGTCGTGGCGCTTTTTCGACGAAACCCCCTTGCGGCCCCCCGCCGAGTCACCTAGATACCCGCTCACCGCAACGGACGACGGCAACGTCAACGGCGCGGCGGCGGGGTAGCCGGATGGAACACCCGCCGGGAAAATCGGAAAGCAGCCGGACCGGCGCGTCGCACTCAGCGCGCATCGGTCCAGATGTCGCCCGGTGATCCCTGCTCTTTGACAATATGAATTACGAAGGGATATGCGGGCGGTTTTGTCTGTTTTC
>JACFNP010000052.1 GCA_019454835.1 Rubellimicrobium sp.
CGTGCTGCGCACGCCCGAAGGGGGAAATCTGCGGGTCGCGCGCTGATTGTTCGGCGAATGCAATCGGTCTGGCGGCGGGCCAGGGCTATCGGGCGAACGGCATATCCCGTCATTGCGAGGCGAAGCCGAAGCAACCCCGAACGCTCACACACAACGTCGAGGTTGCTTCGTCGCCTCCGGCTCCTCGCAATGACGGGGTTTGCGGGCGCCTTCGCGTGCCACCCTGCGCAGCTATATGACGTTGCGGCCATGTGGCCTTGCGGGCACCCCGGCGCCTGCTGCGGCGCGGCGCCCTTGCCCGGCCCGGCATCATGCCTATCTCAGCCGCAACCGAAACCGTCGGCCCTGCCCGGCGATGCCGCCATGTGCGAAAGGACAGACCATGCTCCACATCGACCTGCCCACCCGTGACGAGATCGCGCGTCTCGCTGCCGCGCGGGCCGAGGGGTCCGTTTCGATCTACCTCAGGACCACGCCGGTCACGCAGGAGACCCAGGCCTCGCGGATCGAGTTCGGCAATCTCCTGCGCGAGGCCGAGCAGCAGTTGCAGGCGGCGGATTTCGACAAGCGGCAGCTTGCCCGGCTCATGGACCCCTTGCGCGATCTGGCGGACGATGACGAGTTCTGGAAATTCCAGGCCAACAGCCTTGCCGTCTTTGCGACGCCCGACCGGACGCGGACCTACCGGCTGGCGAACGAGCTGACCTCGATGGTGCAGGTGGCCGACCGCTTCCATCTCAAGCCGCTCCTGCGGGCGCGGACCTTCGATCATGGCGCCTTCGTCCTGTCGCTGTCGGAACATGCCGTCAGCCTGATGCGCATGTATGCGGGGCTGCCGCCCGAGGTGATCCGCGTGCCCGACATGCCCGCCAGCGCGGCGTCGGCGGCGGGCAAGTCGACGCTGAACGACCGCACCTTCACCGGGCGCATCCACGGCTCGGAAGGGCAGAACGTCCGCTTCGCGCAATATGTGCGCAAGGTCGATGCCGCCCTGCGCCCGGTGCTGGCCGGGCAGGAGGTGCCGCTGGTGCTGGCGGCAACCGGGCGGCTGGCCGACATCTTCCGGCAGATGAACAGCTATCCGAACCTTCTCGACGGCGGCATCACCGAAAGCCCCGACCGGCTGGCCGTGCACGAACTGGCCGAAAAGGCGCGCCCCGTCCTCGACGCGGCCTACGAGGCCGAGATCGCCGCGATCCGCGCGCTTTACGCCGAACGCGCCGGGTTGGGCCGGGCCACCAGTGACGTGGCGGGCGCCGCCCGTGCCGCGACCTTCGGCGCGGTCGACACCCTGCTGGTGAACATCGATTCGGTGGTCCCCGGCTTTGTCGATGACGAGACCGGCGCCGTCACCTTCGTCGATGTCGATGACGCTGCGGCCTATGGCGTGGTGGACGAGATCGCGGGCCGGGCGCTGGCGCAGGGCGCTCGCGTGCTGGGCGTGCGCGCCGAAGACCTGCCCGAGGGCGAGGAACTGGCCGCGATCCTGCGCTACGCGCTCTGATCCCGGACGGCGGGTTTCCTGACGGCGGCGGCCTGCGGGCTGCCGCCGTTTTCGTTCGTGGGGGGGGGTGCAGGGGGAGCGGGGTAAAGCCCCATCCGTCATTGCGAGGAGGCGAAGCCGACGAAGCAACCCCGATGTTTTATGTGAGCGGTCGAGGTTGCTTCGGCTGCGCCTCCTCGCAATGACGAAATGTGCCGTTCCCCCGATTGCCCCGCAATCCCCCGACTCCCCCCTTGCGCGCGCCGCCACACAGGTCTAGCAAACCTGTATGACAGGATTCGGGGCAAACGCATGACGGTTGACGAAAGGCCCGGCCCGGACGGCAGCCTTGTCGGTCATGCCGTCGGCTCGATCACGCGGCTCATGCGCGACAACGACCTGATGCCCGGCGACCGGCTGCCCTCCGAGGCCGAGCTGGCCCGGCAGTTGCAGGTGTCGCGCACTGTGGTGCGCGAGGCGTTCCGCTCGCTTGCCGCCATGCGCATCATCGAACTGGCGACGGGGCGGCGCGCGACCGTGGCGCGCATCGACCACGGGCCGATGTCGCTGATGATGGAGCACGGCGTCCAGACCGAGCAGATCAACATCCAGCAGATCTACGACGTGCGCCGCACCATCGAGATGCGCATCGCCACCCTGGCTGCCCTGCGCCGCACCGAGGCCGAGGCGCAGGCGCTGGCGGCCGAGGCCGCCGGGCTGCGGGCGACCGTCGAAGACCCGGCCCGGATGGTGGGCCACGATCTGGCGTTCCACGCGATCCTCGCCGATGCCAGCCGCAACCCGGTCTATGCGCTCATCATCGGCAGCTTCCGGGGCGTCACCTCCGAGACCTGGGCGATCGGCTGGCGCAGCCGCTCGACCCCCGAGGCGCGCGAGCGGATGCTGGTCAATCACGAACGCATCGCCGCCGCCGTTGCCAAGGGCGACCCCGAGGCCGCCAGCGCGGCCATGTCGGATCATTTCGATGAAAGCGTCCGCGCGCTGATCGTCGCCGGACTGTCATGAGGACAACATGAAGATCACCGCGCTCGAGACCATCCGCATCGAGGAACGCCCGAACCTGATCTGGCTTCAGGTCGAGACCGACGAAGGCATCACCGGGCTGGGCGAGACCTTCTTCGGCGCCGCCACCGTCGAGGCGCATGTCCACGAATACATCGCCCCCCGCGTCATCGGCCGCGACCCGCTGGAAATCGACGCCCTGTCGCGCGATCTGGTGGGCTATCTCGGCTTCCGGTCCACCGGGGCGGAAACGCGCGGCAATTCGGCCTTCGACATCGCGTTGTGGGACATCTTCGGCAAGGCGGTGAACCAGCCGATCGCCCAGCTTCTGGGCGGCTTCACCCGCCGGGAAATCCGCACCTACAACACCTGCGCGGGCACCGAATACATCAAGAAGGCCACCGGCCAGACGACCGCGAACTACGGCCTTGCCGAGGGGGTGGACTACGACGACCTGAACGGCTTCCTGCACCGCGCCGACGAACTGGCGCTGTCCCTTCTGGAGGAAGGGATCACCGCGATGAAGATCTGGCCCTTCGATGCCGCCGCCGAAAAGACCAGCGGCCAGTATATCGCCGCCCCCGACCTGCGCGAGACGCTGAAGCCCTTCGAGAAGATCCGCGCCGCCGTGGGCGACCGCATGGACATCATGGTCGAGTTTCACTCGATGTGGCAGTTGCTGCCCGCGATGCAGATCGCCCGCGCGCTGGAACCCTTCGGCACCTTCTGGCACGAGGACCCGATCCGCATGGACAGCCTTGCCGACCTTGCGCGCTATGCCGCCGTCTCGCCCGCGCCGGTCTGCGCCTCGGAAACGCTGGCGTCGCGCTGGGCGTTCCGCGACCTGCTGGAAACCGGCGCGGCGGGTGTCGTCATGCTCGACCTGTCGTGGTGCGGCGGCCTCTCCGAGGCCCGCAAGATCGCCGCCATGGCCGAGGCCTGGCACCTGCCGGTCGCGCCGCACGACTGCACCGGGCCGGTGGTGCTGGGAGCGTCGACCCATCTGTCGCTGAACGCGCCCAACGCGCTGGTTCAGGAAAGCGTGCGTGCCTTCTATCGCACCTGGTATCGTGATCTGGTCACCGCCCTTCCCGAAGTGAGGAACGGCATGATCACGGTCCCGCCCGGTCCGGGCCTCGGGATGGAGCTTCATCCGGAAATCGGCCGTGCCTACACCGTCTCGCGCAAGAGGTCCGGCGCGGCGGATATCTGATCATCAACCCTCGGGAGGGAAACATGACATTTCGACGGAAACTATCGGCTGCGGCCGTGCTGCTGGCTTCGGCGGCAGCGGGTCCGGCACTGGCGCAGGATGCGCCGCTGACCATCGTGTTCGCGCATCACTCGTCGGCCTCGAACCCGTTCTGGCAGACGGTGAAGAAGGGCTTCGACGACGCCTGCGCGCGGGTCGAGGCGCAATGCCAGATGCTGTTCACCCAGAACGAAGGTTCGGTGCAGGAGGAGCTCGCCAATATCGAGGCCGGGCTGGCGCGCGAACCCGACGCGCTGTTCCTGACCATCGTTGACGACGCCGCGTTCGACGACGTGGTGCAGCGTGCGCGCGATGCGGGCGTCACCGTCATGGCGGTGAACGTCGATGACAGCGAAGGCGCCGCAGGCAATGCGCGGCAGGCGTTCGTCGGCCAGGGCTTCATCGCGGCGGGCTATTCGCTGGGGCAGGCGCTGTCGGCGGATTTCGCCGCCGAAGGGCCGATCCGCGTGCTGGTCGGCATCTCGGCACCGGGCCAGAACTGGTCCGAGCAGCGCGGGCAGGGGGTCATCAACTTCCTCGAGGACTACAAGGACTCCTCGGGCCGCGACATCAGTTGGGAACGCATCGACAGCGGCACCGATCTGGGCGTGACCGCCGACCGCGTCGGCGCCTATCTGGCCTCGCATCCCGAAACCAACGTCTATTTCGACACCGGCCTCTGGCACGCGGGCGTCGCGCGCACGCTGGCGGATCGCGGCGTGGCGCCGGGCGCGGTGGCCATGGGCGGGTTCGATCTGGTGCCCGAGGTGCTCGACCAGATGAAGGCGGGCTACATCCAGGCCGAGGTCGACCAGCAGGGCTACATGCAGGGCTTCATCCCGGTGATGATGGCCTACATGGCCAAGAACTTCGGCCTGTCCCCGGCGGACGTGGACACCGGGCAGGGGATCGTCACCCCCGACGATGTCGATTCGATTATGGCATGGTCGGAACAGGGCATCCGCTGACACCACCCCGCCCGCCGGGCGACCGGCGGGCGGCTTCGAGACCACAGGACAGGGAACCGGGGCCGAATGCGACGCATCCTCAAGAAATCACTCCAGAAGCCCGAACTGGCGGCAACGCTGCTGCTGGTCGTCCTGATCGTCGTCTTTGAATACACGTCGAACGGCTTCTTCCTGAGCGCCGCGAACCTGCGCGGCTTTCTCGGCCTCATGCCCGAGACGGCGCTGGTGGCGGTGGGCGTCACGCTGCTGATGATCTCGGGCGAGTTCGACCTGTCCGTCGGCTCGGTCTTTGCGCTGATGCCGATGACGATGGCGGTGCTGATGGTGCATGGCTGGCCGTTCCTGCTGGCGATGTCGGCGGGCCTGCTGCTGTGCGTCGTGATCGGCTTCCTGAACGGCTGGCTGACGCTGCGGTTCGAGATTCCCTCGTTCATCACCACGCTCGGCATGTTGTTCATGGCGCGCTCGCTGACCGTCGTCATATCCGGCGGCTTCCCGCCGCGCTTTGACCTGAACGCCGTTCCCGCGCCGCTGTTTGCGGCCTTCGTAGGCCCCGGCGGGCTGTTTCGCGCCTCGCTGCTGTGGTTTCTCGCCATCGCGCTGCTGGTCGGCTTCATCCTGGGCCGGACGAATTTCGGCAACTGGGTGCGCGCGACCGGGGGCTTTCTGCCCGCCGCGCAGGCGATGGGGATTCCGACGGTGCGCGTGAAGATCGCCGCCTTCATCATCTGCTCGGTGCTTGCCGGGTTCGCGGGGATGTTGCAGGTGATGCGGCTGGGTTCGCCGCTGCCGTCCTCGGGCGAGGGGATGGAACTGCAGGCGGTCGCGGCTGCCGTGATCGGCGGCACCTCGCTGTGGGGCGGGATCGGCTCGATCCTCGGCGGGGTGATCGGCGCGATCCTGATTCGCGTCATCGACAACGGGCTGGTGCTGAGCCAGGTCGACGGAAGCTGGTTCAAGCTGGCTGTCGGCGCGCTCACCATCCTGGCGGTGATCGGCAACACCTGGCTGCGCAAGCGCGGGCAGGCGATGAAGGTTTCGGAACACTAGGCCGGGAGCACGGACATGGACGGCAATCCGACGGCAGCGACTCCGGTCATTTCGGTCCGCGACCTGCACAAGTGGTATTCGGGCGTCCACGCCCTGCGCGGCGTCAGCCTCGACATCCCGCACGGGCAGGCGCTGGGGCTGGTCGGCGACAACGGCGCGGGGAAATCGACGCTCATCTCGATCCTGTCGGGCCTGCACCAGGCGGATTCGGGCGAGATCCGCGTCGATGGCGACCCGGTGCGGATGCGCGGCCCGCGCGATGCGATGAATCTGGGGATCGAGACGATCTATCAATACAATTCCATGGTCCCGACCATGACCATCGCCCGCAACCTGTTCATCGGGCGCGAGCCGCTGAAGGCGCAGGTGGGCGGCTTCGGCATCCTCGACGAACGCCGGATGCGCGCCGAAAGCGTGGGCGCCATCGCCGACGTGGGCCTGCACCTGCGCTCGCCCGACGCGCTGGTCGGCGAACTGTCCGGCGGCCAGCGGCAGGGCGTGGCCATCGCGCGGGCGCTGTATTTCAAGTCGAAGGTGCTGATCCTTGACGAACCGACCAACCACCTGTCGGTGAAGGAGACCGCCAAGGTCATCGACTATGTCCGCACCCTGTCCGAACAGGGGATGACCTGCATCTTCATCAGCCACAACCTGCAGCATGTCTTTGCAAGCTGCAGCCGCATCGTGGCGATGGCGCATGGCGAGATCGTGCTCGACAAACCGACCGGCGAGACCTCGCTCGACGAAGTCCAGAACGTGCTCTGACAGGGGAAGGCAGCCATGACCCGACACGCGCTCATCACCGGGGGGCTGGGAACGATCGGCACCGCCATGGCCCGGCGCCTTGTCGCTGCCGGGCACCGCGTCACCGTGCTCGACCGGCCCGGCGGCCATGCGCCCGAAGGGCAGGGCTGGCTGGGCGTCGACCTGAACGATCTGGCGGGCGCCGGGGCGGCGGTTGCGGCGCTGGCCCGCGAGCAGCCGGTCGACATTCTCGTGAACAACGCCGCGCTCATCATCAACAAGCCCTACGACGATTTCAGCCTCGAGGAATACGAGGATCAGGTGCGGGTGAATTCATCGGCGGGCTTCGCGCTGGCCCGCGCCTGCGCTCCGGCGATGAAGGCGCAGGGCTGGGGGCGGATCATCAACCTCACCTCGGTGACGCTGAGCGGCGAATGGGACGGCTATGTCCCCTATGTCGCCTCGAAGGGCGCGCAATACGGGCTGACCAAGGGGCTGGCGCGCGAACTGGGGCCGCATGGCATCACCGTCAACGCGATCTCGCCCGGTGCGGTGGTGTCCGAGGCCGAGAACCGCGTCTTCGGCGACCGGCTGGCCGAATATGACGGCTGGGTGAAAACGCGCCAGTGCCTGAAAACCCGCATCGAGGCGGACGACATCGCGGCGCTGGCGCAGTTTCTGGTGTCCGACGACGCCCGGATGATTACCGGCCAGAACATCCGCGTGGACGGCGGCTGGTAGCCGCCGCCCGCGTTGCCCTATCCGCCCCAGAGCACCATCAGTTCCTCGACGCCGTGATAGGCCATCTTGCCAGCGACATAGACGATGATGAGCAGGCCGACCCAGCCGATCCAGCGAAAACGGTTGAGAAGCCGGGCGATATAGGACGCGGCGACCCCCATCAGGACCACCGACAGCGTCAGCCCGATGATGAGCACGGTCGGATGTTCGCGCGCGGCGGCGGCAACGGCCAGCACGTTGTCGAGCGACATCGACACGTCGGCAATGATGATCTGCCACACCGCCTGACCCAGCGTCTTGCGCGCCGGGGCGCCGGGGGCGCCCGCGATGGCGTCGTCGGGATGCACGTCGACCATGTCATGCGCGCCGTGGCCCGCGCGCAGTTCGGTGAACATCTTCCAGCAGACCCAGAACAGCAGCAGCGCGCCCGCCAGCAGCAGCCCCTTGATCGCCAGCAGGTGCACCGTCACCAGTGCAAAGCCGATCCGCAGGATCGCGGCGGCAGCGATGCCGGCAAGTATCGCCTTGCTGCGCAACGGTTTCGGCAGGCCCGCCGCCGCGAGGCCGATCACGACGGCATTGTCACCCGCAAGGACAAGGTCGATGAGAATGACCTGACCCAATGCGGTCAGGCCCTCGGGCGTCAAAAAATCCAGAAATTCCATCTGTCCCTCGGGGTTAATCCGGTTGGCATCTCAGGTAGAGTGGACCTGACGCCTTTTCAACGCGGGATGCACGAAATCACCCGCTAACGCCACTGGTTTGATATGTTGTCCTACCAACACGCCTATCACGCGGGGAATCTTGCAGACGTGCACAAGCACGCCGTGCTTTCTTCCTGCCTTGACTACATGACGCGCAAGAACAAACCCCTTTCCTATCTCGAGACCCATGCCGGGCGCGGTCTTTACGATCTTTCCGGCGTCGAGTCGCAGCGCACCGGCGAGGCGGCCGCCGGAATCCTGCGACTGCGCGACCTGTTTGCGGCCGATCACCCCTACATGCGGGCGCAGCGCGCGGTTCAGGCGCGGCACGGGGCGGCGGCCTATGGCGGCTCGCCGCTGATCGCGGCGGCGCTGCTGCGCGAAGGCGACCGGATCGACCTTGCCGAACTGCATCCGCAGGAACATGCGGCGCTGGTGGCGGCCATGGCGGATGCGGTGCCTGCGGTGCATGTCCACCGACGCGACGGGGCCGCGATGGCGCTGGCGCTGGCGCCACCCGAACCGCGCCGGGGTCTCGCCCTCATCGACCCGTCATGGGAGCTGAAGGAGGACTATGCGCGCATCCCCGATCTGGTCCGCAAGCTGCACCGCAAATGGAACGTCGGCGTGTTGCTGCTCTGGTATCCGATCCTGCGCGACGGACCGCACCGGGCGATGGTCGATGGTCTGGTCGCGGTGATCCCCGAGGGTGTCGTCCACGAGGTCGCCTTTGCGCCCGCGCGCGAGGGGCACCGGATGGAGGGGTCGGGCCTGTTCATCGTCAACCCGCCATGGGGGATCGCGGACGAACTTGCCCTCCTTTCGGCGCGGTTCGCGGCACTGACGCGACAGTGATCCGCCGACGCAGCGCGAGGGCTGTGACAGGGTTTGCATCGCGCCGCCCGAGGCCGTAACTGACGCGCCATGATTGACCTGCTTCGCCGCCTCTTCGCGCCGGACCCGGCGCCGTTCCCCGACCCCGATGCCCGCGTCGCGCTGGCGGCGCTGCTGGTGCGGGTGGCCAAGTCCGACGGCACCTACCTGCCCGCCGAGATCGCCCGCATCGACCGCATCCTCGTGGCGCGCTACGGGCTGAACCCGGTCGAGGCGATGCGCCTGCGCGCGCAGGCCGAGGATGTCGAGCGCGACGCCCCCGACACGGTGCGCTTCACCCGTGCGATCAAGGCGGTCGTGCCATGGGAGGATCGTCTGGGCGTGGTCGAGGCGCTGTGGTCGGTCGTCATCGCCGACGGCGTGCGCGGCGACGACGAGGCCGCGATCCTGCGGACGGTGGCGCCGCTGCTGGGTGTCTCGGACCCGGACAGCGCGCTGGCCCGCCACCGCGCCGAGACGGCGCTGGCCGCAAGGGGCTGAAACGCGGGGTCAGCCGCGCCGCAGCGGGCGAAAGTCGAGCTGGCGGTGGAAGGCGTAGCTGTAGCCTTCGACATCCTCTCTCATGCCGGTGTCGAGAAACGGATGCCAGAGCAGGATGACCGGCACGTCGCGCTTTGCCAGTTCGATCATCCGCTTCACATCGGCCTCATAGACGGCGGCGTCGGTCTGGTAGCGGGTGGCCTGCACCAGCGCGGTGAATTCCTCGTTCTCGTAGGAGCCGAAGTTCCAGCGCGTGTCGCCCTGGTAGAAGATGCGGAAGAAGTAATCCGCATCGGCAAGGAACGCGGTCGATTCCTCGAAGTAGAACGGCACCTTCTTGTCCTGCAGCAGGGTGCCCATTTGCCCGGCGGGCACCTTTTCGATCTGCACGCGGATGCCGACCTGCCCGAGGCTTTCCTGCAGCAGCAGCGCCACCGGCTCGGCCACCGTCGCGCGGGAGAGTTCGTAGGAGAAGGTCGTCTCGAACCCGTCCGCCAGCCCCGCCGCATCCAGCAGCGCGCGGGCGCGGGCGAGGTCGGTCGTGTAGCCCAGCGGCTGCGGAAAGCGCGCGCCCTCGGCCACGTCGGGGGTGCCGCCGAACAACGGCTCGCCGCGCCCGAACAGCGCCGCCCGGAACATCGCGTCATAGGGCAGCGCAAAGGCGATGGCCTGCCGCACGCGCACGTCGTCGAAGGGCGCGGTCCGGCTGTTCATGCCGATGAACTGGAAGGTCGAGGTCGGGACGCCCGCGACCTTCACGCCGGGGGTGTCCAGCAGGTCCTGCACATCCTTGGGCGGCAGGTCCTGCGCGATGTCGGCATCACCCTTCACCAGCGCGGCGACCCGCGATTCGGCGGCGGGAACGGTCTGCCACAGCACCTGTTCAAAGCCGGGCCGGGGGCCGGACTTCCAGTCGGGGAACCGCTCGAACAGGATCTGCTCGCCCGGTGCGGCGCGGGCGACGCGGAATGCGCCGCCGCCCGCCGGGTTGGCCTGCAACCATGCGGATGCGAACGGGTCGTCGCCGGTCGCATGTTCCAGCGCGCGCGCCGCGTTGACGATGATCGGATAGGTCAGCGCCAGATTCGGCAGCGCCAGCCGGTCGGGCTGCGGCAGGTCGATGCGCAACGTATGGTCGTCGAGGACGGTGAACTGGTCGGGCGACGACATCGAGCCGGTCTCGAACTGCGCCCGCCCGATGGGGCTGGCCACCACCCGGTCGAGCGACCATTTCACATCCGCCGCCGTCACCGGCGTCCCGTCGTGAAACACCGCGTCGCGGCGCAGGTGAAAGGTGATCGCGCGGCGGTCGTCCGAAAACTCGTAAGCCTCGGCCAGCTCGGGTTCGATGTCGAAATAGTCGTAACGTGCGGTGCCGTTGCCCCGATCGCGGTAGGCAAAGCGCACGAGCCGGTCGTAGATGTTCCAGGTGATCTGTATGGCCCCCCGGTTCACGCCGACCGAGAACGAGTCGAAGGAATTGGCCGCCCCCTCGCTGAGCACGCGCAGCGCATTGTCGCGTGTCTGCGCCTGTGCCATGGCCCATTTCACCGGCAGGACCAGCCCCGCGCCTGCCGCACCCCCGAGAGCAAGAAGTTCACGTCGATTCATTGGCCTGCCGTCCCGCCTGTCTTGCGCATGTCATTCCCCGTGCCGTCGCCGCCCGCAATCCCCGCCGTCATTGCCCCGTCAGCCGCGCCAGCCGGTCGAGCGCGCCTTGCAGGATCAGCCCGGCGGCGACCGAATCCACCACCTCGGCGCGGCGCCTGCGCGACAGGTCGGCCTCGATCAGCGCGCGTTCGGCGGCCACGGTGGACAGCCGTTCGTCCCACAGCAGGATCGGCAGGCCGGTCAGCCGCGACAGGCCCAGCGCAAAGGCGCGGGTGGACTGGGCACGGGGGCCTTCGCTGCCGTCCATGTTCAGCGGCAGGCCGAGAACGAGGCCGCAGGCTTCGGCCTGCGCCGCCTGCGCCAGCAGCGCCTGCGCGTCGGGGGTGAACTTCGTCCGCTTCAGCGTGCGCCCCGGCGTGGCGATGCCGCGCCGCCGGTCCGAAAGCGCGACGCCGATGGTGCGTGTGCCGAGGTCGAGGCCGACCAGAGGCCGCGACGGCGCCAGCGCGGCGGCAAACTCTCCGGCGTCGGTCGTGATCACGGAGCCAGCCCCGCGCCCCGCGCGGCCTCGTCGATCAGGGCAAGGCCGGGGTCGTTGGCGAACACGTCCCGCGCCTCGGTCCAGATGGCGCGGGCGCGGTCGGTCTGGCCCAGCACACCCAGCGCCCGGACAAGCTGCGCCCAGTCCTCGGGCGGGCCGCCTTCATCGGCCAGCCGAGCGGCCAGCCCCTCGACCATGGTGCGGATGTCGGCATCGGTGACGCCCTGCGCGGCGGGCGCATCGGGCAGGGCATAATCGACCCCGGCGGCGCGCGCGGCGCTTTCGACGGTCAGCCGCGCGCGGCTGCGCCACGGCTCGAACGCCTCGCCGCCTTCGGCCAGCGGACGCCAGAGGCCGAATGCCAGATCGGGGCGCCCGACCTGGCTGAGCAGATAGCCGCGCAGGAAGCGCACGCCGGGGGCGGTCTCGTCCATGTCGGCGGCGCGGTTGATGATCGCCGCCGCCTCGCGCGAAACGGTGCCGCCGGTGGCATAGAGCATCAGGTCGGCCTCGATCAGCAGGTCGTCGACGGTCACCGCATCGCCCGCCAGCGCGTTCATCTGCGCCGAGACGCGCGCCGCCTCGGGGAAGTTGCGGGTGCTGGCCTCGAATTCGCGCAGCAGCGCCAGTTCGCCGGGCTGGTCGGGGTTTTCGGCCAGCGAGGCGTGCAGGTCGGCGACGATGGCGGCGATGTTCTCGGGCGGGGTGATGATGCGGGCGGCGATCTCGTCCGCCACCCCGGCCTCGGCATCGGCCTGCGCGGGCAGGTCGTTCAGGCGCTCGGCGGCTCCGGCGATGCGCCCGGCAAGCGGCAGGTCGGGATAACCGGGCTGACCCAGCCAGTAATAGCCCCCCAGCGCCCCGCCGACCAACAGCAGCGCTCCGAGAGCCGCCATCACCAGCCCGGCGGCGCGCGGCGCATGGCCGATCCGGGTGGGGCGGTTGCGGTCCGCCGACAGGATGCGGCGCGAGATTTCGGTGCGCAGGCGCGCGGCCTCGGGCGGCTCGATCACCCCGCGCGCAAGATCGCGCTCGACACCGTCAAGCTGGGCCTTGTAGAAGGCGATATCGGTTCCGGTCTCGGCCTCGCCGTCGGGCAGCGCGGCTTCGCTGCCCCGGAACGCGGGCCGGAACAGCACCGCCGCCACGGCAAGCGCGATCAGCGCGGCGATGATCCAGAAGAGCATGGGTCCATCCTTCGCCTTCGGGCAGGCGCCGCCTCATAGGCCGCGCAGGCGCCGGGCGAAAGGGGCGGGGTGCGCGGCATGGTTCGTCATTGCGAGGAGCCGCAGCCGACGCGGCAACCCCGATGCTGCGTGTGAGCGGTCGGGGTTGCTTCGGCTTGCGCCTCGCAATGACGAGACCACGCCGTCATTGCGAGGAGCCGCAGGCGACGCGGCAACCCCGATGTCGTGTGCGAGCGGTCGGGGTTGCTTCGGCTTGCGCCTCGCAATGACGAGAACACCCCCGTCATTGCGAGGAGCTGGAGGCGACGAAGCAACCCCGATGGTCATACACGAGCGGTCGGGGTTGCTTCGCCTTTCGGCTCGCAATGACGGGACATGCACCCCGGCCCCGACCGGCGCGATGTCGCAATCCGCCGCGATCTGCCGCAGATTGTCGCCTTTCCCTTTCCGCGCGGGTCCAGTAGAGGCGCGAGTGATCGGCCACCCCCGGCAGGAGAGTCGTGCGCCCATGAAACGCTATTCGGTCTTTGCCATCGCCCGCGAGGGTCTGCGCTATCATCAGGGCTGGGAGCGCGCCTGGCGCAGCCCCGCGCCGCAGAAGCGCTATGACACGATCATCATCGGCGCGGGCGGGCACGGGCTGGCGACGGCCTATTATCTGGGCAAGAACCACGGCATCCGCAACGTGGCGATCATCGAGAAGGGCTGGCTGGGCGGCGGCAATACCGGGCGCAACACGACGATCATCCGCTCGAACTACCTGCAGGATGCGTCCGCCGCGATCTATGAAAAGGCGCGCTCGCTTTACGAGACCCTGAGCCAGGACCTCAACTACAACGTGATGTTCAGCCCGCGCGGCGTGATGATGCTGGCGCAGACCCAGCACGAGGTGCGCGGCTACAAGCGCACGGTGCAGGCCAACCTGCTGCAGGGCGTGGCGACCGAATGGATCGAACCCGCCCGCGTGCAGGAACTGGTGCCGATCATTTCCATTTCCGGGCCGCGCTATCCGGTGCTGGGCGCGATCTGGCAGCCGCGCGCGGGCACGGCGCGCCATGATGCGGTGGCCTGGGGCTATGCGCGGGCCTGCTCGGAAATGGGCATGGACATCATCCAGAACTGCGAGGTGACCGGCATCGACCGCGACGGCGACCGCGTCACCGGGGTGCAGACGACCAAGGGCGCCATCGCCTGCGACCGCATGGGGATCGTGGTTGCCGGGCACTCGGGCCTGCTGGCGCAGATGGCCGGGTTTCGGCTGCCGGTCGAATCGGTGGCGCTGCAGGCGCTGGTGTCGGAACCCATCAAGCCCTGCCTTGACGTGGTGGTGATGGCCAACACGGTGCACGGCTACCTGTCGCAATCCGACAAGGGCGAGATGGTGATCGGCGGCGGCGCCGACGGGTTCAACAACTACACCCAGCGCGGTTCCTTCCACCATGTCGAGGAAACCGTGCGCGCGCTGGTCGAGACCTTCCCGATGATCTCGCGGCTGCGGATGCTGCGGCAATGGGGTGGGATCGTCGACATGACCGGCGACCGCTCGGCGATCATTTCCAAGACGCCGGTGCGGGGCGTCTATATCAACTGCGGCTGGGGCACCGGCGGCTTCAAGTCGATCCCCGGCTCGGGCTGGGCGATGGCCGAGCTGATGGCCAAGGGCGAGCCGGGGCCGCTGGCGGCGCCGTTCTCGCTGACCCGCTTCCGCGAGGGGCAGTTCATCGACGAAAGCGTCGCGGCGGGGGTCGCCCACTGATGGGCGCGGGCGATGGCTGCGCATTGATGCGCGCGCAGGGATACGAAAGGGCCGGGACATGCTGATACTGACTTGCCCCAACTGCGGCATTGCCGCCGAGGAAACCGAGCTTTCCCCCGGCGGCGAGGCGCATCTGCATCGCCACGGCCCCGGTTCGAGCGACGGGGAATTCGAGGAATATCTGTTCCTCAAGGAAAACCCGCGCGGGGTGCATTTTGAACGCTGGCGCCATTCGCATGGCTGCGGCAAGTGGTTCCACGCCGCGCGCGACACCGCCACCTTGCAGGTGTTCGGCACCTATTCCGCGCAGACGACCGAGCCGCCGCAGCACATCCGCGACGCGATCACCGCCGCCCGGCCGGGCTGGCGCTGGAGGGACTTCTCATGAGCACGCGCCTCGCCCAGGGCGGCCGCCTCATCGACCGCAGCCGACAGGTCAGCTTCACCTTCGACGGCAAGACCTTTCGCGGCCATCCCGGCGACACCTTGGCCTCGGCGCTGCTGGCCGGCGGGCAGGTCGTCATGGGCCGTTCGTTCAAGTATCACCGCCCGAGGGGCGCCGTGGCCTACGGGGTCGAGGAACCCAACGCGCTGGTGAACCTTGGCGAGGAAGGCCGGTTTGAACCTGACACCCGCGCCACCACGCAGGAAATCTTCGACGGGCTGGTGGCCGAAAGCCAGAACCGCTGGCCGAGCCTCGACTGGGACATCGGCGCGGTGAACAGCCTGTTCGCGCGCTTCCTGCCTGCGGGCTTCTACTACAAGATGTTCATCCATCCGCGCGCGGCGTGGAAGCATCTGTTCGAGCCGTTCATCCGCCGCTCGGCGGGGCTGGGCCGGGCGCCGCGCGCGCGCGATGCCGACCGCTACGAACATTTCTACGCCCATGTCGATGTCGTCATCGCCGGGGGCGGGGTCGCCGGGCTGGCGGCGGCGCTGGCCGCCGGGCGTTCGGGCAAGCGGGTGCTGCTGGTGGAGCAGTCGGGCCACTGGGGCGGTCGCGCCGTGGTCGACGGCGCAAGGATCGACGGCAAGGAGGCCGCAGACTGGGTGGCTGACGCGGTCGCCGCGCTCGACGCCATGCCCAACGTCACCCTGCGCACCCGCGCCATGGCGGCGGGGGTCTATGACCACGGCTATGTGCTGGTCCACGAACGGCTCACCGACCACCTGGCGGATAAATCCGGGCTGCGTCAGCGGCTGTGGCGGGTGCGCGCAGGCCGGATCATCAACGCCGCCGGGGCGCTGGAACGCCCGCTGTCATTCGCGGGCAACGATGTGCCGGGCGTGATGCTGGCCTCGGCGATGCGCGATTATCTGGTGAACCACGCCATCAGCCCCGGCGACCGCACCGTGATCGTCACCAACAATGACGACGCCTATCGCACCGCGCTGGCCTTGCACGAGGCCGGACTGATCGTCCCTGCGGTGCTGGACGCGCGCCCGGTGGCCGATGGCGAATTGCCGGAACGCGCCCGCGCCGCGGGAATCCGTGTGGAAACCGGACGCGCCGTGGTGCGCGTGAAGGGCCGCAGCCATGTCACCGGGGTCGAGGTCGGGCTGCATGTCGGCGAAGGCTCGGTGCTGGAAGAGATCGCCTGCGACGCGGTCGCCATGTCGGGCGGCTGGTCGCCGGTCGTGCATCTGTGGTCGCATTGCGGCGGCAAGCTGAACTGGGACGAGGCGCAGGCCCATTTCCGCCCCGACCCGGAGCGCCCGCCGCTGGGTGCCGACGGCACGGGCTTCGTGCGCTGTGTCGGGGCCTCGAACGGCCACCTGCGCACCGGCGACGGGATCGCGGACGCCGTGGCCGGGGCCGCCTGGGCCACCGGCGCGGATGCGGGCAAGGCGCCTGCGGGCGAGGACGCCGACGAAGGCGCGCTCATGCCGGTCTGGCTCATGCCGCAGGGCGCGGGGGTAAAGCTGCGCGCGAAGATGTGGCTGGATTACCAGAACGACGTGAAAGTGTCGGACGTGCAGCTTGCCGCGCGCGAGGGTTACGAAAGCGTCGAACACACGAAACGCTACACGACCCTCGGCATGGCGACCGATCAGGGCAAACTGTCGAACATCAACGGGCTGGCGGTGCTGTCCGGCGCGCTGAACGCGGCGATCCCGCAGGTCGGCACCACCACCTTCCGCCCGCCCTATGTGCCCTACACCCTGGGCGCCATCGCCGGGTCGGCGGCGCGCGAGACCTTCATGCCCCTGCGCAAGACCCAGATGGATTCCTGGCATGTCGAGCAGGGCGCCGAGTTCGAGCCCGTGGGCCTGTGGCGGCGCCCCTATTCCTATCCCCGCCTCGGCGAGACGGTGAAGGATTCGGTCGCCCGCGAGATCCTGAACACGCGCAAGAACGTCGGCATCCTCGATGCCTCGACGCTGGGCAAGATCATCGTGAAGGGGCCGGATGCGGGCCGCTTCGTGGACATGATGTATACCAACATGATGTCCAACCTCGCGGTCGGGCGCTGCCGCTACGGCCTCATGTGCAACGAGCAGGGCTTCCTTGTCGATGACGGCGTGGTGGCGCGGCTGTCCGAGGACACCTGGCTGTGCCACACGACATCGGGCGGCGCGGACAACGTGCACGCGCAGATGGAGGAATGGCTTCAGACCGAATGGTGGGACTGGCAGGTCTATACCGCCAATGTCACCGAACAATGGGGCCAGATCGGCGTCGTCGGCCCGAACGCGCGCAAGGTGCTGGAAAAGCTGGGCGGCATGGATGTCTCGAAAGAGACGCTGCCCTTCATGCACTGGGCCGAGGGCGAGCTTGCGGGCTTCCCGGTGCGCATCTTCCGCATCAGCTTCTCGGGCGAGTTGTCCTATGAAATCGCCGTGCCCGCCGGTCAGGCGCGCGGCCTCTGGGACGCCATCCTCGCCGCCGGGGCCGAGTTCGGGATGCAGCCCTACGGCACCGAGGCTTTGCACGTCATGCGCGCCGAGAAGGGCTTCATCATGATCGGCGATGAAACCGACGGCACGGTGATCCCGCAGGATCTGGGGCTGAACTGGGCGATTTCCAAGAAGAAGGACGACTTCATCGGCAAGCGCGGCCAGCAGCGCGAGCATATGGTCGATCCCCTGCGCTGGAAACTGGTCGGGCTGGAGACCGAGGACGGGTCCGTCCTGCCCGAGGGCGCCTATGCGGTGGCGCCCGGTGACAACGCCAACGGCCAGCGCAACGTGCAGGGGCGGGTGACATCCACCTACCACTCGCCGACCTTGGGACGCGGCATCGCCATGGGGCTGGTCGAACGCGGCCCCGACCGGATGGGCGAGATGCTGGAATTCGGCGCGGGCGCCGATCCGGTGCGGGCGAAGATCGTCGATCCGGTGTTCTACGACAAGGCGGGGGAAAAGCAGGATGGCTGAGGCAACCACCACCGTCACCGTGCGTGACCTGGGCGCGCAGGGCATGGTGACCCTGCGCGGCGACCTTGCGGACGAGACCCTCATCAAGGCGGTGCGCAAGGTGACCGGCCTGACCGTGCCGGGCCAGCGCGGCTTTCGGCGCGGCAAGTCGGGTGCGGTGGCCTGGATGTCGCCGGACGAATTGCTGCTGTTGGTCCCCGAGGACAAGGCCGGGTCTGCCGTGGCCGATCTCGATCGCGCGCTGGACGGGCAGCATCACCTTGCGGTGGACGTGTCGGACGCCCGCGCCATGTTCGCGGTCGAAGGCCCGTTCGCGCGCGAGGTGCTGGCCAAATGCAGCCCCGCCGACCTGCACCCCGACAGCCTGCCCGAAGGCGAAATCCGCCGCACCCGTCTGGGCCAGGTGGCCGCCGCCTTCTGGTGCGAGGGCGACGGCATCTGGCGCGTGATCGTGTTCCGCTCGGTCGCGGGCTATGCGCAGGCGCTTCTGGAACGCTCGGCGCGCGACGGTGCCGTGGGGGCGTTCTGAGGCGC
>JACFNP010000053.1 GCA_019454835.1 Rubellimicrobium sp.
TCGTCGGCTGCGCCTCCTCGCGGGTGACGGAAATATGCCGCGCGCCCGATTGCCCTGCATCTGACGCCCGCGACAATGCGCGAAAGCAAAGTGTCCGAGCGGGTCCGCCGAATCCGTGAAAGCGCGACCCGCTCTAGTCGTCCAGCACCCCGGCCAGCAGCCGCGCCACGGTGCCCTCGTCCAGGTAGCCGGTGACGATCAGCCCGTTGCGTTCCTGATAGCGGCGCAGCGCGTCGCGCGTGCTACTGTCGAAGCGCCCGTCCACCGGACCCGGATCAAGGCCCAGCGCCGCAAGCCGCGATTCCACCAGCCGGGCGGTCAGCGCGTTCAGCCCCAGCTCCGCCTCGGCGGCGCGGGCCCGCTCGATCTCGGCGCCCAGCGCGCCATCGACCTCGGGTTCCGGCTCGGGTTCCGGCGTGACCGGCGCCTCGAGCGCGGCGATACGCGCGCGGGCCTCGGCGGCATGGGCGCCTTGGGGGAAGTCGCGCAGGTAGGCCCGGAACGCCTCGATGGTGCCCCGGCCCCGCGCGCTGTCCCAGGCGGACGCCTCGCGCGCAGCCTGTGCCGCCGCCCGTTCCGCGGTCAGCCGCTCCAGCGCGCGCCGCGCGTCGGCGGCGAACACGCCGGACGGATAGCGCCCGAGATAGGCGTTCAGCCCGGCCTCGTCGCCGATGGCGCCGGTTTCCTCCCAGTAGGCGCGGTCAAGCCGTTCCGCCGCCTGCCGCTGGCGTTCGGCCTCGGCGGCGGCTTCGGCCTGGCGCCGTGCGGCCTGGGCAGAGAGGCGCTGGATCTGCTCCATGCCCAGATAGCCCGACTGCGCAAAGCCGTTCTCCTGCTGCCAGTTGGCGATCGCCCGCCGCGACCCCTGCCCGAAGATGCCGTCGATGCCGCGCGTGTCGAAGCCCAGCGTGGTCAGGTCGGTCTGGACCCCGCGCCGCTGGTCGCGGGTCAGCCCCAGTGCCTCTTCGGCAAGGCGTTCGTCGCGGAACGGTTCGGCAAGGATCGCCGCGACCGCCGCCGTCGCCTCGGAGGCGTGGCGACCCTGCGGGAACTGGCGCAGATAGCCGCGATAGGCCTCGACATTGTCCTGCGCCACCACCCGCCGCCACAGCGCATCATCGGCGGCGATATCGGCATCGTCGGGCGTTGCAGGAACCACCGCCTCGGCCAGCGGCGGCATGAAGGCGAAGGGCGCGGGCAGGAATCCCTGCGCCTGCAATCGGCCGTCGGCGGCGATCAACGCGGCCAGATCGCCCTCGGGCCGCGCCAGCGCGTTCTGCATGAATTCGGCCACCGGACGCGGTTCGCCGGTCAGCACCGTGACGCCCTGCGGCACCGCCAGCGCGCCGATGCCTTCATGCAGCCACGGGTCGAAATCGCCCGTCGCGCGCGGATCGGCGGCCAGCAGCAGCAGCGCCTGCCCCGGCGCGCGGGCCAGAACCGCCAGCAGGCTTTCGAGCGACACGCCGTCGCCGCCCACATCGATCAGCGCGGGGCGCAGCGCGTCGGCGGGCAGATACCAGGTGCGGTTGCCGTCGGTGACGAACCGGCCCGAAAGCGCGACGATCAGCCGCCCGGCCTGCGGCACCTCGCCAAGAAAGCGGACCAGCGCCGCCCGCGTATCCTCGGCATTGCCGTTGCGCAGCACCGCGACATCGAAGCCCAGCGCCGAGATGCCCGAGGTCGCCACCGTCGGTTCGGCGGCGCGCGACAGGCGCGGCAGCGTGTCGTATCGCTCGGTGCCGACCACGAGGGCGAGATCACCCGCCAGCGCGGGCGCCGCGGCAAGGGTCAGGCTGGCGCAGAGGGCAAGGATGCGCATGGTCGGGTCTCCGTCTGTTGCGGCTGGCACCCGGTTTCGGGCCGTGGCCACCGCTATGCAATAGCGGGCCGCAGGCGGGTCAGTAGACCGCGTCCTCGGCCTCTTCGGGGTCGATGCCCAAGGCGTCGAGTCCGGCCTCGAGATGGTCGGCCAGATGCGGCGATCCCTTGAGATAATCCGCCGTGGGCGTGGTCGCCTGCCCGCGCGCGGTGGCCAGCGCCTCGTCCCAGTCGTCCGCCTCGAAGGCCCCGCGCCCGATCCACATGAGCGCGACCAGCTCGGCCTGTTCGTCCTCGTTCATCGCCGCGATGAATTCGTCCAGCTCGGCCTCGACCCGGCCCGGATCGCGGGCGAGAATGATGATCTGGCCGACCTTGACCGGCGAGATTTCCAGAGCGGGCATGGCGGCCTCCGGGTCCGTGACGCTGCCCGCAGGCTGCACGAGAGCGGCTGACGCCGCAAGGGGTGCGCTGTCCGTCATTGCGAGGAGCGTCGGGCGACGCGGCAACCCCGATGCTTTGCGCGAAGGATCGGGGTTGCTTCGGCTTCGCCTCGCGGGTGACGGGAAACCACCGTCATTGCGAGGAGGCACAGCCGACGAAGCAACCCCGATGGTCATGCACGAGCGGTCGAGGTTGCTTCGGCTGCGCCTCGCAATGACGAGAACTGCCGTCATTGCGAGGAGCCGCAGGCGACGCGGCAACCCCGAGGGATCGCACACAACATCGGGGTTGCTTCGCCTGTCGCCTCGCAATGACGGGATCACCGGCGCCGCCGCGCCGCCCCCGATCACACCGAGGTGCAGATGTATTTCGTCTCGAGGTAGTCCTCGATCCCCTGCCGCCCGCCTTCACGGCCAAGGCCCGATTGCTTCACCCCGCCAAACGGCGCCAGCTCGGTCGAGATGATCCCGGTATTCACGCCGACGATGCCGTATTCCAGCGCCTCCTGCACCCGCACCACCCGCGACAGGTCGCGCGCGTAGAAATAGGCGGCAAGCCCGAAGATCGTGTCGTTGGCCTGGGCGATCACGTCCGCCTCGTCCTCGAAGCGGAACAGGGGCGCGAAGGGGCCGAAGGTTTCGTCCTGCGCCACCAGCATGTCGGGCGTCGCGCCGGTGATGATCGTGGGCGCAAAGAACTGGCCGCCAAGCGCCTTACCCCCCGTGAGCACCTGCCCGCCGCGTGACAGGGCGTCGGCAAGGTGCTCTTCAACCTTGGCCACCGCCTTCGCGTCGATCAGCGGGCCGAGGTCGATGCCCTCGTCCAGCCCGTCGCCGACGCGCATGTCCTCGACCGCTGCCTTCAGCCTGGCGGCGAATTCGTCATAGACCCCGGCCTGCACATAGATGCGGTTGGCGCAAACGCAGGTCTGGCCGTTGTTGCGGAACTTGGACAGCATCGCGCCCTGAACGGCGGCATCGAGGTCGGAGTCGTCAAAGACGATGAAGGGCGCGTTGCCGCCCAGCTCCATCGAGCATTTCTTCACCTGCCCGGCGGCCTGCCGCAGCAGGATGCGACCGACTTCGGTGGACCCCGTGAAGGTGATCTTGCGCACCTTGGGGTTTTCGCAGAATTCCTTGCCTGCTTCGGACGACCGCGACGACGGCACCACCGAGAACACCCCCGCAGGCACCCCCGCCAGTTCCGCGAGCCGCGCCATCGCCAGCGCCGACAGCGGCGTCAGCGAGGCAGGCCGGGCGACGAAGGTGCAGCCCGCTGCCAGCGCCGGCGCGACCTTGCGGGCAATCATCGCGTTGGGGAAGTTCCACGGCGTGATGCCCGCGACGACGCCGACCGGCTGGCGAATCACGGTCAGGCGTTTATCCGCCATATGGCCGGGGATGGTCTCGCCGTAGATGCGTTTCGCTTCCTCGCCATACCATTCGACATAGGAGGCGCCATAGGCGACCTCGCCCATCGCCTCGGGCAGCGGCTTGCCCTGTTCGGCGGTCATGATGATGCCGAGATCGCCCTGGTTCTCCATCATCAGGTCGAACCATTTGCGCAGGATGCGGGCGCGCTCCTTGCCGGTTTTCGCGGCCCAGTCCTTTTGTGCGGCATGCGCCGCGTCGATGGCCTGCGCGATTTCCGCGCGCGACAGGTCGGCCACCCGCGCGATGACATCGCCGCGCGCCGGGTTGGTCACGTCGAGCGTGGCGCCGGATGCAGCGGGCTGCCATGCGCCCGCGAGGAAGGCGTCCTCGCGCAGCAGGTCGGGGTTCTTCAGCAGGTCGCGCAGGTTGGTGGGGGTGGACATGGTGGCCTCCGGGGTTCGGGCCGCGCGGCTTGGCGCGGGACATGGCTTCGCGCGCAGGGTAGCGCCAGAAGCGGGGCGAGTGCCAGAGCGTCGGGAAGCGCCGGACGCGGGCGGCGGGGCCTACGCTTCGAGCCGCAGCACATGCCCGGCCAGATAGAGCGAGCCGCAGATCAGGATGCGGCTGCCGGGGTCGCGGGCGGCGATGGCGGTGATCGCCTGTTCGACGCCCGGCGCGACCTCGGCGGTCATCCCCGCTGCGCTGGCGTGGGCGGCGGTTTCGTCGGCGGTCAGGGTCGCGGCCTCATCGGGGATCGTCACGGCGGTCAGGTCGGCCACCAGCGGCGCGAGCGGCGCCATGTAGCCGTCGATATCCTTGGTGTTCAGCATCCCGCAGACCAGATGCAGAGGCTTCGGCGGCAGTTGCGCCAGCGCCGCCGCCAGCGCGCGCCCGGCATGGGGGTTGTGGCCGCCGTCGAGCCACAATTCGCAGGGCGCCGCCTGCGCGGCCAGCCTGCCCGACAGGCGCTGCATCCGGGCGGGCCATTCCACCCGCGTCACCGCCGCCTCGCAGGCGGTCTCGTCCTGGCCCAGCGCGCGCAGCGCCGCCAGCGCGGTCCCGGCGTTGGCCACCTGATGCGGGCCGACCAGCACCGGCAGCGGCAGGTCGAGCAGGCCGCTTTCATCCTGGAACACCAGCCGCCCGCCTTCGGTGCCGACATGCCAGTGCTGGCCCTCGGCCAGCAGCGGCGCGCCCAGACGGGCGGCGGCGGCCTCGATCACGGCCATGGCCCCGTCTTCCTGGCGCGCCACGACGACCGGCACGCCGCGCTTGATGATCCCGGCCTTTTCACCGGCAATCTGCGCGAGCGTGTCGCCAAGGAAGCCCTGATGATCCAGCGCCACCGGCGTGATGACCGACAGGCGCGGGGTGACGACATTGGTGGCGTCGAGCCGCCCGCCAAGGCCGACCTCGAGCAGCGTCCAGTCGGCGGGGGTTTCGGCGAAGGACAGGAAGGCGGCGCAGGTGGTGATCTCGAAGAAGGTGATCGGTTCCGGCCCGTTGGCCGCAAGGCAGCGGTCGAGCACCCTGGCCAGCGCCTCCTCGTCGATCAGCCGCCCGGCAAGGCGGATGCGTTCGTGGAACCGCGCCAGATGCGGCGAGGTATAGGCGTGCACGCGCCCGCCCGCACCCTCCAGCCCGGCGCGGATCATGGCGAGCGTCGATCCCTTGCCGTTGGTCCCGGCGACATGGACCACCGGCGGCAGCCGCCGTTCGGGATGGTCCAGCGCCGCAAGCAGCCGTTCGACACGGTCGAGCGTGAGGTCGATGATCTTCGGATGCAGCGTCATCATCCGCTGCAGGATCAGGTCGGAGCCTTGCGTGGTGTTCATTTCTTCTGGCCAGCCGCCTTTTTCGCCGCAGGCTTTGCGGCGGATTTCCCGCCGGGCGCCGCCTCGGTGCCAGCGTCGGGCGCCTCGGGCGGCGGCAGGTCGCCCCGGACCTGCGGCGACAGGCGCAGCAGCATCCGCAGGATCGTCACCAGTTCGTCCTTCAGCTCCAGCCGCGAGGTCACCCGGTCGAGCATCCCGTGATCGAGCAGATATTCCGCGCGCTGGAAGCCCTCGGGCAGTTTCTCGCGGATGGTCTGCTCGATGACGCGCGGCCCGGCAAAGCAGATCAGCGCGCCGGGTTCGGCGATCTGCACGTCGCCGAGCATCGCATAGGACGCGGTGACGCCGCCGGTGGTGGGATTGGTGAGGACCACGACATAGGGCAGTCCGGCCTCCTTGAGCATCTGCACGGCGATGGTGGTGCGCGGCATCTGCATCAGCGAGAGGATGCCCTCCTGCATCCGCGCGCCGCCTGCGGCGGAAAACAGCACCAGCGGGCGCTTCAGTTTCACCGCGCGTTCGGCGGCGGCGATGATGGCATTGCCGACATACATGCCCATCGAGCCGGCCATGAAGCTGAAATCCTGCGCGGCCGCGACGATCGGGGTGCGGCCCATCTCGCCCTCGGCGACCAGCATCGCGTCCTTTTCGCCGGTCTTGGCGCGGGCCTCGCGCAGCCGGTCGGTGTAGCGCTTGCTGTCGCGGAACTTCAGCGGATCCTGCACCGGATCGGGAACCGCGACCTCGGTATAGACGCCGCCGTCGAACAGCGCCGCGAAGCGGTCGGCCGGGCTGATCGGCATGTGGAAGCCGCAGTTCGGGCAGACGTTGAGATTCGCCGCGAGTTCGCGGTGGAACAGCATCTGGCCGCAGTTGTCGCATTTGGTCCACAGGTTTTCCGGGACTTCGCGCCGCGAGAAGAGCGAGTTGATCTTCGGGCGGACGTAGTTGGAAATCCAGTTCATGCAGCGGCACCCCGGTCACGGTCACAGGGTTTCGAGATAGGCGCCGGGCGGGCGAAATGCAATCACGGGTCGCGGGGTGTCGTGCGCGCGGCATGTTCCGTCATTGCGAGGAGGCGAAGCCGACGCGGCAACCCCGATGTTGTGTGTGAGCGGTCGAGGTTGCTTCGGCTGCGCCTCGCAATGACGGGATATGCCGCGCACCCGGTTGGCCCGCGCGGGGGCACCGGGCGCGCCTTCGTTGCGGGATTTGCGGGCTTCGGACCCTGCCCGCGCATGAAGGCTGTTTTCAAACCGGCAACAATTTGGCACCACTCTGCGCCGAGACGGGTCACAGCAAGGGGATCGGGCAACAATGGCCAGTTCGCGGGCGGGAAAGGCCCTGGCCTGGGCGTGGCAGCGGCGGTCGCTGGCGCGCTGGGGACGGGCGACGGCGCGGGCGGAGCGCGCCGCGCTGGCCGACCTGCGCCGCCAGAGCGGGCAGGCGCTGGCCCTGCGCGCCACGCTCGACGGCTTTCTGGTGCGCGCGGGGGCGCGCCTTGCGCAGCCGCGTGGCGGGGCGGGCGACCCGCCCTGGCCTCCGGGCGCCGACTGGCACTGGCGCCCGCCCTTCTGGCATGTCCCGACCAGCCCGGCCGGTCTGGCGGGCGCCGCAAGCCGGACGCGGATCGGCGACGGGATCACGCTGTTTCACGATTGCGCCGAAAGCGGCCTGACCCTGCGCCAGATACAGGGCGCGGCGGACGGCCCGGCCTTTGCGCTGGCGCTCGACGTGCTCGATTTCGACGGCTCGTTCCTGAGCCTCGCCATCGACCTGCCGCCTGGCGCGGTGGCCGGGTTGCAGCGGCGGCATCTGGTCGGGCTGGCGCTTGACCTTGCCGCCGAGCGCGCGGCGGAAATATTCGCCCGGCTGAACATCCGCCACGGCCCCAACACCGAACAGCAGGTGCGCGAACTGCCCGCCTCGTCGGGCCGCGTCACGGTCGAGTTCGACCTGGCCTATACCCGCCTGAACGAGAAACGGGTCGAGGCGGCCTGGCTCGATCTCATCTTCGACAAGCCCGCGATGAACCGCATCGTGCTGGGCGATCTGACGCTGGCGCGCTATCCGCGCGCCGAAATCTGAAACGGGGGCGCGATGGCAGGCTGGCGACTGGTGCGGACGCGGCTTCGGGCCGGGATCTGGGAGGGCGTGCTGGAAGGCAGCGGCACGCCGCCGCCGCTCGAGGCGCGGCATCACGACCGGGTGTTGCCGGGGCTGGCGGTGACGGCGCAGGCAGGCGAGCAGGTCGTGCGCGTGGCGCTGCCCGCCGATCTGATCGGCGACGAGGTGCAGGTGGTGGTGATCGCCGTGCAGGGCACCGGCGAGGTGCTGGCCTCGGTTCCGGTCATCGCGGGCGCGGCGCTGGCCGACGACATCCGCGCCGAGGTCGGGCTGCTGCGGGCAGAGCTGGACCTGCTGAAACGCGCGTTTCGGCGGCATGTGGCGGGGGGCGGATAGCGGGCGGGGTGCGCGGGGGTATGCGGAAAACCTGGCTAAAATCCAGCCGCCTGCCAAATTTGGCTGAACAAATTTCCAGAAATTTGTTAGAGGCGGATGGTTAAGATTCGGTTTAATTTCATGCCCTTACGCCACCATCCGCCGAATTTTCTCGCCCTCCTTCTCCCGGCCCGCCGCCCGCCCCGCACCCGGCCCCGCCACGCAGCCGCGAATCGCGCCCCCCTTCCCCCGCGCGCCGCTTGCGCCTAACTGGAACTGTTACCGCATCCGAAAGGCCACGCCATGTCCGCGCCCCGTCCCGTTGTCCTGTGCATCCTCGACGGCTGGGGCAAGCGCGCCGAACGCGACGCCAATGCCCCGGCCCTGGCCGATGTGCCGGTCTTCAACCGCCTGATGGCAACCTGCCCGAATGCCGAACTGGTCACCCATGGCCGCGACGTGGGGCTGCCCGACGGGCAGATGGGCAATTCCGAGGTCGGCCACACCAACATCGGCGCGGGCCGCATCGTCTGGATGGACCTCGGCGAGATCGACCACGCCATCGACGAGGGCAGCTTTGCCGCCAACGCCGCGCTGCAGACCTTCATCGCCGGGGTGAAGGCGGCGGGCGGGCGGGCGCACCTGCTGGGCGTGGTCTCGGACGGCGGGGTGCACGGGCATATCCTGCACCTGCAAAAGGCGATCGAGGCGATCAGCGCCGCCGGCGTCCCGGTCGTGGTCCATGCGGTCACCGACGGGCGCGACGTGCCGCCGACCTCGGGGGCGGGCTTCATCGCCCGGCTTCAGGCCGGGCTGCCTGCGGGCGCGCGGATCGGCACGGTCTCGGGGCGCTACTACGCCATGGACCGTGACCACCGCTGGGAGCGCATCCGTGCCGCCTTTGACGTGATCGCCCATGGACAGGGCAACCGCGCTCCGACCGCTGCCGCCGCCGTCGCCGCGTCCTATGACGCGGGCGTGACCGACGAATTCATCCTGCCCGCCGCCATCGGCGATTATGCGGGAATGGCGGCGGGCGACGGGTTGTTCTGCCTGAACTTCCGTGCCGACCGGGCGCGCGAAATCCTTGCGGCGCTGGCCGATCCGGCCTTCGACGGCTGGGCGCGCGGGCCTGCGCCCGATCTCTCGGCGCGGCTTGGCATGGTGGATTATTCCGCCGAGCTGAACGCCTTCTATCCGGCGATGTATCCCAAGAAGCAGGTCGTCCACACCATCGGCGAATGGGTGTCCGCGCACGGGCTGACCCAGTTCCGCGTCGCCGAGACCGAGAAATATCCCCATGTCACCTTCTTCCTCAACGGCGGCGCCGAGGCGCCGTTCCCCGGCGAGGATCGCCACCTCGCGCCCTCGCCCAAGGTGGCGACCTATGACCTGCAACCCGAGATGTCCTCGGTCGAGGTCACCGACGCCTTCGTCGGCGCCATCGAGAAGGGCTACGACCTGATCGTCTGCAACTATGCCAATCCCGACATGGTCGGCCATACCGGCAGCCTGCCCGCCGCCATCGCCGCCTGCGAGGCGGTGGATCGCGGGCTGGCGCGCGTCGTGGCGGCACTGGAAAAGGCGGGCGGCGCCATGATCGTCACCGCCGATCACGGCAACTGCGAGGTGATGGTCGATCCCGTCACCCACGCGCCGCACACCTCGCACACGACCAACCACGTCCCGGTCATCCTGGTCGGCGGCCCGGCGGGGGCGCGGCTGCGCGACGGGCGGCTCGCCGATCTCGCGCCGACGCTGCTGGACCTGATGGGGCTGGAGCTGCCGCCCGAAATGACGGGGCAGAGCCTGATCCTGCGATGAGGCCGCGCCCGCCCGTGCCCCGGCGGTGGGCGTTCGCGCTGCTGCTTACCCTCGCCACCCCCGCCCCGGCGCAAGAAGATGTCGCCGCCGCCGCCCGTGCCGCCGCGCAGCGCATCACCATGGCCGCCGCGCTGATGGAGGCGGCCGACACCCGCGCCGACCGCATCGCCTCGCTTACCGAGGCGGTGCGGTCCTTCGAGGACGGCCTTGTCGCCCTGCGCGAGGGCTTGCGCCGGGTCGCCTTGCGCAGGCAGGTGCTTGCCGATGATCTGGCTGCCCGTTCGGAGCAGATCGCGCAGTTGCTTGCCGTGCTCATCGCCATCGGCGACACGCCCGCCCCCGCGCTGCACCTGCATCCCGAGGGCGCGCTGGGCACCGCGCGGTCGGGCATGATCCTTGCCGACGTGACGCCCGCGCTGCAGGACGGCGTCACCGCGCTGCGCGACGAATTGCAGGAACTCGCCGATCTTGCCGCCATCGAGGACAACGCCCGCGCCCGCGTCGAAGAGGCATTGACGCAGGCCCAACGCGCCCGTGCCGAACTGGCCCGCGCCATCGCCGGGCGCACCGACCTGCCGCGCCGCTTCACCGAAGACCCCGAGGCCATGGCGGCGCTGACCGCCGCGGCCGACACGCTCGATGCGCTGGCGGGCGGGCTTTCGGCCACGGTGGGCGAGAGCCTTGCCGTCATCGTTCCCGACGCGCTGGACCGCAAGGGCAGCCTGCCGCTGCCGGTCACCGGCACCGTGCTGCGCCGCGCGGGCGAGCCGGATGCCGCAGGCACGGCGCGGCCCGGCTGGGTGATCGCCACGCGCCCGCGCGCGCTGGTCACCGCGCCGGTCGCGGGCACCCTGCGCTATCTGGGGCCGCTGCCGGGACAGGGCAATGTCGTCATCCTCGAACCCGCGCCCGAGGTGCTGATCCTCATGACCGGGCTGGCCGAACTGTTCGGCGAGACCGGCGAGATCGTGCCCGAGGGCACGCCGCTGGGTCTCATGGGGGGGGCCGCGCCGGATGCGGATGCAATTCTGGGTGAAGGCGGCGCGGGAACTGCGCTCGCGCAGACGGAAACCCTTTATCTCGAGGTCAGGGAAGGGCAAGCTGTCGCGGACCCCGCGACCTGGTTTGCGGCAGGATGAACACGGCACCACAGGGACACGCATCATGAAGACACTCGCCATCGCCGTGGGCAGCGGCACGATTCTGGGCCTGCTGCTGACGACCCAGATCGCCGGACCGCTGATCGCGCAGGAGGCGGCGGCGAACCAGAGCGTCTATCAGCAGCTCGACCTGTTCGGCGATGTCTTCAACCGCATCCGCAGCGACTATGTCGAGGAAGTCGAACCTTCCGACCTGATCGAGGCCGCCATCAACGGGATGCTGTCGTCGCTCGATCCCCATTCCAGCTACCTCTCCGCCGAGGCCGCCGCCGACATGCGCGTGCAGACCCAGGGCGAATTCGGCGGCCTCGGCATCGAGGTCACGCAGGAGGACGGCTGGGTCAAGGTGATCTCGCCCATGGACGGCACCCCCGCCGATGCGGCGGGGATCATGGCGGGCGACTACATCACCGCCGTGAACGGCGAGAACCTGATGGGCATGACGCTCGATCAGGCCGTGACCTTGCTGAAGGGGCCTGCCGGGTCCGAGGTCACCATCACCATCGCCCGCGAGGGCGAAAGCGAGCCGTTCGATGTCGTCCTCGTGCGCGACATGATCGAGCTGACCGCCGCGCGCGCCCGGCTTGAGGGCAGCACCGTGGTGTTGCGCATCACCACCTTCTCGGACCAGACCTACGACCAGATGTCGGCGGGGCTGGCGGCGCAGATCGACGCCGCAGGCGGCATCGACAAGGTGAACGGCATCGTTCTCGACCTGCGCAACAACCCCGGCGGGCTGCTCAACCAGGCGGTCATGGTCTCGGACGCCTTCCTCGATGCGGGCGAGATCGTCTCGACCCGTGGCCGCGACAACGTGGTGAGCGACCGATTCAACGCCACGCCGGGCGATCTGGCGCAGGGGCTGCCGATGGTGGTGCTGGTGAACGGTGGTTCGGCCTCGGCCTCGGAAATCGTCGCGGGCGCCTTGCAGGACCACCATCGCGGCGTCGTCGTCGGCACGCAGAGCTTCGGCAAGGGATCGGTGCAGACGCTGATGCCGCTGCAGGGCGATGCGGCGATGCGGCTGACCACGGCGCTGTATTACACGCCCTCGGGGCGCTCGATCCAGGCGCTGGGCATCTCGCCCGACATCGTCGTGCCGCAGCCGCTGCCGGTGCGCGACGGCGACGGCAGCGGTGTCGTCGAGGAACGTGTCCACGAGGCCGACCTGCGCGGCGCCTTCTCGAACAATTCGCTGACCGAGGACGAATTGCAGCAGCTCCAGGCCGAACGCGACCGCGCCGATGCGGCGGCGCAGCTTCGCGCCGAGGATTACCAGCTTGCCTATGCGGTCGACATCATCCGGGGCCTCTCGACGCTGGCGCAGTCGGGCGGCGGGACGCCATGACCCCCGCCGAGATCAGCCGCCTGCCCTACCGGCCCTCGGTCGGCATCATGCTGGCCAACCGCGCGGGGCGGGTGTTCACCGGCCAGCGCCGCGACCGCTACCGCGAGGCCTGGCAGATGCCGCAGGGCGGGATCGAGCCGGGCGAGGACGCCGCCACCGCCGCCCTGCGCGAACTGGGCGAGGAGACCGGGATTGCCGAACGCCTCGTGCGCATCGAGGCCATGACCGCGCGCCCGCTGACCTACGACCTGCCGCCCGAGGCGATCCCCGGCTTCTGGGGCGGCCGCTATCGCGGACAGGCGCAGACCTGGGTGCTGATGCGGTTTCTCGGGGCCGATGCCGATATCGACATCGCCACCGCCGAGCCGGAGTTTTCGGTCTGGCGCTGGTCGGCCCTGGATGATCTTGCCGCCGATGTCGTGGCGTTCAAGCGCCGGGTCTACGAACAGGTGGTGGCCGAACTCGGGCCGAGGGCCGCGCGCGGGGCGCCGTGACCGGGCCGCCGCCCGACGCCAAAGCCCGCGCCGCCGCAGCCTTTGCCCTGCAGGCGGCAGGCCGCGACGCGCGGCGGCTGACCTTCGGCCTTGCCGCGCGGCGCAAGGCGCTGGGCGATCTCGCCCGCGCGCTGCGCGACCGTGAACGCGACATCATCACCGCGCTGGACGCCGATTTCGGCAAGCCCGCCCCCGAGGTGCTGCTTACCGAAATCCTGCCGGTCGCGCATGAAATCCGCCACGCCCGCCGCAACCTTGCCCGCTGGATGCGGGCACGACGGGCGCGCCCGACGCTGGCGCTGCTGGGCACCCGCGCCCGGATCGAGATGCAGCCGAAAGGCACCTGCCTCATCATCGCGCCCTGGAACTATCCGCTGAACCTGTGCCTCGGGCCGCTGGTGTCCTGTCTGGCGGCGGGCAATGCGGCGGTGCTGAAGCCGTCCGAACTGACGCCCACGACCTCGGCGCTGGTGGCCCGCATCGTGGCCGAGGTCTTCGATCCTGCGCTGGTCACGGTCTGCGAGGGCGGGCGCGAGATGGCCGAGGCGCTGCTGGACCAGCCCTTCGATCATGTGTTCTTCACCGGCGGCACCACCGTCGGTCGCGCGGTGATGGCGCGCGCGGCGCAGCACCCGACGCCGGTGACCCTGGAGCTGGGCGGCAAGTCGCCCTGCATCGTCGGCCCCGGCGCCGATGTCGCGGCGGCGGCGCGCTGGATCACCTTCGGCAAGTTCGCCAACGCGGGCCAGACCTGCATCGCCCCCGATCATGTCCTGGTGCACGACTCGCAACGCGCGGCGCTGGTCGCCGCGCTGCGCGCCTCGGTCGTTGCCGCCTATGGCACGGGCGCGGCCAGCCCGAACCTCGCGCGGATCGTGACCGATACCCATGCCGTGCGGCTGGCCGACTGGCTGGCCGAGGCGCAGGCGGGCGGCGCGCGGACCACCGGCCCGCCCCCCGCAGGCCGCGCCGTCCCGCCGCTGATCGTCGAGGACGCGCCGCCGGAGTCGCACCTGATGCAGGAGGAAATCTTCGGCCCGCTGCTGCCGGTGGAAAGCTGGAGTGACGAAGGCGCGCTTGTCGCGCGGCTGAACGGCGGGCCGGTGCCGCTGTCGCTTTACGTTTTCGACCGCGACCGCATCTTCGCGCGCCGGGTGATCGCCGCCACAAGTTCGGGCAGCGCGGGCGTGAACCTGACCGTGGCGCAATTCTCGCACCCCGGCCTGCCCTTCGGCGGCATGGGCGCCTCGGGCTTCGGCGTGGCGCATGGCGAACACGGCTTCCGCACCTTCAGCCACGAACGCGCGGTGCTGGAAAACCGCTTCTCGCCCCTGCCGCTGCTGTTCGCCCCCTGGCGCCGCACGACCCGCAGGCTGATCGAATGGGCGGCGCGGTGGGGAGGGTAGGCGTTTCGCGGTCGGCGGGTGCCGATCCGCATCTCTCGGGTGCCAGGACGGTGCAGACGTATCAACCAAAAGAATCGACGGCACAACCAGTCGGCTTGATAAGCGATGACAAGGCCAACCATGCCACGAGATGACCGTTGTAAAACAACCCGGCCGCGAAAAAATGCTAGAAACAAATGAGAAAGGCCACCCATTATGGGTGGCCTTCGCTATAGCGCCGGGGGTCCGCCACGACAGAGCGCGCTGCCGACCTTGTTCCCGGCGTTTCGCCGTGATCGTTACCGAAAGACACCGGCCATGTCAAGATTTTTGTCTGCCGAGGATGCATCTCACATATCGGACTTCCTGTCGGCGCCACGCCTCAGAACGTTTCTGGACCTCACCAGATCGGGGCAGCGTGAGGACGCGATCGAACTGCACCAAGCCACGATGACGATGGGCACCGCAATCCTTGCCGTCACCAGCCTGATCGAGGTCGCGCTTAGAAATGTGGCTTGCAGGCAGCTTGACAGAGTCTTCGGAAGACCGGACTGGCTCCGAAACCCGCCTGAAACGTTGCGTTGGTCGGATATTGAGAAGCGGGCGATAAAAACGGCCGAGAAGAACGCGCAGCGCGCCGCCTACTCGAAGATGGCTGGTCCCGACAAGGCTGCGCTGGATGCTGTGGCATTCAAGGACGGGCAAGACCACACTCTCAAACATAAAGATCTTGCCGTGGCGCGCCAGCGTGCAATTCAGGTTTCGGATGGCCAGATCGTCGCTCAACTCACGATGCATTTCTGGAAGCGTATGTTTTCGGAATCGTATGAAGCAATGCTCTGGAAACGAGGCCTGAAACGTGCCTTCCCCAACAAAAGCCTCACCCGAGCGGAAGTCGCCGTGCAGCTTGATGTGATCTATGAGATACGAAACCGTCTGGCGCACCATGAGCCAGTCTATGGCCGTCGGCTGGAGGCGATTCTGGGTGCAATTTCATTCGCTTGCATCCACCTCGGCAACCGGGATGAGAATGTGGTCAGCCCGTTCGCAAAGCTGATCCTGCCGCAACGTGAAGTCCTGCTGGGCCAGGTAGCGATCATGGAGGCGACCTTCGAGCGCCTGACACGACCATCGTTCACTGCACAGCGCGAGAAAGCCGCTACGACAGATTCATGGCCAGGTGCGTTGTGACCTACAGGTAACCATGATGCTGATGTTCGCCATGCGCGGCATACGAAGTAACTGGCGCGCTGGGGAGGATTCGAACCCCCGACCCCTTGATTCGTAGTCAAGTACTCTATCCAACTGAGCTACCAGCGCGCGGCAGAGTGCGGGCGATGTAGCCGTGCCGGGCGGGGGACGCAAGGGGGTCGGCGGGGAAATTCACTCGGCCGCATCGGCGGGGGGCGCGGCAAGGGCGGCTTCGGTGCGCGGCAGGCGGATGACGAAAATCGTCCCGTCCGGCCCGGTCTGGCCCAGGTCCAGCCGACCGCCGTGGCCGCGCACCAGTTCGGCGGCGATGGTCAGGCCCAGCCCGGCGCCGCCGCGCGTCGTGCCACCCTGGAAGGGCTGGAACAGATGGTCCTGCGCGCGCTGCGGCAGGCCGGGGCCGGTGTCGCTGACGGTGATGATCCATGCGTCCTCGTCCTCGCGGGCCTGCACGGCGATCTCGCCACCCCTGCCCGTGGCGGTGATCGCCTGACGGGCGTTGCGGACGAGATTCTGGATCACGCGGTGCAACTGTTCGGCATCGGCGCGGATCACCAGCGCGGCGGGCACGTCCTCGGAAAACGAGATGTCGTGCTCGCCCGCCGCCAGCCGCTCGCCCTCGATCACGTCATCGACCAGCATGGCCAGCGGCAGGCGCACCAGACGCGGCGGCGGTTCCTCGGCGCGGCCGAAGGCAAGCGTCGATTCGGTCAGATGCACCGCGCGGGTCAGCGAGCCGACCAGCTTCGGCGCCATCCGCGCCACCAGCGGGTCGTCCGATCCCTCGAGCCGGTCGGCAAACAGTTGCGCCGAGCTGAGGATGTTGCGCAGGTCATGCGCGACCTTGGCCACCGCGCCGCCCAGTTGCGCGAGACGCTCTTTCTGGCGCAGCGCCCCGGTCAGTTGCGTCTGCACCAGCGCCAGCGCCTCTTCGGCCGAGCGGATTTCGTGGATGCGGGCGCGCGGCGTGATGACGAGGCGGGCATCCTCGGGCGCCCCGGCATAGCTTTCCATGCTGCGCACGACATTGCCGATCGGGCGCAGGATCAGGCGGCGCACGGCCACGAACAGCAGCGCCGCCAGCACCACCGCGACCAGCGCCGACTGGGTGAGGATGCGCAGCCCGTATTCCCACATCGCCTCGCGCATCGGCCCCTCGTCGAGCGTCACCTCGATGAGCAGCCCGCCGCCCTGCACCGGCTGGCCGATGACGCGGATGATGCGATTGCCGCTGTCGAACAGCGTCGTGACGGCATCGGCGATAAGACCCGTACGCGTCGCATCGCGCAGGTCGTAGGTGGCGGCGACGGGTTCCGGGATCGGCGAGGACAGCGCTAGTTGCCGCAGGTCGTCGCGGCGCAGGACGACGTTGTAGACGCCCGCATTGGTCAGAAGCTCGCGCTCGAGTTCCGCGTCGATCATGTCGTCGGCCAGCACCGCCAGCGACGCGATCTGCGCCCGTTCGAGCCGCTGCTGCAGGTAATCCTCGCGCCAGGCGGCCAGAGAGGGAAAGAGGATGAACCCTTCGGCCAGAAGCACGAAGAGCGTCGTCAGGATGAGAAATCGTCCCGAAAGGGAGTTGATCATCACTATGCCCACTGCCGCCTGCGGTGCGGTCGCCCCCCTATCTAGGGGCTTGTGCCGGTTTTGTGAAACGCAACTGCACGGGGGGTGCGCCGTGCCGCCCCCCGTCCTCGCAGGCGCGGCAATCCGCTCACCGCCCGCGAATCCCGTCATTGCGGGGCGCAAGCCGAAGCAACCTCGACCTCTCGCACACGACATCGAGGTTGCTTCGTCGGCTTCGCCTCCTCGCAATGACGGGATTTGCGGGCGGCGGTGCCGTGCTAGCCCGCACAGGGCAGTTCGCCCGATTGCCCTGATCTTCCTGCCAACAATCTTGAACGAAGAGCGAACATCGCTTATAATAGTGCCACATGTAGTAGCAGGGTGCTGTGATGACGCCATACAGAGACTGGGACCACAACTCCGGGGTGCAGGCATACGAGATCGGGCAGTCGTACATAGACGTTCAGTTCAAGGACGGTGCGAAATACCGCTACACGTCCTTGTCAGCAGGGCAGGCAAACCTTGAGCACATGGCGCGTCTCGCCCACGCGGGGAAAGGATTGAACGCATTTATCAACAGGGTCGTGAGGTCGCGCTATTCGGTGCGACTGAGTTAATTAAGGCTCGCTCAATAACAGCGCATGATGCCAAGCGAGTCAGTGGAACAAGTAGTTCCATTGCTTCCCCGTGTAATCCCGAGCGAGTCGGTCGACCAAGAGTTACCGTAGTTGTCACGTGTGATCCCGAGACTATCTGTTGAATACGTGCTGCCATCACTACCCCGTGTAATCCCGAGGGAGTCAGTTGACCAAGAGTTCCCGCGATTGTCGCGCGTAATCCCGAGGGAATCTGTCGAATATGTCGTGCCGTCACTGCAACGGGTAATTCCAAGGCTGTCGGTTGCGCAGTAGAAGCCCTGCGCCGATGCGAGGGATGCCCAAAATACCATTGCCGCAGCACCAGCAAGACAAATCGGTTTCGCTTTCATGTTTTCACCTGTTTAACCATACCGACGGAACAGCTTGCGGCTTTTCCTTCGGCGCCGCCTCACTCGATAGTTCTTCGGCCCGCCTGTCAAGGCTCCCCCGCCGCCCCTTCAGGGTCCCGAATCCAATCACCCCACATCAGCCATGAGAATGCTCTCCAGATAGCGCAGGTCCCATGATGCCCGCTTGCGGC
>JACFNP010000003.1 GCA_019454835.1 Rubellimicrobium sp.
CGCCCTGGGGGGCGGGGCGGGCGCCGGGCGTGCTGCGCACGCCCGAAGGGGGAAATCTGCGGGCCGCGCGCCGTATGGCAGGTATATGCGATTGCCCGCCCCGGCGGCGAACCGTCTCTTGATCTGCCCCCAACCCCCGGCTATAGGCGCGCCGGGCCCCAATAGCTCAGTTGGTAGAGCACCTGTTTCGTAAATAGGTGGTCGGCGGTTCAAGTCCGTCTTGGGGCACCATTCGTTTCACATGATTCCGCCGCCCGCGAATTCCGTCATTGCGAAGAGCCGCAGGCGACGAAGCAACCCCGATGTCGTGTGCGAGCGGTCGAGGTTGCTTCGCCTCGCGCCTCGCAATGACGGAAGATGCTGTTCGCCCGATTGCCCCGCGCATGGCCGCCCGCAGGCGGTTATCCTGCGAACACCAGTCGCCGGTTGATGACATAGCTGGCCACCGCCGCGATGGCGGATGCGCCCAGATAGACCGCGACATCCGCCCAGGAATCGCCGCTGGCTAAGGCCCATGCAGCAAGGGCGACGATCCCCATGCTCAGACCCTGTGCCATGGCATAAAGCGCGCCGCCGCCGCGCCGGGCGGTACGGCCCGTGAAGGCAAACCGCGCCTGACAGGCATAGCCGAGCGGGATGAAGCAGACCCAGACCGCCACGGCCAGCACCGCCGGAGGCAGCGGGAGGGCCATGGTCACGAGGGTGGTGGCCAGCGAATAGGCCACGGCGACGCTGCCGCCCACCAGCAGGAAGCGCAGGAACAGGCTTTCGCGCAAGGCGTGGCGGACAAGGGCGGTCGGGGTCATGTTCCGGGTTCCCCGGCCAGCACCCGGAAGATGATCGCCTGCCCGCCGACCCGGCCTGCCTCGTGCAGCCAGTCCGGCACCGCGCCCTCGGCAATGCCGCGGATGAAGGGCGCCCCCATCTCGACGACCGAATCGCGGCAGACGACCAGATAATCGGCCCGCGACCGGACGACCGCCGCGTGAAGGCGCTCTTCGTCCTGCAGCGCGCTGATCCCGTTCCAGAACGCATCGGCGCTGCGGTGATAGGGGGCCGAGGTCGCCGATTGCGGCGTGTAGGCCAGGATCGCCGCCCCCAGATTGAGGCCGGAGAAGATCACCGATCCTGCGGGCAGCGCCGCAAGCGCCGCCATCGTCTCGGTCGAGCGGCACTGGTCCGATTCACGCGGCCCGTCACGGCCGGGAATCTGCGGCGGCGTGGTAAAGGCGCGTGCGGCATGGTCGATGCCCCCCGGCAGGAACACGAGCGCCACCAGCGCGAATGCGGCAGGCGCGCGCAGCCGGTCCCCGCGTTCCATCCGGGCGAAGGCCGCAAAGAGGAAGCCCGTCAGCAGCGGCACCGCAGGCGCGGCCTGGTTGATGGCCCGCAACTGCATGAACGCAAAGCCCAGCCCCGTGACCGCGATGGCCGCCGCGATGATCGCGGCATCGCGGGCGGTGGTCTCCGGCCAGTCGCGGATACGCCGGAGCACGAGCACCGAGGCCACAAGGATCACCAGCAGCGGCAGCGCCATATAGGCGGCGCGGAACGGCTCTTTCACCATCACCGTGATAAAGGGCAGCGCCTCCTGGATGCGGGTCTCGATGATCTCGCGCGTCGAGGGGGCGATCCCGGCATAGGGGCCTGACGCACAGGGGCCGAAGACCGGCCAGATCAGCACCAGCCCGACAAGGGCGATCCCCGCCATCAGGCCCAGCCTTGCGACGGCACCCCGGACCCTGCCTCCGGCCAGCACCGGCACCATGGTCGCCGTCACGCCGACCAGCGCCAGCAGCAGCACCGGCGGGGCGAGAACGTCGCAATGATTCACCAGCCAGTCCGCGCGCGGCACCTGTCCGGCCATCGCCAGCGGCATCGCCACGATGACCGTCGCGCCCCAGCCCAGCAGCCACGGCCCGGCTTCGGCCCGCCCCAGCGCATGAAGCACGCTGACCGACAGCCAGACCAGCGCCAGGAACGGCAGCATCTCGAGGCCCACGGCCAGCGACGATGTCGCCGCCAGCGCCGCCAGCACGCCGCGCAGCGCCGGACGGCCGGGCAATAGCGCCAGATAGAGGACGACCAGCCCGCACAGGATCTGGACGTTGTGATGGTCGATCCGCGCCGGGGCGAATTCGTTGTAGAGCTTGCCCCAGGCAAGAAACATCGCCACCGCCCCGAAGGCCGCCGCGCGCCCCAGCAGCCGCCCGGTCCCCAGACCGACGACCAGCACCGCCAGCACCCCGAGCAGCGTGGGCCACAGCGCGAGCGCCGCCGTCTCGGCCTGCGCCATCGGCATCACCCATGACGCCGGGACAAGGATCGCCGCGATCCCGGCACCGACGTAGCGCGACCAGTGCATGTGCACGCCCTCGGGCGGCAGCAGCCGGTATTGTGTCGTATCGAACCAGCCCTGCCCGCCCAGCCAGTCGCGCAGGGTGACAAGCCGCATCAGGTCGTCGTTGTCGCCGTGCATGAGCCGCTGCGGCACCTCGGGCCAGTGCATCACCATCCGCACGAGCAGCACCACGACACCCAGCAGGCAGATCACGAGAACCGAGGTCAGGGCGGAAAGGCGTCTGGTCATGGGCGGTCTGTTTCCGTCTGGGCACGAACAAGGGCGAACTTCGCGGACCTATTGAGTTTCGGAAACAGTCAAAATTGTGACCCACCCCGGCCCCCACGCGGTCCCCGAGGCGAAAGGCGCATGTTTGCGCCCGATGCGCGCCCAAACTCCGCCCTGTTTGCCGGTCTGAATCGGTGATGACACTGATCGAGGGCCGAACATGACCGAGCTGACCATCCTCATGCCCTGCCTGAACGAGGCCGAGACGCTGGGCGCCTGCATCCGCAAGGCGCAGGGCTTTCTCGAACGCAGCGGCATCGACGGCGAGGTGCTGGTCTCGGACAACGGCTCGACCGACGGCAGCCGCGAGATCGCGGAATCCCTTGGCGCCCGCGTCGTGCTGGCGCCGCGCAAGGGATATGGCGCGGCATTGAGTGCAGGGATTGATGCAGCCCATGGCCGCTATGTCATCATGGGCGACAGCGACGATTCCTATGACTTCTCGTCACTTGACGCCTTTGTCGCGGAATTGCGCGGCGGTGCGGAACTAGTGATGGGCAACCGATTCGCGGGAGGGATCGCGCCGGGAGCGATGCCTGCGCTGCATCGGTATCTCGGCAATCCGGTTCTGTCGTTTATCGGACGGACGCTCTACAAGACCCCGATCAGGGACTTCCATTGCGGGCTTCGGGGTTTCTCTCGCATGGCGATTCAGCGGCTCGGCCTCGACAGTCCGGGCATGGAATTTGCGTCCGAAATGGTCATGCGCGCATCTCTGTCGGATCTGAATATTGTTGAGGTTCCCACGACGCTTTCTCCGGACGGGCGTTCACGCCCTCCCCATCTGCAAAGCTGGCGGGACGGCTGGCGCCACCTCAAGCTGCTGTTGACCTTCGCGCCCTTCAGCCTGTTCCTCTATCCGGGCCTCGCGCTCATGGCGCTGGGGGCGATGCTGTTCCTGCCGCTGATGGCCGGCCCGCTCGATCTGGGGCGGATCACGCTCGATACCGGGGCGCTGATCTTCGCGGCGACCTTCCTCATCACCGGCTTCCAGCTCATCTGGTTTCACGCGCTGGCGCGGCTGTTTTCCGTGCGCACCGGGCTATTGCCCACATCGGCGCGGTTTGAACGGCTGCGGGCGCGGCTGACCGTGGAAGGCGCCTGCACGGCGGGTGGCGGCCTGCTGGCGCTGGCGCTGGCGGCGACGGCGGTGTCGGTGGGCATCTGGGCCGCGCGCGGCTTCGGCCCGCTTGAACCGGGGGCGATCACCCGCGCCGCGTCGTTGGTCGCCGTGCTCTCGGCCATGGGGATGCAGGCGATCACCGGCGGCTTCCTCTGGGGCCTGCTGGGCCAGAAGATGACGCGCCCGGCCCCCGCCGCCGCGCCCGAGCCGGTCGTGGCGGCCGCCTGAACGGGGCCTTCCGGCGGGTCGCGTTTTCATGGACCCGGCCGACCCGCTCTGACTCTTTATCATCGCGCATTGTCGCGGGCGTCAAACATTCCCGTTTGCCTGCGAAATGCTATCGCCCCCGAACACATGCAGCGCGACCATCGGCACGCCGAGGTCGCCTGCAAGCGTCCGGTCGTCCAGCGTCACCCAGCAATGCGCGCCCAGCCGGGGCCTGCCCAGCGACGCCGGGTCGACGCCGAAATGCAGGCGGGGATCAAAGCCCGCCATGCGCAGGAAGCGAAAGCACAGCACGCCCTCGCGCAGGCAGCGCCGGTCGCGCATCAATAACGGGTGGCGCGTGGCGCGATGGACGCGCCGGGCGATCTCGTCCGCTCCAATACCGCGCAGCGGCGCGCCGTCGGGCGGCGTGGCCAGCGCCAGCATCCGCTCGAACGGCAGGTCGTGCGGCAGGCGCAGGGGCAGCGTGCGGGCGCGCCAGAACAGCTCCAGCGCCAGCCGCAGGCGCAGCCGCATCGACGCGCCGGTTGCACCGGGCGTTCTGCCGTCAGTCATTCTCGCGGGCAAGCGCCGTCGCGGCCGCCTTGGCGAAGGCGCGCGAATCGACGGCGAGATTGCCGGACAGGAACGTGCTGTTGCGGTCCTCGGGGTCGGCGAACTGGCTGTCCACCCCGACGATGCCCCAGCTTCCGTCATCGAGCGACAGCAGGAACGGCGACCCCGAATCGCCATGCGTCGTGTCGCATTCGTGCAGGAAGGTATTGTCCGCAAAGACGCGCGTGATCCGGCAGCCGATATGGGCCGACAGGTTGTTGCCGGTGTCCCAGGAATAGCCCGCCTGCGCGACGAGCAGCCCGCCCATCGTGACCAGATGCAGCTCGCCCTCGGTCAGCACATGCACCGGCAGCCAGCCGACCACGTCGCCCAGAGGCTTGCCGAGCATGACGATGGCCCAGTCGACGCCGTTGCCCTCGCCCAGGCCGGTGCGGGCGGGGCGGGTGCCGTAGCCGGGCGAGAACACGGCGCCGGTCACGTCCGAGATGCCGAGATTGCCCGCATCGTTGAGACCGGCGACGAAGCGGTCGGGCAGATCGAGATTGATGCCGTCGTCGGTGACGCAATGGGCGGCGGTCAACACCGTGCGGCGCCCGATCAGCGTGCCGGTGCAGAAGCCGATGTCGCCCTCGAGCTGGCCGATGGCCCGCCACGGCTCCTGGCTGGTGTCGACGAGGGTGCGGTCGTCGCGGCCGAAGTAATGATCGTTCGCCCCCGCAGGCCGCCCGCGCCCGACGCAATCGGCGGTGTCGGTCAGCGCCGCGCAGCTTGCGTCGCCGCCATCGGGTTCGTTGCAGGTGCCGTCGAAGGCGGTCGAGCAGGAATTGTCGCGCCCGCGCAGATAGACGACCGGGGCGCAGTCGGTCACGTCGGTGGCGATCGTGCAGGCGCCGGTGCCGATCACCGGCTCGTCGCATTCGCCGTCATTGGCCCAGCGGCAGGAATCGTCGCCGCCGATGGCCAGCGCCCGGCAGTCGGTGCGGTCGGTGCCGCGTTCGCAGGCGCGCGAGTTGGCGCCCTCGAACTGCGGGTCGTCGCATTCGCCGTCAAAGGCCCAGCGGCAGGAATCGTCGCCCAGAAGCGCGAGGATATCGGCGGGAACCTGATCGAGCAGCGCCGTGCGCGCGCTCAGCTCGGCCTGGCAGTCGGTGGTATCGGTGCCGTCGGTGCAGTTGGGGGCGGCACCGTAGCGCGGCTCGTCGCATTCGCCGTCATTGGCCCAGCGGCAGGAATCGTCGCTGATCCCGGCGGCCAGCATCGCGCAGTCGGTGCTGTCGGTCCCGGCGGCACAGTAGCCACCGCCGCCATAGCGGGCCTCGTCGCATTCGAGATCGTTGGCCCAGCGGCAGGAATCGTCCGCAAGCGCGGATTGCGCGGCAAGGGACAGGGCCAGCCCCAGCGAGGCGATGACAAGGCGCATGTGCAGTTCTCCCTCCCTGCGCGGGATCGCACCCTCCCCGGCGGCGCCCGGCGCGCCGACGCTCGCAGAAGCGGATTCGCATTTCAAGCGCGGAATCACGCCACCCAGGGGTAACCGGGCGTGCGGCATATCCCGTCATTGCGTGGTGAAGCCGACAATATCCGTCATTGCGAGGCGAAGCCGAAGCAACCCCGACCGCTCACACACAACATCGGGGTTGCCGCGTCGCCTTCGGCTCCTCGCAATGACGGAACATGCGGCTTCTCGCGGGTGACGAAACATGCCGCGCACCCGATTGCCCCGATCACGCCGCAACCCGCGCCACCCCGGCCGCTTTCACGCTTCCCCCGCCGCCGGATTTCCGCTACCCGCCGGAACGGCACCGGCCCCGTAGCTCAACTGGACAGAGCAGCCGCCTTCTAAGCGGCCGGTTGCAGGTTCGAATCCTGCCGGGGTCGCCAGCCGCCTCGCGCCGCCTCAGCGGCGGTGTTCCTCAAGCCTTGGCAGCAGCGTCACCAGGTTGCACGGGCCGTGGCGCGAATCGAGCTGTTCGCCGAGGATGCGGTCCCAGGCGTCGCGGCAGGCGCCGGTGCTGCCGGGCAGGGCGAACAGGACCGTGCCCTGCGCCACGCCGCCGGTGGCGCGGCTCTGCATGGCCGAGGTGCCGACCGTCTCCATCGAGACCATGGCGAAGATCGGGCCGAAGGCCTCGATCTCCTTCTCGTAGATGTCCCGATGCGCCTCGACCGTCACGTCGCGGCCGGTGATGCCGGTGCCGCCGGTGGAGATCACCACGTCGATGCCGGCATCCGCGCACCATTGGGCAAGCTGCGCGCGGATCAGCGCGCGCTCGTCGGTGACGATGGCGCGGGCGGCAAGCCGGTGGCCTGCCGAGATCACCCGTTCCGCCAGCAGATCGCCCGAGCGATCCTCGGCAGCCGAGCGGCTGTCGCTCACGGTGAGGACGGCGATGTTGAGGGGCCTGAACGGGCGGGAGGGGTCGATGCCGGGCATGGGGTGCTTTCCTGCGGATGAGCCGCCATTGTGCCACGGGCGCGCGGCATGGACCATGGGGCGCGCGCACCCGGCAGGGCGCCCTGCATTGGCGGGCGATACGCCGCACTTGCGCAAATGCGCGCGACGGGCATCATGTCAGGCAGCCCGGTCGCGGCGGTTTGCACCGGCGCGCCATTCGCCAGACGAGGTTCCCCGATGCGCCTTGCCCTCAATCACATCGTCTCGCCCCGCCAGCCCGCCGCCGCCTTCTTCGCCATGGCGCGCCGCCTCGGCGTGGACGAGGTCGAGGTCCGCCACGGCCTGACCGGCGCGCCGCTGGTCGATGCCCTGCCCGCCGCCGAACTGCGCCGCATCGCCGAAGGCGAGGGCGTGCACATCCTCGCGGTGAACGCGCTCTATCCGTTCAACTGCCTCGACGACACCATCGCCGCAAGGGCGGTGGCGCTGGCCGATTACGCCGCCGATGCGGGCGCGGCGGGCATCGCCATGTATCCACGCAACGACGGCACCGCCGTTGCCCATTCGCGGGTGGTCGCGGCGCTGGAATCGCTGGCGCCCGTGCTGCGCGACCGGGGCCTGCGCGGCCATCTCGAGCCGCTGGGCCTGCCCGGATCGTCCCTGCGCACCAAGGGCGAGGCCATCGCCGCCATCGAGGAAGCGGGCGGCTGGGACGTGTTCGACCTGCTCCACGACACGTTCCACCACTATCTCGCCGACGAGGACGAACTCTATCCGCGCCGCACCGGGCTGGTGCATGTCTCGGGGGTGCGGCCCGACGGGCGCGCCCGCGAGGCCCTGCGCGACAGCGACCGGATTCATGCGGGCGGCGCCGACCGGCTCGACAGTATCGGTCAACTGCACGCGCTGCTTGCGGGCGGCTACGCGGGCGCGGTCAGTCTCGAACCCTTCGCCATCGAGGTGCTCGACCTGCCCGATCCCGAACCGGCGATCCGCGCCAGCCTCGATGCGCTGCGCGCGGCGCTGTCAGCGTAGCGCCGCCTCGATATTGCCGCCGTCCACCGTCATCACATGGCCGGTGGTGCGGGCGGCCTGCGCCAGCATCACGAAGGCATCGGCGACATGCCCGGCCTCGACCTCGGCGCGCAGCAGGTTGCCCGCCATGTAGGCGCCCTCGTCCACCCCGCGCGCGGTGCTGCGCGCGGCGATCATCTCGGGGGTCAGCAGGCCGGAACGGATGCGGTCGGCGTTGATGCCGTTCACGCGCACCCCCTCGGCGCCCAGTTCCAGCGCCAGTTGCCGGACCAGAAAGAAGGTCGCGGCCTTGGGCAGGCCGTAGGCGGCAAAGCCCCGGCCGGGGTTCACCGCCTGCTTCGAGACGTTGAACAGCATCTGCCCTGCTTCGGCCCCGCGCGCACCGCGCGCAGCACCCTGCGCCCGGAACACCGCCGCCGCCGCCTGCGCAAAGGCGAAATGGGCGAAGAAGTTCAGCTCGAAACTGTCGCGCAACGTGGCGTCGGGCAGGGTCGCCACGTCCCCCGTCACTGCCGCGCCCGCGTTCGAGACCAGGATATCCAGCCCGCCGAACCGCGCGACACAGGCGGCAACCGCAGCCCCGGCGGCACCCGGCTGCGTGATGTCGCCGCCGTGGCCCGCATGGTCGCCGCCCAGCGCGGCCAGTGCCGCATCCAGCGCTGCGCCGGGGCGGTCGACCAGAAACAGGCTCGCCCCCTGCGCGGCAAAGGCGCGGGCGGTGGCCAGCCCGATGGCTCCGGCCCCGCCGGTCACCAGCACGACGCGGCCCTGCAGCGCGGGCGGGCGGCCCTTGCCCAGCTTGGCCTGTTCCAGCGACCAGTATTCCATGTCGAACAGGTCGGCATCACCGATGGGGCGGAAGCCGCCCGCCGCCTCGCCGTCGGCGCGCACGCGGGCCGACTGGCAGGCGATGTCGGCGGCGATGCGCGCAGCACCGGCGCTGGCCCCGACACCGACGATGCCGACGCCCTCGATCCAGACCGAGCCCGGCATCGGCGCGAGCATGGTCCTTGGCCCGTTCGCCTGCGGCGCATGGGTGTCGAAATAGCGCCGGTAACGGTCGGCAAAGGCCGCCACCCCGGCACGCATCGCCTCGGGCGCGCGGTCATGCACCACCAGCGGCCAGCCCTTGGTGCGGATCACATGGTCGGGCGTCGCCACCCCCCGCGCGGCAAGATCGTCAAGATCGGGCCGGGCGCAGAAGGCGCGCTCGTCCTCGCCCGCGCGCAGGTCAAGGACCGGCAGCGCGGCGTCGTCGGGCAGGCAGGATGCCAGCGCCCCGCGCAGCGCGGCCAGCACCGGCGCGACATCGGCCACCGGCAGCGCCGCCACCGGGTGCAGGGGCGCGGGGCGGCGCCGGGCCAGCCAGTCCTCGACCAGAGCGGTATGTTCGATGATGCGCGCGTAACTGGACCGCGCATCCGCCCCCCAGGCGAAATGACCGTGGTTCACCAGCAGCAGGCCCTCGGCCTCGGGGTTGGCCTCATAGGCAAGCGCGGCCGCCTGCGCCAGCGCGAAGCCCGGCATGACATAGGGCACCAGCGTCAGGCGGTCGCCAAAGATTTCGCGCGTGGCCGCCGCCACTTCGGGCAGATTGGCCAGCGTCAGGAAGGCGGTGGCGTGGGTGTGGTCGATGACCGGATGGGGAATCCAGGCGTGCAGCAGGGTCTCGACCGAGGGGTTGGGCGCGGCGGGGTCCAGCAGGTTCAGGCGCTGCACCGCCACCATGTCCTCGTCCGACAGCCGCTCGAGCGCCCGCAACCGCAGCAGCGGCGAAAGCCGCACCGCAGGCAGGCCCGCCGCCTCGATGGTGCCCAGATCCCAGCCCGAGCCTTTCACATGCAGCACCTCGACCTCGTCGCCGAAGATGTCGGTGGCCGTCGATTTCAGCGAGGTATTGCCGCCGCCGTGCATCACCAGATCGGGGTCGCGCCCGATCAGCCGCGACGTGTAGACGCGCAGGGCCAGCGCGCGGGCGCGCGGGTCGGGTCCGGCGGCATCCGCCATCGCGCGCGCTTCGGCATCATCCCACAGATCGGCGACCATCGGCTTCTCCCTTCACCTGCGGCGCGGGGGCGCTGCCCCTGGCCCCGGAGGGGCCTCCCCCGGAGTATTTGGGCAAGGATGAAACGGGCTGCGCTTTCATCCTTGCAAAAATACTCCCGCCGGAGGCATCCACGGCCCCGACCGGGTATGCCGCCGACGGTTGATGCTCGACTTTTCTACTTTTGTCACCTACACTTGTCAAACGTCAGATGCAGGTTGTGCCATGAACCAGCCCCTCCGGCGCCGCACCCGTGCGCGGGCGAGCGGCGAGAATGCGGTCATTCAGGTCGCATGGATGTATTATCAGGACGGGTTGAACCAGCGCGACATCGCCGAAGAACTGGGCATCTCGCGCGCCACCGTGGTCAACTACCTGCAGGAGGCCCGCGAACGCGGCCTCATCCGCATCACCATGGCCTCGCCGAGCTTCACCACGCATCGCCTCGCGCTGGAACTGACCGAGCGGTTCGGCCTGAGCGCCGCCTTCGTGGTCCCCGACGAGGGCACGGGCGAGGAAGAGGGCTTCCTGCGGGTCGTGAAGGGCGCCGCACTGTGGCTGCCGGAACTGGTGGCGCCGGGCGACCGGCTGGGGGTCGCCTGGGGCCGCACGGTCTACGAGATCGCCGAACGGGTCGAATCGCGCCCCGTCGCGGGGCTGGTGGTGCTGCAACTGGTGGGGTCGATGGCGACACCCTACGGGTTCACCACCGAAGCCTGCTCGACGCTGCTGGCACAGCGGCTGGGTGCGCGCTGCCTGAACCTGCACACGCCCGCGATCCTCAGCCGCGCCGCGCTGGCGGGCGAATTGCGCGAGGAGCCGATCCTGAAGAGCCAGCTTGCCGAACTGGAAAGCGTGAACAAGCTGCTGTTCTCGGTCGGCACCGCCTGCGCGGACAGCCATATCGTGCTGTCGGGACTGGCCAGCCGCGCCGATCTTGACTGGTATGTGGCGCAGGGCGCGGTCGGGGTGATCTGCGGGCGGTTCATCGGTGCGGACGGGCGCCAGATTCCGGGACCGATGGAGGAACGGATGATCGGCATCCCCCTGCCCCGGCTGGTCGGGCTGGAGACGGGGATTCTGGTCACCCCCGGCCTCGACAAGGTCGAGGCCACGCGCGCGGCGATCCGGGGCGGCTATGTCACCCATCTGGTGACCGGCACCAGTGTTGCCGAGGCGCTGCTGGCGGGGTGAGAGAAGCACCGTCATTGCGAGGAAAACAAGACCCTCACCCAGCCGCCGCCTTCAGATCACCGAACATCGCCGCCATGCCCGCCTCGGACGCGGGGCACAGGCCGCGTTCGGTCAGCAGTCCCGTGACCAGTTCGGCGGGCGTCACGTCGAAGGCCGGGTTGCGCGCCGGGGTGCCCTCGGGCGAGATCAGGACATCGGCGATGCTGCCGTCCGCCGCGCGGCCCTGCACATGGGTCACCTCGCGCCCGTCGCGTTCCTCGATGGGGATTTCGCGCACGCCGTCATGCACCCGCCAGTCGATGGTCGGCGAGGGCAGCGCCACATAGAAGGGCACCCCGTTCGCGCTGGCCGCCAGCGCCTTGAGATAGGTGCCGATCTTGTTGCAGACATCGCCCCGCGCGGTGGTGCGGTCGGTGCCGACGATGACCATGTCGACCTCGCCGTGCTGCATCAGGTGGCCGCCCGCGTTGTCGACGATCAGGTGATGCGGGATGCCGTGCGAGTGCATCTCCCATGCCGTCAGTTGCGCACCCTGGTTGCGGGGCCGGGTTTCATCGACGAAGACATGGATCGGGATGCCTTCCTCGTAGGCGTGATACATGGGCGAGGTGGCGGTGCCCCAGTCGACCGTCGCCAGCCATCCGGCGTTGCAATGGGTGAGGATGTTCACCGGCCTGCCGCCCTTGCGGGCGGCGATGTCGCGGATGATCTGCAGCCCGTGCTCTCCGATGCGGCGGTTGATCTCCACGTCCTCGTCGCAGATTTCCTCGGCCAGCCGTGCCGCCGCCCCGGCGCGTTCGCCCGGCGGCAGCGGCGCCAGCGCCGCGCGCATCCGGTCCAGCGCCCAGCGCAGGTTGATCGCGGTCGGGCGGGTGGCGTGCAGCACCTCCCAGGTGTCGTTCAGCGCGGCATCGGAGGGATCATCGGCCATCTGCACCGCCATGCCCCAGGCCGCCGTCGCCCCGATCAGCGGCGCGCCGCGCACCCACATCTCGGCAATGGCGCGGGCAAAGTCGGCGCGCGTGCGCAGGGGCACGATGCGCAATTCATGCGGCAGCCAGCGCTGGTCGATCACCTGCACCACGCCCGCATCGTCGCGCCAGATGGTGCGGTAGGGTTTGCCGTCGATCTTCACAGGTGATCCTCCCCGTCCATGCGCCGCGCCATGGCGAGGACCGCATCCATGCCGTGAATCGCGCCCGCGCCCAGCATCAACTGCCGCCCCATGGCCAGCGCGCGGGCCTCGCAACCGGCGCGGATGCCTTCGTCGGCGATGCTCTCGAAATCGGCGTTATGGGCGAGGCCAAGGATGCGACGGTGCATCTCGACCCCGCAGAAGCCCAGGCTGTCGCGCCAGATCTGCCCCAGCAGGTCAGACAGCGCCTGTTCGGACGCCAGCGCGTGGCCCTGATCCTCGTAGAGGGTCGCCTGATAGAGAATCCCGGTGCGTTCCGTGCGCCACAGCCGGGCGAATTCTGCGGCGAACACCTCCCAGATTTCCTGCGTGACCGAAAGCAGCCAGTCCTTGAACCCGGCCCGGTCGCCCTGGGTCTGTTCGTGGCCGTTCTGGCTGAACCACGCCATGAGAAAATTGGCGATCAACATGCCGGTATCAAAGCCGAACGGGCCGTAGGTGACGAATTCCGGGTCGATGACCCGGCTTTCGGTATCGGTCACCATCACCGAACCCGTATGCAGGTCGCCGTGCAGCATGGTCTCGGCGCGGCTGGTGAAGGCCAGTTTCAGATGCTGCGCCGCGACCTTCAGCGACAGGTCGGCGCGCAGCCGCGCCACGATGCCGTCAAGGCCCGGCGTGTGGTGGTTCATCTTCGCGGCGAAATAGGGGTCCGAAAAGACCAGATTCTCGGTGATGTCGCAGATTTCGACATTGCCGGAGAACAGCGCCACATCGGCCTTCTTCTGCGCTGTGGGCAGCGACAGGTCCGAGCCGCGAAACAGGGTGCGGGCACAGAATTCGCCCAGCCGCCGCCCCAGCCCCGCCACGCGCTGCCCGTTGATGAGCGCCTGCCGCAGGATGATGTGGGGGCTGAGATATTCCATGACGATCAGCGCCTGCGTCTCGTCGAAGTGGTAGATCGCGGGCACCGAACCCGGATCGCGGGCCTCGTGGCGCACCAGCGCGTTGTATTCAAAGAACGACCGCTTCAGCGGCAGCGGCCACGAATCGCCGACGAGGCGCACATAGGGCAGCGCCTGCTTCACGACCGCCGATGCTCTGGCGCCCTCGACGATGAACACGAGGTTCAGGTTGCCGTCGCCGACCTCGCGCACCGTCCAGCCGTCGGCAGGGCCGAGCCGCTCGACAAGGGCAGGCAGCGCGCCCAGCCGCCGGGGCAGCGTCTCGGGCGTCAGGGCGGCATAATCTTGCGTGGTCATCGTCTCCTCCCCCACGGGCTTTGCGGGCAGGATTTCCACAAATCCGGCATATGTCAAATGTTATTGACAAATGACCAGCGGCGGCTAGCGTAAGCGGAAATCGGGGGGGCGATCTTGGCCAACGGTGCCGTCACCATTCGCGGACTGACCAAGGCTTTCGGCCGCAATACCGTGCTGCGCGGCGTGGACCTCGACCTGCCTGCGGGGCGGGTCACGGTGCTGATGGGCGCAAACGGGGCGGGCAAGTCCACGCTGGTCAAGGTGCTCTGCGGCGTCCACGGCGCCGATGCGGGCGAGGTGCTGCTGGCCGGTGCGCCCTTCGCCCCCGCCAGCCCGGCGCAGGCTTTGCGGGCGGGCATCGTCACCGTGCATCAGAACATCAACGACGGCGTGGTGCCCGATCTCGACGTGGCCTCGAACCTGCTGCTCGATTCGCTGGCCGAGGGCGGGGCGGTGTTCCTCAACACCCGCCGGATGCGCGCCGAGGCGCGGCAGATCGCCGCCGCCGTCGGGCTGGAGATCGACGTGGGCCGTCCGGTCGCGGGGCTGTCGCTGGCCGACCGCCAGCTTGTCGCCATCGCGCGGGCCATGGCGCAGAAGCCCAAGCTGCTGATCCTCGACGAACCCACCTCGTCGCTGTCGATGGCCGAGGCCGAACGCCTGTTCACCCTGATCGAGCGGCTGCGCGACGACGGCGTGGCGATCCTCTACATCTCGCACCGCATGTCGGACATCCGCCGTCTGGCCGACCGGATCGTGTCGATGCGCGACGGCCAGATCGCCGGGCTGTTCGAGGACCAGCCGCTCGACTACGCGGGCGCGGTGCGGGCGATGCTCGGGCAGGAGATCGCCGAGATGGACATCGCCATCCCGGCGCCCGGCGCGCCGGTGCTGGAACTGCGCGGCCTGCAGTTGCGCCCCGAGGCGCGGCCCTTCGACCTGACGCTGCACGAAAACGAGGTGGTGGCGATTGCGGGCCTTGTCGGCTCGGGCAAGACCGCGCTGGCCGGAGTGCTGTTCGGTCTGGCCCGCCCGGTCGCGGGCGAGGTGATGCTTGACGGACGGCCCCACCGGCCCGCCAACCCCGGCGCCGCCGTGGCGGCAGGCGTGTTCATGGCCGCCAAGGACCGGCGCTCCAACGCGGTGATCCCCGATTTCGACATCCAGCGGAACCTGTCGCTGCCCTTCACCCGGCGTCATTCGGGCACATTCGCGCTGATGCGCGGGCGGTCGGAACGCGCCACGGCGGATGCCACCATCGCCACGATGGGCGTGGTCTGCCAGGGGCCGCGCGATTCGATCCTGACGCTGTCGGGTGGCAACCAGCAGAAGGTCGTCGTCGGGCGCTGGCTGGCCGAAGCCTCGCGGCTGCTGATCCTCGACGAACCCTTCCAGGGTGTGGACATCCGCGCCCGCCGCGACATCGGGCGCCGCATCCGCGAAAGCGCCGGGAACCGCGCGACGCTGGTGCTGTGCACCGAACTCGACGAGGCGCTGGAAGTCGCCGACCGGATTCTGGTGATGAGCGAGCACACCATCATCGGCGAACACCGCAACGAGAACATCGACCTTGCCGAACTGACGGCCGAGGTCGCAGGCACCGGGCCAGCCATGGAAAAGACGGCATGAAATCCGCATCCTCCTTCACCGCGCTGGCGATCCGCTACGGGTTTCTCGTCCTGATGGCGGCGCTGATCGTGGTGTTTTCCATCGCCAAGCCCGCCTTCATGACCCCGCAGAGCGCGGTCTTCATCCTGCAATCGGTGGCGATCACCGGGATCCTCGCGCTGGGCGTCACCGCGACGCTGGTGGTGGACGGGTTCGACCTGTCCATCGGCTCGGTCGCCACCTCGGCGCTGATGCTGTCGGCCTATGTGCAGGTGGTCTGGGGCCTGGGCGCCTTCGTCGCGGTGGCGCTGTGTCTGGCGATGGGGGCGGCGGTCGGCCTGATAAACGGGCTGCTGATCGTGAAGGGCCGGATTCCCGACCTGCTGGCCACTTTGGGCATGATGTTCCTGCTGATCGGATTGCAGCGCATCCCGACCGAGGGCAATTCGATCTCGACGGGCATGGTGCTCAAGGACGGCAGCACCGCCACAGGCACCTTTTCGCCGAATTTCCTGATGCTTGGGCGCTACCGGATCGATTTCGTCCTGCCCGATCTGGTGCCGCTGTCGGTGGTGTTCCTCGTCATCATCGCGGCGCTGATGTGGGTATTTCTCGAACGCACCCGCCATGGCCGCGTCATGTATGCGATAGGATCGAACGCGCAGGCGGCGGCGCTGGCGGGGATCAACGTCAACCGCTACCGCATCCTTGCCTATGTGATCTCGGGCGTCACCGCCTCGATCGGCGGCATCCTGCTGGCGGCGCGGCTGGGGCGCGGCGACGTGGGGTCGGGCAACAACCTGCTGCTCGATGCGGTCGGCGCGGCGCTGATCGGCTATGCGGTGCTGGGCGCCGCGCGGCCCAACGCCTTCGGCACCGCCATCGGCGCGCTGTTCGTGGGCGTGCTTCTGCAGGGGCTGACGATGCTGAACGCGCCCTATTACACGCAGGATTTCATCAAGGGCGCGGTGCTGGTCGTCGCGCTCGTCTTCACCTTCGCCCTCTCCGGGCGGATCGGGCGCGGCTGAGCCGCGAAAACAACGGCACTACGGAGAAAGGGAGGATACCATGATCTCCAGACGGACCTTCGGCGCACTTCTGGGCGGCATCGCGCTGGTCCCCGGAATGGCACTGGCGCAGCCCGCGCCATTCGACAACCCCGGCGAGGTGACCATCGCGCTGGTGCGTTACCTGTCCACCGGCGACTTCTTCCAGGCCTATCTTTCGGGCGTGGAAAAGCAGGCCGCCGCTCTGGGCGTGAACCTGCAGGTGTTCGACAGCCGCCAGGACGCGGCGCTGCAGGCCGACATGGTCGACCAGGCCATCGCGCTGGGCGTCGACGGCATCATCATCCAGCACGGGCTGACCGAATCGATGCAGGAGGCCGCCCAGCGCGCCGTCGATGCCGGCATCCCGACCGTCGCCTTCGACGTGGATGTGGAGAACGACCGGATTCCGCAGATTGAGCAGTCGGACCACGACCTTGCGCGCCTGTCGCTGGCCGCCGCGCTCGAGGACAACGGCGACAGCTTTGTCGCGGGCTACGTCTATGTCCCCGGCATCGCGCCGCTCGACCGCCGCAACGAGGTCTGGGAAGAGGTGAAGGCCGCCAACCCCGGCATCGACCAGGTGGCGATGTTCGGCACGCTCGACAACCCGATTGCCAACTCGGTCGCCAACCAGGCCCGTGCGGTGCTGTCGGCCAACCCCAACATCACCGTGATGTTCGCCCCCTATGACGAATTCGCCAAGGGCGTGAAGATCGCCGTCGATGAAGCGGGCATGTCGGGCCAGATTTCGATCTACGCCGCCGACATCTCGACCGCCGACATCGCTCTGATGCGCGAGCCGGATTCGTCGTGGAAGGCCACCGCCGCCACCAACCCCGCCGTCGTGGGCGAGGTCTCGGTGCGGGCGCTGGCGATGATGATGGCGGGCGAAGACCCCGGCCACAACGTCATCGTGCCGCCGACGATGATTACCCAGGCGATGCTGAACGAACTCGACATCTCGAACATGGAGGAACTGGGCGAGAAGCTCCCGGCCTTCGCCCATGCCGATGTCGTGGTGCCCGACTGGATGCCGCTGCCCGCGCGCTGACCCGCCGGGCCTGACCTGACACACGCGCCCCGGACCCCGGACCGGGGCGCAAGTCTGCTGATGGAGGGGACATTGCGCAACGAGAGAACCACCGAAGAGATCGCCCACGCCATCCGCGCCCGCGTCTTTGAACACACGATCCGCAACAACGGCGGCTATCTCAGCCAGGCGGCATCCGCTGCCGAACAACTGGCGTTCCTTTACAACGAGGCGCTGAACCTCGGCCCCTCGACCATGCCGATGATCCCGCCGCCGTTCTCCGGCGTGCCCTCGGCCGAAAACACCGAATACCGCACCGGCGCAGGCTACAACGGCCCCTTCGACGTCGTGCATGACCGCCTGTTCATCGCCCCCGCGCATTACGCGCTGGTCGCCTATGCCTGCCTGATCGAGGTGGGTCGAATGGCACCCGAGGGGCTTGAGATGTTCAACAAGGACGGCTCGTCGGTCGAGATGATCGGCGCCGAACATTCTCCGGGCATGGAGGTCCACAACGGCACGCTGGGCATCGGCCTGTCCACCGGCGCCGGGCTGGCATGGGGCCGCAAGAAGAAGGGCGAGGAAGGCGAGGTCTGCGTCTTCATGTCCGACGGCGAGGTGCAGGAGGGCCAGACCTGGGAGGCCGTGCAGGCCGCCGCCTTCCACCAGATCGACAATCTCTGGGCGATCATGGACGTGAACCGCCAGCAATGCGACGGCGCCATGGACAGCGTGATGGAGGTGGGCGACATCGCCACCAAGCTGCGCAACTTCGGCGCCGTGGTGGCCGAGGTCGACGCCCATGACGTGGCGGCGCTGCGGCAGGCCAAGGCCACCCCGCATGAAGGCCAGCCCCTCATCATCCTGGCCCATTCCAGCCCGACCCACGGCATGGAATTCCTGCGCCGCCGCTTCCCGCGCCTGCATTACGTCCGCTTCAGGACGGCGGAAGAACGCGCGGAAATGAACACGGCGATTGCGGCGGAACTGGGCATCGCGCCGGTCGATCTGGGGGAGAACTGACATGGAAATGGTGAACCGCCCCTATGCCTCGGCGTTTGAATCCTACGCGGTGCAGCACCCCGAGGTTTTGTGCCTGTCCGCCGACCTGACCTCGAGCTGCGAGATCGACGGCTTCCGCGACCGCCACCCGGAGCAGTTCCTGTCACTGGGCATGGCCGAACAGAACATGCTCAGCTTTGCGGGCGGGCTGGGGCTGGCCGGGTTCCGGCCGTTCCTGCATTCCTTCGGGGTGTTCCTCTACCGGCGGCCCTACGACCAGCTGATGGCCTCGGTGGCCTATCCGCGCCGCAAGGTGCGGCTCATGGGCTTTCTGCCCGGCGTGACCACACCCGGCGGCATGACCCATCAGGCCATCGAGGACATCGCCGTGATGCGCACCATCCCCAACATGACGGTGCTGGAAACCGGCGACGCCACCGAGGTGGAATCGGTGGTGGCCGAGGCCGATACCGTCGACGGCCCGGTTTACGTCCGCATCCTGCGGGGGTCCGTGCCGCGCCTGTTCGACACGCCGCTGAAGATCGGCAAGATGCGGGTGCTGGCGGAAGGGTCCGACGTGCTGGTGGTAACTGCGGGCATCACGACAGAGGAAGCGATCCGCGCCCGCAACGCGCTGGGCCGCGCCGGGGTGTCGGTGCGGCACCTGCATCTCAACACACTGAAGCCGTTCGATGCGGCGCAGATCGTCGAACATGCGGCTTCGGTGAAGCATGGCGTCATCACCATGGAGAACCACCTGGTGGCGGGTGGCATCGGCTCCATGGTGGCCGAGGCGCTGGCCGAGGCCGGGCTGGCGCGGCGGCTGATCCGGCTGGGGTTGCAGGACACCTATGCGCACGGCGGCTCGCGGCCCTATCTGATGAAATATTACGGCATGGACGCAACCGCACTGGTCGCGGCGGTCGAGCGGCTGACCGGGCAGGCCACCGGCATCGACGAGGATTCGCTGGCCGCCGCGCGTGTCGATGCGGTCCATTCCACCGCCAAGGCCGAGGCGCTGTGAGCGACCGCTTCCGCGTCACCTACCGGCTGCAGGCGGTGGACGAGGCCGAGGCCCGCAGCCGTGCCGAGGCGGTGGCGCGCGAACAGACCGTGGAAATCCCGCGCGCGGCGGTGCCTGCGGGCTATGTCGCGGACGTGATGCTGGGCCGGGTCGAGCAGGTCACGCCCGAGGGCGGCGCGTGGCGGGCGGTGGTCTCCTATTCGCCCGACACGGCGGGGGGCGAGGTCACGCAGTTCCTCAACGTCGTGTTCGGCAATTCCTCGATCCAGCAGGGGATCCGCGTCACCGGGATCGCGCCGGGCGCGGCAATGGCCGCCACCCTGCCCCGGCCCCGGTTCGGGATCGCGGGCATCCGGCGGCTTTGCGCGCGCCCGCGCGGCGGGCTGATCGCGCCGGTGCTGAAACCGATGGGGATGCCGCCCGAATATTTCGCCCGCCTCGCCGCCGGTTGCGTGCGCGGTGGCGCCGACATCGTGAAAGAGGACCACGGCCTCGCCAGCCAGCCCGCCGCCCCGTTCCGCGCCCGCGTGCGCGCCGTGGCCGATGTGGTGGCCGAGGAGAACGCGCGCAGCGGTCGCCATGCGCTCTATTTCCCCAACCTCTCGGGCCGCGCGGATGAAATCGAGGACAACCTGCATTTCGCGCGCGAGGCGGGTGCGGGCGGCATCATCGTCATGCCCGGCCTGTTCGGTTTCGGCACCGTGGCGCGCATCGCCCGCGACGCGGGGCTGAACCTGCCGGTGATGACCCATCCGGCGTTCCTGGGCGCTTGGGTGCTGGCACCCGACAACGGCTTTGACCACGGCACATTGTTCGGCACCGTCCAGCGGCTGGCGGGGGCCGATATTTCGGTATTCCCGAACGTGGGCGGCCGGTTCGGGTTCTCGGCCGCCGCCTGTCGCCAGATCGCCGATGCCTGCCGCGCCCCCGCAGGCCACGGAAAGCCGATCCTGCCCAGCCCCGGCGGCGGGATGAGCGTGGAACGCGCCGCCGACATGACGGCGATGTATGGCGAGGACGCGGTGTTTCTGCTGGGTGGCAGCTTGCTGGCCGACCCCGACCGGATCGACGACGCGGTGGCCCGGATGCGCGCCGCGCTGGACGGCGGCTGAACCCAGGGCCAATCGGGCGAACTGCGTATTCCGTCATTGCGAGGCGAAGCCGAAGCAACCCCGACCGCTCACACGCAACATCGGGGTTGCTTCGTCGGCTGCGCCTCCTCGCAATGACGGAAGATGCAGTTCGCCTGATCGCCCTGCAGCCGAACCCGTGGCGCAGACTGCGCCGACCCTTTGCTTTTTCGCATTGTCGCGGGCGTCAAATGTTACCATTTGACTGCGAAATGCTCTACCCCGCCCAGCCCACGATCTGCCCGGCACCCACGGCGCCCGACTGGCGCTTGACCTCGCGGCCTGCGGCGAATTTCACCATCGTCGGGATCGAGCGGATCGCGTGGCGGGCGCCGCCCTGCGGGTCGGCTTCGGTGTTCAGCTTCACCAGACGCGCGCGCGTGTGCAGCGCTGCAGCCGCCTTCTCGAATTCCGGCGCCATCATCCGGCACGGGCCGCACCACGGCGCCCAGAAATCGACGACCAGCGGCAGGTCGTCGTTCCTGACCGCCTTCGCCAGCGTGGCCGAATCCACCTCGACCGGACGGCGCGGCAGCAGCGCCTCGCCGCAGGTGGCGCATTTCGGCCCCGAGGCGAGGCGCTCATCCGGGACGCGGTTCACCTGGCCGCAGGCAAGACAGGTCAGCTTCATCGCACCCTCCACACATTCCTTGGACAAGATGTGTCTCCGACAATGCCGATGCAAGATCGAGTTTACCATCTTTGCGCCTCATTCCCGCCAGAATCATTAACCTTGATGGGGGTGTTCGGAATGGAGGGCGACATGGCCACGGTTCTGGTGATCCTTTGCAGCGTTGTGGGTTGCATCACTGGTTTGACGGGCTGGCTGTTCTTCGGCCTCAGCCCGCTGGTCGCCCTGGGCATCTGGGTCGGCAGCGGTCCGGTTGCCGCCGCGCTCATCACGATCTTCACGGCGCCCGAATCCGCGCGCAGCCGGGCTACGGATGACGCGGGATCACGCACCGTCGCCTGAAGCCGGGTTCAACCCAGGCCAAGCACGTCCGTCATGGCATATTCGCCGGGCCGCTGATCCAGACCCCAGGCTGCCGCCCGCAAGGCGCCGCGCGCAAAGATCGCGCGGTCGGTGGCGACATGGCGCAGCACCAGCCGCTCGCCCTGCCCGGCAAAGATGACATCGTGCTCGCCGACGATATCGCCGCCACGAAGCGAGGCGAAACCGATATGCCCCGGCACCCGCGCGCCGGTCACGCCGTCGCGCCCCCGGTCGGACACCGCATCCAGATCGACGCCGCGCCCCGCCGCCGCCGCCTGCCCGAGCATGAGCGCGGTGCCCGAGGGCGCATCGACCTTGGCGCGGTGATGCGCCTCGACGATCTCGATGTCGAAATCCTCGCCCAGCGCTGCGGCAACCTGTCGCGTCACCGCGACCAGCAGGTTCACCCCGAGGCTCATGTTGCCGGCCCGCACGATGACGGCATGGCGGGCGGCGGCACTGATGGCGGTCAGATGCGCGGGTTGCAGCCCGGTGGTGCCGATCACATGCACCGCCCGCGCCTGCGCGGCCAGCGCGGCAAATTCGACCGTCGCATCGGGCGAGGTGAAATCGACCACGGCACGGGCGCGGGCAAAGGCGTCGAGCGGGTCGTCCTCGACCGTGACGCCCAGGGGCGCGCCGCCCATCGCCTCGCCGACATCGCGCCCGATCCAGTCGTGCCCGGCGCGTTCGATCGCGCCCACCAGCCGGAATCGCGCCGATGCGACGATCTCGCGCAGCAGCATCTGCCCCATGCGCCCCGAGGCGCCGGTGACCACGATTCCCGGCAGATCGGCCATGATACCCCCCTAGAGCATTTCGCAGTCAAATGGTAACATTTGACGCCCGCGACAATGCGAAAGAACAAAGAGTCAGAGCGGGTCCGCTGAAACCATGAAAACGCGACCCGCTTTAGCAAGCTGCGGCGTGATAGCGCGCAGGCGCGGCCTTGGCAAAGCCCGCGCTTGGCTTCGCCGCGCCCCGGCCCTAGATGGGGCGCATGAGCCCGCGTTCGCATCATCCGTCAGGCGGCCCCTCGCAGCGTCAGTTGCGCGTGGGCGAGCTGATCCGCCGCACCCTGTCCGAGGCCCTGTCGCGCGGCGAGGTGCACGATCCCGACCTGTCGGATCGCTCGATCACCGTGGGCGAGGTCACGGTCTCGCCCGACCTGAAATGGGCCACGGCGCATGTGCTGCCGCTGGGCGGCGACGACCCGGACGGCGCACTTGCGGCGCTAAGGCGCAACCGGGGCGAATTGCGTCACCTGCTGTCTCGGGCGCTGACGCTGAAACATGTCCCCGACCTGCGCTTCGAGCTGGACCGCACCTTCGACCGTCTCGACGACACGCGCCGCCTGTTCGCCGACGAACGGGTGCGCCGCGACATCGAGGCGAATGACGATGACCGCGACACCGGCGGGGGCGCGGCGTGATCCGCGCGCTGGCGGCGGCGCTGGCGCTTGTCGCCGGGCCTGCCGCCGCCGTCGAATGTGCGCCGGTGCGCTTTGAAGGCCACGCCTACACGATCTGCGAGATCGACCCGGCCACCGACGACCTGCGGCTCTTTCGCGCCGATGCGGCAGGCACGCCCTACGGCAGCTTTTCCGCGCTGGAACAGGCGGCAGGCCCGCTCGCATTCGCCATGAACGGCGGCATGTATCACCCCGACCGATCACCCGTGGGCCTTTATATCGAGAACGGCCACGAGGAGATGCGCCTCGTCACCAGCGCGGGCCCCGGCAATTTCGGGATGCTGCCGAACGGGGTGTTCTGCATCGGCGACGGCCGCGCCGAGGTGATCGAGACGGGCGCCTTCGCCGCCGATCCGCCCGCCTGCCGCTTTGCCACGCAATCGGGGCCGATGCTGGTCATCGACGGGGCGCTGCATCCGCGCTTTCTGCCGCATTCGACCTCGCGCAACATCCGCAACGGCGTCGGCACCTCCGGGGACGGCAGCCGGGTGGTCTTTGCCATTTCCGACGAACCCGTGACCTTCCACGAATTCGGCCGCCTGTTCCAGATCGGCCTCGGCCTGCCGCAGGCGCTCTATCTCGACGGGCGGGTGTCGCGGCTTCATGCGCCGTCGCTGGGCCGGTCGGATTTCGGCCTTGCCATGGGGCCGATCATCGCCGTGGTTGACCGGGGACAGCCCCGAGGCTAAGGCGCGGGCCTTCCCGCAACAGAGGCAACGCATGGCTCGCACACGCAAGGGGCGCCGGATCGACGGCTGGGTGATCGTGGACAAACCCGCAGGCATGGGGTCCACCGATGTCGTGAACCGGGTGCGCCGGGCGTTCCAGGCGCAGAAGGCCGGACATTCCGGCACGCTGGACCCCGATGCAACCGGGCTGCTGGCGGTGGCTCTGGGCGATGCCACCAAGGTCATTCCCTATGTCATGGACGCGCTGAAGGCCTATGACTTCACCGTGCGCTGGGGCGCCGCCACCACGACCGACGATGCCAGCGGCGCGGTTCTGGCGACCTCGGACCTGCGCCCGGACGACGCCGCGATCAAGGCCGCGATCCCCGCCTATCTGGGCGAGATCATGCAGGTGCCGCCGGCCTTTTCGGCGGTGCGGGTCGCGGGGGCACGGGCCTATGACCTGGCCCGCGAGGGCGAGACGGTCGAATTGCAGCCGCGGCCGCTGTGGGTCGAGGAACTGCTGCTGACCGACCGGCCCGACCCCGACCACGCCCGGTTTGAAATGACCTGCGGCAAGGGCGGCTATGTGCGCGCCATCGCCCGCGACATGGGCCGCGATCTGGGCTGCCTGGGCCATGTGACCGGGCTGCGCCGCCTGTGGTCGGGGCCGTTCACGCTGGAACAGGCCGTGACGATGGATCAGATCGAATCGCTTGCCCAGGGCGACGGGATCGACCGGCTGCTTCTTCCGCTCGAGGCCGGGCTGGCCGACCTGCCCGAGGTGAGGATCGGGGCCACCGAGCTGCGGCGGCTGAAGAACGGCAATGCCGTCGCGGGCGTGCCGCAGGAGCCGCTCGACTACGGCGAGGAATGCTGGGCCAGCGCGGGCGGTCACGCCGTCGCGCTGGGCCACTGGCAGGGCGGGCAGTTCCAGCCCGCGCGCGTGCTGGAACGGGCGCCGAAAGCGCCCGCGCCGTGATTCCCGACGGTGTCTACGACCCGCCACGCGACCCGCTGCGCATCCTCCACGACGATCACGAGATCGTCGTGGTCGAGAAACCCGCCGGGCTGCTGTCGGTGCCCGGCAAGGGTGAACATCTCGCCGATTGCCTGATCGCCCGGCTGGCGGTGGCCTATCCTTCGGTGCTGCTGGTCCACCGGCTCGACCGCGATACGTCCGGCGTCATGGTCTTCGCGCTGACGCCGCACGCCCAGCGCCATCTCGGGCTGCAATTCGAGAAGCGGCAGGTGAAAAAAACCTATGTGGCAAGGGTATGGGGCGAAATCGCGGGCGATTCGGGCCGTGTCGACCTGCCGATCGCGGTGGACTGGCCGAACCGCCCGCGCCAGAAGATCGACCATGACGCGGGCCGCGAGGCGATCACCGACTGGCAGGCGATCCGGCGCGGCGAGGGGGAGACGCGCGTGCGCCTGACCCCGCAGACCGGGCGCAGCCATCAGTTGCGGGTGCACATGCTGGCGCTCGGCCATCCGATCCTCGGCGATCCGTTCTATGCGACGGGGGCGGCGCGCGACTTTCCGCGCATGATGCTCCACGCCGAAAGCCTGCGCCTGCGCCACCCCGACGGCGGACGGCAGGTCCGGTTCCATTCCCCGGTGCCGTTCTGAACATCGCGCAGGCGAATGTTCCATCCGGCTGCGAAATGCTCTACGCCGTCCGCGCCCGCCCGTGTGGTGGAATGGTAGACACCGGGGACTTAAAATCCCCTGGCCCGGAGGGGCCGTGCGGGTTCGAGTCCCGCCGCGGGCACCAGATCACCGGGGCGAACGGCATGTTCCGTCATTGCGAGGCGCAAGCCGAAGCAACCCCGAAGGCATTGAGCAAGCGGTCGGGGTTGCTTCGCCTGTCGGCTCGCAATGACGGTGCGCTTTTTCCCCGTCATTGCGAGGAGGCGCAGCCGACGAAGCAACCCCGATGGTGCGTGTGAGCGGTCGGGGTTGCTTCGGCTTGCGCCTCGCAATGACGGAACAGGGCGTTCACCCGAACACGCCCGCCGCGCGGCCGATCAGGATGAAGGCCCGTGCGGTGCGGGTGCCCGACAGGGCGATCAGTTCCTCATCCGCCGCTTCAGGTTCAAAATGTGAAAGAATCCGGTCGAAAAGCCGCAGGAAATGGTGCGCGGTGTCGCGGAAGATCATGTCCTCGCGCATCCGCCGCATGACGGCGCCCAGCGCCGCGCGGTCGTCCAGCCCGCCCAGTTGCGCCACCGGATGCCCGCGTTCGCCCTGGGCAAAGCGGCGCCAGATCTCGGGCCGGGCCTGGTCGGGGGCGAGGTCGTCCATGTAGATACCGTCCTGCGACAGCAGCGTCAGCGCATCCTGCGCGGCATGGATCAGTTGCCGCACCTCGCGGTTGCCCAGCGCGCGGCGCAGCGCGGCGATGCCTTCGGCGTCCTGCTCGTCCTCGGGGAAGTTCAGCGCCCGCACCAGATCGTCGCGGGCAAGCGGCGCTTCGGCCTCGGGCGCGGCAAGCGCAAGCTGCGGTTCGGGATCGGCGGGGGCCGCAGGCTGCGCGGGTGCTGCGACCGGCGGCGGTTCCGCAGCCTGCGGCGGTGGCGGCGGCGCGGTGCGCGCGGGCGAGGCCAGCCCCTGCAATTCGGCCACTGCCCAGGCGAGCCGCGCCCCTTCGGCACCAAGCAGCCGCACCGCGCGCGACAGCACCACGGCCAGCGCGATCACCGCAGGCGGCAGCAGGACAAGGATGATCGCGGCCAGCCCGCCACCGGCCCGCACGGCCCAGACGCCGCCGACGACCAGCCACAGCACCGCCGCCAGCAGCAGCAGCACCTCGGGCCCGCTGATCCCCGGCGGCGCGGGCGGCGGCGGCCTGTATCCGCGTCCGGCCATCATCCGCGCCCCCTGCCCCGGCCTTAACTGTAGGTGATGGCGACGATCTCGTAGCCGCGCTCGCCGCCCGGCGTGCGCACCTCGACACTGTCGCCGACATCGCGCCCGATCAGCGCGCGGGCCAGCGGCGACTTGATGTTCAGCCGCCCCTGCTCGATGTCGGCCTCGTATTCGCCGACGATCCGGTAGGTCTTTTCCTCGTCGGTCTCCTCGTCGACCAGCCGCACCGTCGCGCCGAACTTCACCGACCCCGACAGGCGCGCGGTGTCGATGATGTCCGCAAGACCGATCACGCCTTCGAGCTCCTTGATCCGCCCCTCGATGAACGCCTGCTTTTCCTTGGCGGAATGATATTCGGCATTCTCGGACAGGTCGCCATGCGCCCGCGCCTCGGCGATGGCGGCAATGATCGCGGGGCGCTCGACCGTGCGCAACTGCTTCAGTTCGGCATCGAGCTTGTCGTATCCGGCGCGGGTCAGGGGAATCTTGTCCATGGCGGCAGTCTTTTCGGGCTTCGGCTGAGGTTCACGGAGATAAGGCGGGGCCGGTGCGCGGAGTCAAGGTCACCGGGACGCGAGACGGGCAATCGGGCAGACGACATCCTCCGTCACCCGCGAGGCGAAGCCGAAGCAACCCCGACCGCTCACCCACGACATCGGGGTTGCTTCGTCGGCTTCGCCTCCTCGCAATGACGGCGGGTGCCGCGCGCCCGGTTCCCCTCGCGCCGCCCGTGTGCCGTTCCGGTTGATGCGCGCCTGCGCTTGGGCTAGGCGAGGTCAACGGGCGAGGAGGCATGTCATGGCGGGCGAACGCGAGGCGATGGACTATGATGTCGTGATTGTCGGCGCCGGGCCTTCGGGCCTGTCGGCGGCGATCCGGCTCAAGCAGATCGACCCCGATCTATCGGTGGTCGTGCTGGAAAAGGGGTCCGAGGTCGGCGCGCATATCCTGTCGGGCGCGGTGCTCGACACGTCCGGTCTGGATGCGCTGCTGCCCGACTGGAAGGCTCTGGGCGCCCCCGTGACCGTGCCGGTCACCCGCGACGATTTCTGCATCCTCGGCGAGGCCGGGCGCATCCGCATCCCCAATCTCGTCATGCCGCCGCTGATGGACACCCATGGCTGCTATGTGGTCTCGATGGCCAATGTCTGCCGCTGGCTTGCCGAACAGGCCGAGGGGCTGGGTGTCGAGATCTTCCCCGGCATGTCCTGTTCCGAGCTGGTCTTTGGCGACGACGACCGCATCGCGGGCGTCGTGGCGGGCGAGTTCGGCCTGAACCCCGACCGCAGCCCCGGCCCGAACTACGAACCCGGCATGGAGGTGCGCGGCAAATACGTGCTGCTGGCCGAAGGCGTGCGCGGCTCGCTGTCGAAACAGGTGATCGCCAGATTCGGCCTTGCGCAGGGACACGAGCCGCAGAAATTCGGCCTCGGCATGAAGGAAATCTGGGAGATCGACCCCGCCCGCCACCGCCCCGGCCATATCACCCACACGATGGGCTGGCCTCTGGGCGGCAACGCGGGCGGCGGCGGCTTCATCTACCATATCGACAACAATCAGGTGTTCGTGGGCTTCGTGGTCCATCTCGATTACGCGAACCCCTGGCTTTACCCCTACATGGAGTTCCAGCGCTTCAAGCATCACCCGATGCTGGCCGAACTGCTGAAAGGCGGGCGGCGCGTGGCTTACGGTGCGCGGGCGATTTCCGAAGGCGGCTGGCAGGCGCTGCCCGATCTGGCCTTCCCCGGCGGCGCGCTGCTGGGCTGTTCGGCGGGCATGGTGAACGTGCCGCGCATCAAGGGCAATCACAACGCCATGCTCTCGGGCATCGCCGCCGCCGAGGCCGCCGCCGCCGCCATCGCCGCCGGGCGCGCGGGCGACACGCTGGTTGAATACGACGCGGCGGTACGCGAGGGGCCGGTGGGCCGTGATCTGAAGCCGGTGCGCAACGTGAAACCGCTTTGGTCGAAGCTGGGGCTGATCGCGGGCATGGGGCTGGGCGGCTTCGACATGTGGGCGAACACGCTGTTGCGGTTCTCGCCCTTCGGGACGCTGAAGCACGGCAAGAACGACGCGCAAAAGACCGGCAAGGCCGCCGATTATCCGAAGATCGACTATCCGAAGCCCGACGGGGTGCTGTCCTTCGACCGGCTCACCAACGTGGCCTTCTCGGGCACCAACCACGACGAGAACCAGCCCGCCCATCTGGTGCTGACCGACCCCGACATCCCGATCCGGGTGAACCTGCCGCTCTACGGCGAACCGGCGCAGCGCTATTGCCCGGCGGGGGTGTACGAAGTGGTCGGCGAAGGCGCCGACGCGCAGTTCCGCATCAACTTCCAGAATTGCGTGCACTGCAAGACCTGCGACATCAAGGACCCCTCGCAGAACATCACCTGGACCACGCCGCAGGGCGGCGACGGGCCGAATTACCCGAATATGTGAGGGGGCGCGCGCCGTCATTGCGAGGCGCAAGCCGAAGCAACCCCGACCGCTCACATGCAACATCGGGGTTGCTTCGTCGGCTGCGCCTCCTCGCAATGACGGGGGATGCCCGTCGAATTGTCCGAACTGTGAACGACACGCCCGGCAGATGAGTGTTGATTTCATTGCCCGGCTGTGTCAGCCTGAACCTGCACCCGGCTCAGGGCATATGCCAACAAAACCGGGCGACGTGCAGAAACTGGTCGCGCAAGGGCCAAAGAGTTCACACTGATTTCGGCAGCCGGAAGGACAGGCCGACAGAACGGGACTGAAATTGTCGTCGGCAGGCTGGAAACGCCGCCTTGACGAAATTTGCTCGTGGCAGAACCGCCTTTCATCACGCTTCAGCCGGACAATCGGCATATGTTCCGTCATTGCGAGCCGAAGGCGAAGCAACCCCGACCGCTTGCACACAACATCGGGGTTGCTTCGTCGGCTTCGCCTCCTCGCAATGACGGGGGAGGAGATGGTCGGCGGCGCCCGCAAATCCCGTCATTGCGAGGCGAAGCCGAAGCAATCCACGCCGGGCGCGCGGTTGTGATGTGGATTGCCACGTCGCCTTCGGCTCGCAATGACGGAACATGCCATCTGCCTTCCCTCCGCTGAACCACCTTGGCCCGCGCCGCGCCCTGCCGTAAAGCAGGCGGCAGGAGGCGCCCATGTCGTTCAACACCTTCGGTCATGTCTTTCGCATGACAACCTGGGGCGAAAGCCACGGCCCCGCCATCGGCGCCACGCTGGACGGCTGCCCGCCGGGCATTGCCCTGTCGGAAACCGACATCCAGCCCTGGCTCGACCGCCGCCGCCCCGGCCAGAACCGGATGATGACCCAGCGGCGCGAACCCGATGCGGTGCGCATCCTCTCGGGCGTGTTCGAGGGCCGCACCACCGGCACGCCGATCCAGCTTTTCATCGAGAACACCGACCAGCGCTCGAAGGATTACGGCGAGATCGCCCATGCCTTCCGCCCCGGCCATGCCGACCTGACCTATCACCTGAAATACGGGCTGCGCGACTATCGTGGCGGCGGGCGGTCATCGGCGCGCGAAACCGCCTCGCGGGTGGCGGCGGGCGGCGTCGCGCGGCGCGTGCTGGCCGAACTGCTGCCCGACCTGCGCATCACCGGCTACATGGTGCGGATGGGCGAAAAGGTGATCGACCGCGCGCGGTTCGACATGGCCGAGATCACCCGCAACCCGTTCTGGTGTCCCGATCCGCAGGCCGCCGCCGAATGGGCCGACTACCTCGATTTCATCCGGGGCCGCGATCACAATTCGGTCGGCGCGGTGGTGGAAGTGGTGGCCTCGGGCGTGCCTGCGGGCCTCGGGGCACCGCTTTACGGCAAGCTCGACGCCGATCTGGCGGCGGCGATGATGTCGATCAACGCGGTCAAGGGCGTCGAGATCGGCGCAGGCATGGCGGCGGCGGAACTGACCGGCCGCGACAACGCCGACGAGATCACCGGGACGCAGGACGGGCAGCCGGTGTTCGCGTCAAACCACGCGGGCGGGATTCTGGGCGGCATCTCCAGCGGCCAGGATGTGGTGGTGCGCTTTGCGGTAAAGCCGACCTCGTCGATCCTGTCGCCACGCCGCTCGATCCGCGAGGACGGCACGGCCCTGGACCTGAAAACCAAAGGCCGCCACGACCCCTGCGTCGGCATCCGCGCCGTGCCGGTGGGCGAGGCAATGATGGCGCTGGTGCTGGCCGACCACCTGCTGCTCGACCGCGCGCAGACCGGGGGGGTGCGGGGGCGGATCGGCGAGGGGTAAGGCCGCAGCCCCGCCCCCGTCATTGCAAAAAGCCACCCCCCGAACAAAAAAGGCCGCCCCCCAAGGGGACGGCCCTCATGCGCGGTGCGGGCCTTTCAGCCGTTCACGCTTTCCTTCAGCGCCTTGGCGACGGTGATCTTCACCACCTTGTCGGCGTCCTTGTGGATCATCTCGCCGGTCGCGGGGTTGCGGACCTGGCGGGCCTCGCGCGAGCGGCAGTAGATCTTGCCGACGCCGGGCAGGGTCACGGCGCCGCCGGCGCTGACCTTTTCGGTGATGATGCCGGCCAGCGCGTCGAGCGTCGCGCTTGCGGACTTCTTGTCGCTGCCGGTCGCCTCGGCCAGCGCGGCAACAAGCTGTGCCTTGGTCATCTGGTCTGCCATGTCCACTCTCCTGTTGGGCCGGGGCCGTGCGGCCCCTGATGCAGTTGATTCAAGATCGCGCCTAGCTGCACAAGAAAACGTGAGGGGATGCAAGCAAAAACCGCATTCTGAGCATGAAAAACAGGGCTTTCAGAGGAAAGCCGTCTCCTCGAAGCTGCGCAGCTTGCGCGAGTGGATGCGTTCCAGCGGCATCTCGCGCAGCCGCTCCATCGCCCGCATCCCGATGCGCAGGTGGCGGCTGACCTGGGTGTGGTAGAATTCCGAGGCCATGCCGGGCAGTTTCAGCTCGCCATGCAGCGGCTTGTCGGACACGCAGAGCAAAGTCCCGTAAGGCACCCGGAAACGGTAGCCGTTGGCGGCGATGGTGGCGCTTTCCATGTCCAGCGCGATGGCCCGCGACAGCGACAGCCGGTGCACCGGGCCGGACTGGTCGCGCAGTTCCCAGTTGCGGTTGCCGATCGTGGCCACGGTGCCGGTGCGCATGATGCGCTTCAGTTCAAACCCCTCCAGTTCGGCCACGTCGGCCACCGCATCCTGCAGGGCGATCTGGATTTCGGCCAGGGGCGGGATCGGCACCCAGACCGGCAGGTCGTCGTCAAGAACGTGATCCTCGCGCAGGTAGCCGTGGGCGAGGACGAAATCGCCCAGCCGCTGGCTTTCGCGCAGGCCCGCGCAATGGCCGACCATCAGCCAGGCATGGGGGCGCAGCACCGCGATATGATCGGTCGCGGTCTTGGCGTTGGCGGGGCCTACGCCGATGTTCACCAGCGTGATGCCGTTCCCGTCGGGTCGTTTCAGGTGATAGGTCGGCATCTGCGGCAGGCGCGCCGGTTCGGGCAGCGGCGCGTCGGGCGTGGTGATCTCGGCGTTGCCGGGGCCGACGAAGGCGGTATAGCCGCTGTCGGGATCGGCCAGCGCCATGCGGGCGCAGGATTCGAATTCGCCGACATAGAACTGGTAGTTGGTGAACAGGATGTGGTTCTGAAAGTGATCCGGCCGCGTCGCCGTGTAATGCGCCAGCCGGGTCAGCGAATAGTCGATCCTTTGCGCCAGAAAGGCCGCCAGCGGGGCCGAGCCGTCCGGGTGGCGCCAGTTCTCGCCGTTCACGATCTCGTCGTGGATCGTGGCAAGGTCGGGCACGTCGAACACGTCGCGCAGGGTGAAATCCAGCGCGCCGTCCTGCGGCACGGTCAGTTCGGTGCGCGCGGCCAGCGCGAAATGCAGCGGAATCGGCGTATCCGAAACGCCGATGCTGATCGGCTGGCCGTGGTTGCGCAGAAGCAGGCCGAGCTGCTGTTCGAGATAGCTGGCGAACAGGCGCGGGCGGGTGACGGTGGTGGAATAGACCCCCGGCCCCGCGACATGGCCGAAGGCAAAGCGCGAATCCGTCAGCGCCCAGGTGGTGACGGTCAGCCGGATTTCGGGATAGCAGGCGCGGATGCGCCCGGCGGGACGGCCCTCGCGCAGGGTGTCGGCGAAGCGGCGGCACAGGAAGGCCACCGCCTCGTCGTAAAGCGCGATCAGCCGTTCGACCGCCGCACGCGCGTCGGTGAAATCCTCGTGCGGATGCAGCGGCGGGGTGTCGATCCCGGCAGGCGTCATGCGTTCCCCTCGAACAGGTCGGTCACCTCGAAGCGGGTCACGTCGACCAGCCCCATGTCGGAAATCCGCAATTCCGGGATGACGACCAGCGCCAGCAGCGAATGCTGCATGTAGGCGTTGTTCAGCGTGCAGCCGCAGTCCTGCATCGCCGCCACCATCGCCTGCGCCTCCTGCGCGACCTGCACGGCGGGGGCGTCGGACATCAGCCCCGCAATCGGCAGCCGCACCAGCGCCAGCTCGCGCCCGTCCTTCCAGACGGTGACGCCGCCGCCGACCTCGGCAAGCCGGTTCGCCGCCGCCGCCATCATCGCCGGGTCGGTGCCGACCACGATCATGTGGTGGCTGTCATGCGCCACCGTGGACGCCACCGCCATGTTGCCGGTGTAGCCGAAGCCGGACACGAACCCGTTCACCACCTTGCCGGTGGCGCGGTGGCGTTCGACCAGCGCGATATGGCAGACCTCGCCCGAAGGCTGGACGCGGCCCTCGGTCACCGGCAACTCGAAGGTCAGCGCGCGGGTCGGCGCCTGATTTTCCACCACGCCGATGACGCGGGCACGCACGGCATTGGCGCCGGGCGGCGCGGGGACCGCGAAATCATCCGCCCCGAGCATATGCCCCAGATGCACGGTGTTGCGCGCCCGTTCCGGCCAGTCGTAGCGCGGGCATTCCACCAGCAGGCGCCCGGCTTCGGCGACCTTCACCCCGCGCGCAAAGACCACCTCGACCGGCAGGTCGCGCAGGTCCGACGTGAGGATCACGTCCGCCCGCCGCCCCGGCGCGATGGAGCCCAGTTCGCGCTCAAGCCCGAAATGGGTGGCGGTGTTGATCGTCGCCATCTGCAACGCCACCAGCGGATCGCAGCCGCAGGCAATCGCATGACGCACGACGCGGTTCATGTGGCCGTCGTTCACCAGCGTGCCGGAATGGCTGTCGTCGGTGCACAGGATGAAGTTGCGCGGGTCCAGCCCCTTTTCGGTGACCGCCGTGATCTGGCTTTCGACATCATACCAGGCCGAACCCAGCCGCAGCATCGCCCGCATCCCCTGCCGGACATTGGCGATGGCGTCGGCCTCACCGGTGCCCTCGTGGTCGTCGGCGGGGCCGCCCGCCGCATAGGCATGGAACGGCACGCCGCGGTCGGGGCTGGCGTAATGGCCGCCCACCACCTTGCCCGCACGCATCGTCGCGGCAATCTCGGCCAGCATCTTCGGATCGCCGTTGATGACGCCGGGATAGTTCATCATCTCGCCCAGCCCGATGATGCCGGGCCAGCCCATCGCCTCGGCCACGTCCTCGGGGGTGATCTCGTAACCGGTGGTCTCCAGCCCCGGCGCGGATGGTGCGCAGGACGGCATCTGGGTGAAGATGCTGACGGGTTGCAGCATCGCCTCGTCGTGCATCATCCGCACGCCATCAAGGCCCAGCACGTTGGCGATCTCGTGCGGGTCGGTGAACATCGTGGTGGTGCCATGCGGGATCACCGCCGCCGCGAACCCGGCAGGGGTCAGCATCCCCGATTCGATGTGCATATGCGCGTCGCAAAGGCCGGGGACCAGGTAGCGGCCATCAGCCTCGATCACCTCGGTTTCGGCACCGATGCAATGCGACGCATCCGGCCCGACATAGGCAAAGCGGCCCTCGGCGACCGCGACCTGCCAGCCGTCCAGAACCTCGCGGCTCTGGACGTTCACCAGACGGCCGCCACGAATGACCAGATCAGCCGACGCGCGACCCGCAGCGACGGCGACCAGACGGGGCGCGACTTCGGCCCAAGCTTTCAACTTGTTCGTTTCCATGTGCCATTTGTTCCAGAGTTCCCCCGCAACGCAAGCCCCGCTGGCGGCAAAGGCAGGGCGCGGCACATTCCGTCATTGCGAGGAGCCGCAGGCGACGCGGCAACCCCGATGTCGTGCGCGAGCGGTCGGGGTTGCTTCGGCTTGCGCCTCGCAATGACGGGGTTTGCGGGCGGCCCCGCCAAACGCGCCCCTCGCAATGACGGCGGCAAGCCCCCACATGGCCCCTGCCCCGCCACTGTGCGACAATAGCCCGCCGCTGCCGCCCGAGTCGTCCGATGCACAACAACGCGCCCGATCTCATGCCCGACCTCTCGACCATCGCGCCGCACCGGCGCGAAAAGCTCGAGGGTGGCAGGCGCTTCGTCATGCATTCGGAATTCGCCCCGGCGGGCGACCAGCCCGAGGCGATTGCCGAACTGGCGGCGGGGCTGGAGGCGGGCGACCGCGACCAGGTGCTGCTCGGCGCCACCGGCACCGGCAAGACCTTCACCATGGCCAAGGTGATCGAGGCCACCCAGCGCCCGGCGATCATCCTTGCCCATAACAAGACGCTGGCCGCCCAGCTTTACGGCGAGTTCAAAAGCTTCTTCCCCGAAAACGCGGTGGAATATTTCGTCAGCTACTACGACTATTACCAGCCCGAAGCCTATGTCCCCCGCACCGATACCTTCATCGAGAAGGAATCGCAGATCAACGAACAGATCGACCGGATGCGCCACTCAGCCACCCGCGCGCTGCTCGAACGCGACGACGTGATCATCGTGGCGTCCGTTTCGTGCATCTACGGCATCGGCAGCGTGGAAACCTATTCGGCGATGACCGTGGACCTGTTCACCGGCCAGAGCTACGACCAGCGGCAGGTGATCGCCGATCTGGTCGCCCAGCAATACCGCCGCAACGACACGGCTTTCGCGCGCGGCACCTTCCGGGTGCGGGGCGACAGCCTTGAGGTCTGGCCCGCCCACCTCGAGGATCGCGCCTGGCGGATGTCGTTCTTCGGCGAGGAACTGGAGGCGATCACCGAATTCGACCCCCTGACCGGCGAAAAGACCGACACGTTCGAGCGTATCCGCATCTATGCCAATTCGCACTACGTCACCCCGCGCCCGACGCTGACCCAGGCGATCAAGCGCATCCGCGAGGAATTGCGCCTCCGCCTCGGCCAGTTGCAGGACGAGGGCAAGCTGCTGGAAGCCCAGCGTCTGGAACAGCGCACCAATTTCGATCTGGAAATGCTCGAGGCCACCGGGGTCTGTTCGGGGATCGAGAATTACTCGCGCTACCTGACGGGCCGCGCGCCGGGCGAACCGCCGCCGACCCTGTTTGAATTCATCCCCGACAATGCCATCGTGTTCGCCGACGAATCCCACGTCACCGTGCCGCAGATCGGCGGCATGTATCGCGGCGACTACCGGCGCAAGGCGACATTGGCCGAACACGGGTTCCGGCTGCCGTCCTGCATGGACAACCGCCCGCTGAAATTCGAGGAATGGGACGCGATGCGCCCGCAGTCGGTGTTCGTCAGCGCCACGCCCGCGCTCTGGGAACTGGACCGTGCGGGGGGCGTGTTCACCGAACAGGTGATCCGCCCGACCGGATTGCTTGATCCCGAAATCGACATCCGCCCGGTGTCGATGCAGGTCGATGACCTGCTCGACGAGGTGCGCAAGGTTGCAGCGCAGGGAATGCGCACGCTGGTCACGACATTGACGAAACGCATGGCCGAGGACCTGACCGAATATCTGCACGAACAGGGCATCCGCGTGCGCTACATGCACAGCGACATCGACACGATCGAGCGCATCGAGATATTGCGCGACCTGCGGCTGGGGGCCTTCGACGTGCTGGTGGGCATCAATCTGTTGCGCGAGGGGCTGGATATTCCCGAATGCGGGCTGGTGGCGATCCTGGACGCCGACAAGGAAGGCTTCCTGCGGTCGGAAACCTCGCTTATCCAGACCATCGGTCGCGCCGCGCGCAATGCCGACGGGCGGGTCATCATGTATGCCGACACGATCACCGGCTCCATGAAACGCGCGATAGATGAAACCGACCGCCGCCGCGCCAAGCAGATCGCCTATAACGAGGCCCACGGCATCACGCCGCAGACGGTGAGGAAGAACGTCGAGGACGTGCTTGCGGGCCTGTGGCAGGGCGACACCGACCAGTCGCGCATCACCGCGCAGGTGGAAACCCCGGTGCACGGCGCCAATCTCGAAGCCGTGCTCGACGACATGCGCAGCCGGATGCGCAAGGCCGCCGAGAACCTGGAATTCGAGGAAGCCGCGCGTCTGCGCGACGAAATCCGCAGGCTGGAGACGGTGGACCTGATCGTGTCCGACGACCCGCTGGCCCGCCAGACCGCAGTGGAAAGCGCCGTCGAGGACGCCCACCGCGCCTCGGGCCGCTCAACCGCCGGACGGGCGGGGCAGAGGGGCGGGAACAAAAGGCGGCGGAAAAGGGCGTGAGGGGGCGTCATTGCGCGGAGGCGGGGGGACGCGGGCCAATTCATGAACCGGGCACCGCACCCGGCATGGATTGCTTCGCCCCCGGCTCGCAATGACGGGAATATGCCACGCACCATCACCCACACTCGTCATTGCGAGGAGGCGCAGCCGACGCGGCAATCCCGATGGTCATGCGCGAAAAGGTTGGGGTCGCTTATTCCGTCATTGCGAGGAGCCGGAGGCGACGCGGCAATCCAGATGTCGTGTGTGAGCGGTCGGGGTTGCTTCGGCTTCGCCTCGCAATGACGGCGCTCCACACCCCCCGTCATTGCGAGGAGGCGCAGCCGACGTGGTAATCCGATAGCACAACGACAAGACCTCAGGCCTGCGGGCCGACCCAACGCACTTTTGCGTCAGGCCCCTTGGGATCAAGCTCATATAGCGACGAATGGTCGCGCATATAGGCGCGCAGGCTCCCGCCCGGCAATTCGGTGGCCTTCGTTCCGTGATGTTTGAACAACAACCCTCCCGCCACACCAACCGCGAGGCCGCTGCCATTGGCGCTCGTGATAAGGGCACGAAGGTGCTGATCCGTCTCGCTCAACTTGCTGGCGGGGCGCTTCGGACGCCCGATCTCCTGAAATCTCGAACAGGCATCGCGGAATGTCTTCGGAGTCTTGCCCTCGCCAATCCCCAGAACACGGCACCCCCGTTCACGCAGATAATGGGCAAGCGCCGAGAAATCGCGATCCGATGAGGCCAGGGCAAAATGCGCAAACCCCTCACGCGCGGCCAGATCGACAGCGTCAATCGCCAATGCCATGTCGGTCGCGTTCTTGCCTGCCGCGCTAGTCACCACGCGAAAGCCGGTGACAGCAGCCCACGCGGGAAGGTGCTGCGGGTGAACATGAACCCGGCGCACCGCAAGTGTCCCCAACCCCGTTGCAGCCACCACAGCCGCACCAACCAGCGCGGGCGGGATATTGTCGCCGTCAACCAGCAGCGCGGCACGATTGATAACATCGGTCATGGGGCCGTGGCGTAGCGCCCGGCCGTGGCAAAAATGCGGCTGTGACGGCTGGGGTGGATTGCTTCGGCTTCGCCTCGCAATGACGGTGCCCCACACCCCCCGTCATTGCGAGGAGGCGAAGCCGACGCGGCGATCCAGATGGTCACGCGCGAAAAGGCCGGGGTTGCTTATCCCGTCATTGCGAGGAGCCGGAGGCGACGAAGCAACCTCGAGGGCATCGCGCAAGCGGTCGAGGTTGCTTCGGCTTCGCCTCGCAATGACAAGACAGCTCAGCCGCGCTTCACCGCCGTCACCTCATACATCACCGGCTCGAAGCTCTTGCACAATGTGCCGATCACCCGGTTCCTCTCGCGCATCTCGGGGGTGCGCAGCATGGCCTGGTAATCCTCGCGGCGCTGCCATTGCGAGTAGTTGCAGATGCGCGTCATGGCGTCGTTCATGTGCAGCGCGGCGCTGACGAAGCCGGGCTGGCGGCTGATCACCTCGTCATAGGCCGCCCGCAGCCGGTCCATCAGGTCATGCGCGGTCGCGGGCGAGGTTTCAAACGTGGTGATGACGGTCTGGCCGCCGAAGTCCTGGCTGATATGGGGCATGGCTGGTCCTCCTTGACACGCAGGATGGCACGGATCGTGGCCGCTTGCACCTGTTGCAGAGCGAGTCTTGTCAGATCCGATCCAGTGGTTCCGCTCTGACTTGTTGTTCTTGCGCATTGTCGCGGGCGCCGGATGTTTCCATCCGGCTGCAAAATGCTTCACGTGTTGAACAGGAAATGCATCACGTCGCCGTCCTGCACCTGATAGCCGCGCCCTTCCAGACGCAGCCGCCCGGCCTCGCGCGCGCCGGATTCGCCGCCGTGGGTGACGTAGTCGTCGAAGGAAATCGTCTCGGCGCGGATGAAGCCCTTTTCAAAGTCGCCGTGGATCACCCCCGCCGCCTGCGGCGCGAGCGTGCCCGCCGTGATGGTCCAGGCGCGGGCCTCCTTGGGGCCGACGGTGAAATAGGTCTGCAGGTGCAGCAGGTCGTATCCCGCGCGGATCAGCCGGTCGAGACCGGCCTCGTGCAGGCCCATTTCTTCAAGGAACATCGCCTGTTCGTCGGGGGCAAGCTGGCTGATCTCTTCCTCGATCCGGGCGGAAATCACCACATGGGCGTTGCCTTCGGCGGCGGCCATTTCCGCCACGCGCGCCGACTGCGCGTTGCCGGTGGCGGCCATTTCCTCCTCGACATTGCAGACATAGAGCACCGGCTTTGCGGTCAGCAGTTGCAGCATCCGCCACGCCTTGCGGTCGTCTTCGGCCACCTCGACCACGCGGGCCGGGCGGCCTTCGGACAAGGCCGCCTGCGCCAGTTTCAGCAGCCGCTCCTGGTCCAGCGCCTCGCGGTCGCCGCCCTTGATCTTGCGGGCGAGGTTCACCAGCCGCCGCTCGACGGATTCGAGATCGGCGAGCATCAGTTCGGTCTCGACCGTGCGCGCGTCCTCGACCGGGTCGATGCGGCCCTCGACATGGGTGATGTCGCCGTCTTCAAAGCAGCGCAGGACATGGGCGATGGCATCGACCTCGCGGATATTGGCGAGAAACTGGTTGCCCAGCCCCTCGCCCTGCGCGGCGCCCTTCACGAGACCGGCGATGTCCACGAAGGTCATGCGGGTCGGGATGATCTGGCGCGAACCGGCGATTGCCGCCAGCCGGTCAAGGCGCGCATCGGGGACCGCCACCTCGCCAACGTTGGGTTCGATGGTGCAGAACGGAAAATTCGCCGCCTGCGCCGCCGCCGTGCGGGTCAGCGCATTGAACAGCGTGGACTTGCCGACATTCGGCAGCCCGACGATCCCGACGCGAAACCCCATGGATGCCCCCGTGCTGAAGTCCCGGCCTCTTAGGGCGGGGGGTGGCGGGTGGCAAGGCGGGGGCGCTGCCCCCTCGAGCGCTGGCGCGCTCTCACCCCCGGGATATTTATGAAAAGGTGAAATGGGCGGGTGTGCTTCATCCTTGCACAAATACTCTCGGGGTCCGGGGGCAGACAGCCCCCGGCGCTCGTGTCAGGTCGCTTCCCGTTGCAATCCGGGTCGTGGTGCGGTACACATACTCAACACAGGGGCAGGCCGGTGATCGCAGGCTTTCGGGATGACTGGCTTCGGGCCTTCTTCGTCGATGACACCCGTTCGCGCAACATCCCGCCGGACCTCGAAACCCGCCTGTTCCGCAGGCTCCAGATGATTGATGATGCCGTAACCGACCACGATCTGCGCGTGCCGCCGGGCAACCGTTTCGAGAAGCTGCGCGGCAATCTTGAAGGGTTCCATTCGATCCGCGTCAACCAGCAATGGCGGCTGATCTTCCGCTGGGACGGCGAACGCGGCGAGGCGGACGGGATTTATCTGGACGATCACGGCTACCGTTGAAAGCGAGGCGAACATGCTGGCCACCAGTCGCAAGCCGGTCACTGTCGGCGAGATACTGACCGAGGAATTCATGCGCCCGATGGGGCTGACACAGGGCGCGCTTGCGGGGGCGATGGGGGTCCAGCGCAAGCATGTCAACGAACTCTGCGGCAACCGCCGGAAGGTGACGGCGGCAACGGCGCTGATCCTCGCGCGCGTGTTCGGCACCAGCCCGGACTTCTGGCTCAACCTGCAGCGGCGCAGCGATCTGTGGGAGGTGATGAACACGCCCAAGGAACGCGAGCGGGTCGAGCGCGCGCGCCCGCTTCAGGACGCCGCCTGAACGCGGCCCGGACGCGGGGCAATCGGGTGCCCGGCATCTCCCGTCATTGCGAGGAGCCGCAGGCGACGAAGCAACCCCGAGGGCATTGCGCGAGAGGTCGGGGTTGCTTCGGCTTCGCCTCGCAATGACGATTGATGGTCCGTCATTGCGAGGAGCCGCAGGCGACGCGGCAACCCCGATGTTGTGCGCGAGCGGTCGGGGTTGCTTCGGCTTGCGCCTCGCAATGACGATTGATGGTTCCCGCCATTGATTTCCGCCGCCCCTTCGCGCAAACGGCAGGCATCTGGACAGGGGGCGGCGATGGCCACACGGATCGAGGCTCGGTTTGCGGCGCTGAAGGCCGAAGGGCGCAAGGCGTTCGTCTCATACATCATGGCGGGCGACCCCGATTTCGCCACCTCGCGCGAGATCGTGCTGGGCCTGCCCGCTGCCGGGGTGGATGTGATCGAGCTGGGTGTCCCGTTCACCGATCCGATGGCCGACGGGCCGACCATCCAGGCGGCGGGGCAACGCGCGCTCGCGGCCGGGCAGACGCTGGAACGCACGCTCGATCTGGTGCGCGCGCTGCGCGCGGTGGACGATGCCACGCCGGTGGTGCTGATGGGCTATTACAACCCGATCCATTCGCGCGGGGTCGACCGCTTCCTGGCCGAGGCGAAGGCAGCGGGTGTCGACGGGCTGCTGATCGTCGATCTGCCGCCCGAGGAGGATTCCGAACTCTGCCTGCCCGCGCTGGCGGCGGGGCTGGATTTCATCCGGCTGGCGACGCCGACGACCGACGACGCGCGCCTGCCGAAGGTGCTGAGCAATTCCTCGGGTTTCGTCTATTACGTCTCGATCACCGGGATCACCGGCGCGGCGGCGGCGCAGGCGGGCGACGTGGCGCCGGAAGTGGCGCGGATCAAGGCCGCGAGCGATCTGCCGGCGGTGGTGGGCTTCGGCATCCGCACGCCCGAGGCGGCGCGCGACATCGCCGCCGTGGCCGACGGCTGCGTGGTGGGGTCGGCCATCGTCAGCGAAATCGCGGCAGGCCGGTCGGTGGCCGAGGTGCTGGCCTATGTGAAGGCGCTGGCCGAGGGCGCGCATTCGGCCTGAACCACAGGCAGCATTACAGGAAACTTTGCGGGTCGATGTCGATCGCAAGGCGCAGGTCGCCCTTGCGCGGGAATTGCGCCACCCATGCGGCAAGCGCCGGTTGCAGGCGTGCCGTCCTTGCGGCCTTGACCAGCAGCCGCACCCGGTGGCGGCCCCGGATGCGGGCGACGGGGGCCGGGGCCGGACCCCAGACCTCGGCGCCGATCCGGCGCAGCGCCGCGTCGGCGCGGGCAAGCGCGTGGCCCAGTTCCATCGCGCGGTTCATGTCGCGCGCGGAAATGATGATCCCGGCCATGCGCCCGAAGGGCGGCATCCCGGCCATGCGGCGGCCCTCGGCCTCGGTGCGCCAGAAGCCTTCCTCGTCGCCGCCGACGATGGCGCGGATCACCGGATGTTCGGGCTGGAAGGTCTGGAGCAGCGCCTCGCCCGGCGCCCCCGCCCGCCCGGCCCGGCCCGCGACCTGCCGCATGAGCTGGAACGTGCGTTCCGCCGCGCGCAGGTCCGACCCCTGCAACCCCAGATCGGCGTCGATCACCCCCACCAGCGTCAGGCGAGGAAAGTTGTGGCCCTTGGCGACAAGCTGGGTGCCGATGATGATGTCGACATCCCCCGCCGCGATCCGGTCGAGCGCTGCGCGCAGGGATTCGGGCGTGGTGAGCAGGTCCGAGGACAGCACCTCGACCCACGCCTCGGGGAACAGCGCCGCAACCTCGCCGGCCAGCCGCTCGACCCCCGGCCCGACCGGGGCCAGCCTGCCCTCGACCCCGCAGGACGGGCAGGCGCGCGGCACCGGCTTCGTCACCCCGCACTGGTGGCACATCAGCAGCCCGCGCGCGCGGTGTTCGACCATGCGCGCGTCGCAATGGTCGCAGCCGATCTGCGCCCCGCAGGCACGGCACAATGTCACCGGCGCATAGCCCCGGCGGTTGAGAAACAGCAGCGCCTGCTCGCCCGCCGCGATCCGCGCCGCGACCGCGCGGGCCAGCGTCGGCGAGACCCAGCACGCAGGCGGCAGGTCCTCGGCGCGCATGTCCACGGCGCGCATCACCGGCAGCACCGCATCGCCGTAGCGCGCGGGCAGGTCGATGCGCCCGTAACGGCCCTGTTCGGCGTTCACCCAGGTTTCCAGCGACGGCGTGGCCGAGGCCAGCACCACCGGCACATCCTCGACCTGCGCGCGCAGCACCGCCATGTCGCGGGCGTTGTAGAGGACGCCTTCCTCCTGCTTGTAGGAGCCGTCGTGTTCTTCATCGACCACGATCAGCCCCAGATCGGCGAAGGGCAGGAACAGCGCCGAGCGGGCGCCCGCGACGAGTTGCACCCCGCCCTCGCCCGCCATGCGCCACAACCGGCGGCGGGTGGCGGCGGGAACGCCCGAATGCCATTCGGCGGGGGCTGCGCCGAACCGGGCGGTGACGCGGGCAAGGAAATCGCCGGTCAGGGCGATCTCGGGCAGCAGCACCAGCGCCTGCCGCCCCTGCCGCAGACATTCGGCCACCGCCTCGAGATAAACCTCGGTCTTGCCCGAGCCGGTGACGCCGCGAAGCAGCGTGGCCGAGAACCTTCGCGCGGCGACCGCCTCGCGCAGGCGCGCGGCGCCCGTCGCCTGATCCGCCGTCAGCGCATGGCTGGCCCGCGCCGGATCGAGCCGGGGGAAGGGCGCATCGCGCGGTGCGGCCTCCTCGCGCAGCGCGCCCGCCTGCAAAAGACCGCGCAGCACGGCAGCACCCACCCCGGCGGCGCGGGCAAGATCGGCGGGCGCGAGCGGCTGCCCCGCCGCCTCCAGCGCCGCGAACACGCGCGCGCGGGCCGGGGTCATGCGGTCAGGCGGCGTCGCGCCGGGCCGCAGCAGCCGCCGCATCCCCGGTGCATCGAGCATCCCCGGCACCCGCGTCGCCAGCCGCAGCATCGCGGGCAGCGGCGTCAGCGTGTAGTCGGCGGCCCGTTCGAGAAAGACCCGCAGCGCCGCGCGCATCGGCGGCACGTCCAGCAGCCGCGCGACCCCCCGCAGCCTTTCGCGCGGGTAGTCGCCGCTGGCAGCGCCCCAGACCACGCCCATCACCCGGCGCGGCCCGAGCGGCACCTCGACGAAGGCGCCGGGGCGCAATCCGCCGGGCGGGGCGAGATAGTCCAGCACGCCACCCACGGGTTCGGCGGTCAGGATGCCGACCGGCTCGCCGCCCGCGAAATGGCCCTGCGCGTCATCTGCTGTCATGGGGACCCGGATAGAGCATTTCGCAGCCAAATGGAACATTTGGCGCCCGCGACAATGCGACAAAACAACAAGTTAGAGCGGGTCCGCCGAATCCATGATCACGCGACCTGCTCTAGCCTGACCGGCGGGCGCGCGCAAAGGGTCGGGGGTCGACGATTGCGCCACCGGCGGGCCAGAAATGCGCTGACAAACCGGACCCGCGCCGGTAGGATGCGGCAACGGGCGGCCCGCGTCGCCCGGCTGTTACTGGGCAGGACGGATCGGATGGACACGGAAACCCGCGACAAGATCATTGCCGAGCCTGAAGTCCTGCTCGACGACAAGGAACTGATGCGCGCCCTCGTCGCCGCGAACGAACGGGCGATGGGTCACAACATCATCGACCTGCGCGGCATCGCCATGGAGCGGCTGGAAAGCCGACTCGACCGGCTCGAGGACACGCATCGTTCGGTGATCGCCGCCGCCTATGAAAACCTCGCGGGCACCAACCAGATTCACCGCGCGGTGCTGCGGCTGCTGGATGCGACGCGGTTCGACAGCTTCCTGCGCGACCTGTCCACCGATGTCGCCGACGTGCTGCGCGTCGATGCCATGCGGCTCGTGCTCGAGACCCGCGCCGAGGACGGCGACCCGGCGGTGCGAAAGCTGCAGCCGATCCTTTCGCTGGGCGAGCCGGGCTTCGTCGACAGCTACATCACCCGTGGCCGTCAGTTGCCGGTGCGCGCCGTGACGCTGCGGCAGGTGCAGGACGCCGACCCCGGCCTTTACGGCGACATGGCCGCCGACCTGCGCTCGGAAGCCTGCCTGCGTCTTGATCTGGGCGACGGGCGGTTGCCGGGGCTGCTGGCGCTGGCCTCCGAAGACCCGCACCGCTTTGCCCCGCAGCAGGGCACCGACCTGCTGGCGTTCTTCGGCGGCGTGCTGGAACGCAGCCTGCGCCGCTGGCTGGACGGATGACATCAGGCGACCTGACACAGGCGCTGATGCTCTGGCTGGAACACGAACGGGTGATGAAGGGGGCGGCGGCGCATACGATCGACGCCTATCGCCGCGACGTGGCCGGATGGCTGGGCTTCCTGTCCGGGCATCTGGGCGGCGCGCCGGGCGCCGCGCAGGTTCAGGCGCTCGGCGCCGCCGACATGCGCGCCTGGATGGCGCATGAACGGGCGCGCGGCATGGGCACGCGGTCGCTGGCGCGGGCACTGTCGGCGGTGAAGGGATTCGCCCGGTTCCTTGCCGACCGCGCGGGGATCGACCCGGTAACCGTGCTGTCGACCCGCGCGCCGCGCTATCTGGCGCGCCTGCCGCGCCCGCTGCCCGAGGATGCCGCGCGGGCGATGCTCGACCGGGCCGGGGTGCTGGCCGAAGAACCCTGGATCGCCGCCCGCGACGCCGCCGTCGTGGCGCTGCTCTACGGCGCGGGGCTGCGCATTTCCGAGGCGCTGGCGCTGAAGGGCCGTGACGCGCCGCTGCCCGAGGTGCTGCGCATCACCGGCAAGGGCGGGCGCGAGAGGCTGGTGCCGGTCCTGCCCGCGCTGGCCCGCGCCGTCGAGGACTACCGCCGCCTCTGCCCGCAGGCGCTGACGCCCGACGGCCCGCTGTTTCGCGGCGTGCGCGGCGGGGCGCTGAACCCGCGCACCGTCCAGAAGGCGGTCGAGGCGCTGCGCCTCGGGATGGGCCTGCCCGCCACGGCGACGCCGCACGCCTTGCGCCATTCGTTCGCCACCCATCTGCTGGCCGCAGGTGGCGACCTGCGCACCATCCAGGAACTGCTCGGCCACGCCTCGCTGTCCACCACGCAGGCCTATACGGCGGTCGATGCCGCCCATCTCATGGAGGTTTATGAACGCGCACATCCCCGTGCCTGACGCGACGGAGTCCGATGCAGCGGTTGCCCCGCTGCCGCAAATCCGTCAGAAGGCTTCCATGACCGCAGGCACCAAGGCGCTCCTCGTCCATCTTCTCACGGCTTCGGGCGCGGCCTGGGCGATTCTCGCCATGCTCGCCGCCGGTGAACGACACTGGGACGTGATGTTCATCTGGCTGGTGGTGGCGCTGTTCGTCGACGGGATCGACGGCCCGCTGGCGCGGCACTACGACGTGAAGAAAAACGCGCCGATCTTCGACGGCGTGCTGCTGGACCTGATCGTCGATTATCTCACCTATGTCTTCGTCCCGGCCTATGCGCTGTTCAAGTCGGGCCTGCTGCCCGGCTGGACCGGCTGGTTCGCGATCATCGTCATCACCTTCGCCTCGGCGATGTATTTCGCCGACACGCGGATGAAGACCCGCGATTGCAGCTTTTCGGGCTTTCCGGCCTGCTGGAACATGGTGGTGCTGGTGCTGTTCGCGCTGCATCCGGCGTGGTGGGTGACCATGGTCGCCGTCACGCTGCTGGCGGTGGCGATGTTCGTGCCGATGAAATTCATTCACCCGACGCGCACGAAACGCTGGCGCGCGGTGAACCTGCCGGTGTCGGTCGCCTGGCTGGGGTTCGCGGGCTGGGCGGCCTTCGTGAACTTCCACCCCGAAAGCTGGTCGTTCTGGGGGCTGGCGATCACCTCGGTCTGGCTGTTCCTGGCCGGAGGCCTGCAGCAACTGGTCTACGGGCCGGACGGCTGACCGGCCGTCCGCCGCCTCTGGCGGTGGCCTGCGCGCGCGCCTATATCCGGTGCATCCACCGAAAAAAGGAGCAGGCGATGTTTGCCTTTGCGCCGCGCAATGTCGACATGGTGCGCCCCGAGGACGCCCTGCCCGGCCGCAGCCAGCCCGTCACGGGCCTCGTGCAGCATTTCACCCACGACCGCCCGCTGTCCCCCGACGCGCCCGAGGGGATGGAGGCCGCGACCTTCGCCATGGGCTGCTTCTGGGGGGTCGAGCGCAAGTTCTGGCAGGGCGCCGACCTGTGGCTGACGATGTCGGGTTATACCGGCGGCTTCACCCCGAACCCGACCTACGACGAGGTCTGCACGGGCCGCACCGGCCATGCCGAAGCCGTGCGGCTGATCTACGATCCCGCGCGGGTCGCCTATGACGACCTGCTGCGGCTGTTCTGGGAAAACCACGACCCGACCCAGGGGATGCGGCAGGGCAACGACATCGGCACGCAGTATCGGTCGGGCATCTACTGGGCGACGGATGCCCAGCGTGACGCCGCGCTGGCCAGCCGCGACGCCTATGCCGCACGGCTGCGCGCGGCGGGGTTCGGCGCGATCACCACCGAAATCGCCCCCGCCGGGCCGTTCTACATGGCCGAGGATTACCACCAGCAATATCTGGCCAAGAACCCGAACGGCTACTGCGGCATCGCAGGCACCGGCGTGACCTGCCCGGTCGGGACGGGGGTGTAGGGTCAGGGGCCGCCATGGCGGGGGGATTCGTCATTGCGAGGCGCAAGCCGAAGCAACCTCGACCGCTCGCACATGACATCGGGGTTGCTTCGTCGCCTTCGGCTCCTCGCAATGACGGCGGGAGTCGTCATTGCGAGGCGAAGCCGAAGCAACCCCGACCACTCACATACAACATCGGGGTTGCTTCGTCGGCTGCGCCTCCTCGCAATGACGGGCGCCTTGCAATGGCGGCCACCTCGCGCCGACGCGCCCCCCGCGTTCAGCTTTTCATCGAATCCCAGAACCCCTTCACGCTGCGGAAGAAGCCCGCGCTCTGGGGGTTGTTCGCTTCCGAGATGCGGTCGAATTCCTGCAGCAGTTCCTTCTGCTTCGGCGTCAGGTTCACCGGGGTCTCGACCGCAAGCTCGATCATCATGTCGCCGTGGCCGTGGCCGCGCAGGTGGGGCATCCCCTTGCCGCGCAGGCGCATCTGGCGGCCGGTCTGGCTGCCTTCGGGGATGCGCACCCGCGACTTGCCGCCGTCGATGGTCGGCACCTCGATGTCGCCGCCCAGCGCCGCCGAGGCCATGCTGACCGGCACGCGGCAGTAAAGGTTTGCGCCGTCGCGCTGGAACAGCGCGTGGTCGCGGACCTCGATGAAGATGTAAAGATCGCCGGTCGGCCCGCCGCGCAGGCCGGCCTCGCCCTCGCCGGAAAGGCGGATGCGGGTGCCGGTTTCCACCCCCGCAGGGATGTTGACGGACAGCGACTTTTCCTTCTCGACCCGTCCGGCGCCGTGGCAGGTCTGGCAGGGGTTCTTGATGATCTGGCCGAGGCCGTTGCAGGTCGGGCAGGTGCGCTCGACCGTGAAGAAGCCCTGGCTGGCACGCACCTTGCCCGCGCCCGCGCAGGTCGGGCAGGTCTGCGGTTCGGCCCCGCCCTCGGCGCCGGTGCCGTGGCAGGCGTCGCAGGTGGCCGAGGTCGGCACGCTGATCGTCTTTTGCAGGCCGGAATACGCCTCTTCGAGCGAAATCCGCAGGTTGTAGCGCAGGTCGGCCCCGCGTGCCGCGCGCGTGCGCGCGCCGCCGCGTCCGCCCATGAAATCGCCGAACAGGTCGTCGAACACGTCGGAAAATGCGCTGGCGAAATCGCCCTGGCCACGAAAGCCCTGCGCGCCGCCCGCACTGGCGCCCATGCCGCCTTCAAAGGCCTGATGGCCGAAACGGTCGTAGGCGGCCTTCTTCTGTTCGTCCTTCAGGACTTCATAGGCTTCGTTCGCCTCCTTGAAGGCGGCCTCGGAGTCGGGGTTGTCCTTGTTGCGGTCGGGGTGAAGTTCCTTGGCCTTCTTGCGGTAGGCCTTCTTGATTTCTTCAGCACTGGCGCCCCGCGCAACGCCGAGCGTCTCGTAATAGTCGCGCTTCGCCATGGGTGGGGATCCTCACGGAGCAGGGGAAGGCCGGCCCCGCAAGGGACCGGCCATCGGCGTCTGGTTGCGGATCAGTTCCGGCGGCTGTCTTCGCCGAGATCCTCGAAGTCGGCATCGACGATGTCGTCATCCGCCGCGCCGCCGCGATCGTCGGCGCCGTCACCGTCGGCATCGCCCGCATCGGCCTGGGCCTTGTAGATCGCCTCGCCCAGCCGCATCGCGGCTTCGGTGACGTTCTGGATGCCCGAGCGGATCTTGTCGGTGTTTTCCTTCTCGATCTCGTCCTTGAGGGCGGCAATGGCCAGTTCGATCACCTCGATGGTCGAGGGGTCCACCTTGTCGCCATGCTCCTTCACCGATTTCTCGGTCGAATGGATCAGGCTTTCGGCCTGGTTCTTCGCCTCGACCAGTTCGCGGCGCTTGCGGTCGTCCTCGGCATTGGCCTCGGCTTCCTTCACCATCTTGTCGATGTCGTCGTCGGACAGCCCGCCCGAGGCCTGGATGGTGATCTTCTGCTCCTTGCCGGTGCCCTTGTCGCGGGCCGAGACCGACACGATGCCGTTGGCGTCGATGTCGAAGGTCACCTCGATCTGCGGCATCCCGCGCGGCGCGGGCGGGATGTTTTCAAGGTTGAACTGGCCGAGCATCTTGTTGTCGGCGGCCATCTCGCGTTCGCCCTGGAAGACCCGGATCGTCACCGCGTTCTGGTTGTCCTCGGCGGTCGAGAAGATCTGGCCCTTCTTGGTCGGGATCGTGGTGTTGCGGTCGATGAGGCGCGTGAACACGCCGCCCAGCGTTTCGATGCCGAGCGAAAGCGGGGTCACGTCAAGCAGCACCACGTCCTTCACGTCGCCCTGCAGCACGCCCGCCTGCACGGCGGCGCCCAGCGCCACCACCTCGTCGGGGTTCACGCCCTTGTGGGGTTCGCGGCCGAAGAACGTGGTTACCGTCTCGACGACCTTCGGCATCCGGGTCATGCCGCCGACCAGCACCACCTCGTCGATGTCGCCGGTGGACAGGCCCGCATCCTTCAGCGCGGTCTTGCAGGGCTTCAGCGAAGCCTCGATCAGGTCGCCCACCAGCGATTCCAGCTTGGCACGGGTGAGCTTCATCACCATGTGCAGCGGCTGACCGTTGGCACCCATCGAGATGAACGGCTGGTTGATTTCGGTCTGGGTCGCGGACGACAGCTCGATCTTGGCCTTTTCAGCCGCTTCCTTCAGGCGCTGCAGCGCCATCTTGTCCTTGGACAGATCGACGCCGTTCTCTTTCTTGAACTCGTCCACGAGGTAGTTGACCACCCGCATGTCGAAGTCTTCGCCGCCAAGGAAGGTGTCGCCGTTGGTGGATTTCACCTCGAAGAGGCCGTCGTCGATTTCAAGGATGGTCACGTCGAAGGTGCCGCCGCCAAGGTCATAGACGGCGATGGTCCGCGATTCCTTCTTGTCGAGCCCGTAGGCCAGCGCGGCGGCGGTGGGTTCGTTGATGATGCGCAGCACTTCAAGGCCCGCGATCCGCCCGGCGTCCTTGGTGGCCTGACGCTGTGCGTCGTTGAAATAGGCCGGAACCGTGATGACGGCCTGGGTCACGTCCTCGCCGAGATAGCTTTCGGCGGTTTCCTTCATCTTCTGGAGGATGAAGGCGGAAATCTGCGACGGCGAATAGTTTTCGCCACGCGCCTTGACCCAAGCGTCGCCGTTGCCGCCGTCGATGATGTTGAACGGGACGAGCTTGCGGTCCTTTTCGACTTCGGCATCGGTCACGCGGCGCCCGATGAGGCGCTTGACCGCGAAGATGGTGTTCTCGGCATTGGTGACCGCCTGCCGCTTGGCGGGCTGGCCGACGAGACGTTCGTTTTCGGTGAAGGCGACGATCGACGGCGTGGTGCGCGTGCCTTCGGAATTCTCGATCACGCGCGGCTGCGACCCGTCCATGATCGCGACACAGCTATTGGTCGTGCCGAGGTCGATTCCGATAACCTTGCCCATATTCCAAAACCCTCTTTCCCAGGCGTCTGAAGCGGCCGCGGCCCGTGATGGCGCCCGGCCTTTGGTGTTCCGTTTGATGTCGGGGGCAACCCCCGGCTCATCGGGCTATATAGGGAGGGGGTTTTCGCCCTGCAACGGGGCGGGGACGCGGGGTTTCCACATAATTGCACCGCCCGCGCCGCAGCGGGCCGGGCGGTGCAGGACGGCACCGGGCGGGCGGTCAGTCGCCGTGGCTGTCGTCCATCCCGTGCATGTCGTGGCCCGTCATGTCGTGATCGCCCATGTCGTTCCCGTCGCCGGTATCGGCAAGGCGCGCCAGATCGACGGGCACCTCGACCAGCAGGTCGCCCGCGACCTCGAAATGCAGCGTCAGCGGAATGACGAGGCCGTCGACGAAGGGTTCGGTGATGCCCATGAACATCACATGGTCGCCGCCGCGAGCAAGGGTGATCGCGCCGCCTGCGGGCAGCGCGATGCCGTGTTCGTGCTCGACCATATGCGCCACGCCATCATCGTCGATGATGTTGGCGTGAATCTGCACCATCTGCGCCACCGGCGCCGAGGCCGACACCAGCCGGTCGTCGGTGTCGGTGTGGTTCTCGATCACCATGTAGGCGCCGCCGGTGGGTGCGCCGGGGCGCGAGGCGAAGGCGTAGGGCTCGTGGATCTCGATGCCCTGGGCCAGGGCGGGGGCGGCAAGAAGCACGCTCGCAAGCGCCGCTGCAACGAGGTTGCGTGACATGTCTGTCTCCGGTCTGAATTTCGGGAAGGAAAGGGTTCAGACCGGAACCGGCGGGGCGCGCGCGTGCGGGGCGATCCAGAGCGCGGGCCGCGGCGGCGCCGCCACCGCGAGCGCCGGAGCGAAGGGCCGCAGCGTTTCGACGCGCGGCAGCAGCGCGGCCTCGGGCGGCGGCGCGGCCACCGCGAGAACCCCGTCCGGGCAGACATGCGCCGGGCCTGCCGGCTGCCCGTCCGGCCCCATCGGCACGACCATCATCGTGCCGCCGAGGCAGAGCACCATGGTCCCCGAAACCACACCCTCGCCCCGCGCCCGCGCCAGCTCGTGCGAGGTGAGCGTCAGGGCAAGCGCGAGCACGAGCGCAACGAGGCGGGACAGGCTCCACATGCGATCTGCGTAGCAGGTGGCGGGCGTTATGCAAGCGCGATGTCGGGAGGCGGGGCAATGGGCGAGCGGTGTAGTCCGTCATTGCGAGGAGGCGCAGCCGACGAAGCAACCCCGATGTCGTGCGCGAGCGGTCGGGGTTGCTTCGGCTTTCGGCTCGCAATGACGGGATTCGCGGGCGGGTGGGGGCGATTGCATAAACCCGGCGCGGCAGCTCGCATGTTGCAACGCTGGGGCAGCATGACCGGCGCCCGCACCGGGGGTGGGCGCGGATGCGCCCGCCCTGGGGGGCGGGGCGGGCGCCGGTCGTGCTGCGCACGACCGAAGGGGGAAATCCACGGGCCGCGCGCCGCGTGTCCGGCAAATTCGGTTGCCCCCTACCCCGCCGCCGCGAATACCATGTCGATCATCGCTTGCGTGGCGCGACTGAATTCCAGCGGCACAGGATAGGCCGCGCCCTCGCGAATCGTGCGGCCGAAGTTTTCCACCTGGTGCACATAATGGTTGTCCGTCGGGAACCGTTCGGTCACCACGCGCCCGCCTGCCGTCTCAAGGCTGATCGCGGCAAGATCGTGCACGTTGGCGTTCCACGGGCACAGGATGCGCAGCACGCCGGTCGAGCCGTGGAAGGAAATCTCCTGCCGGTTGAACAGCCGCATCGACACCGTGCCGCCATAGGTAAAGCCGGGGAAGGTGGCGATGATCTGCGTCTTCACGTCCACGCCATGCTCACGCTCGATCCGGGCGAAATCGACCTTCACCGGCTCGGCCCCGGTGACGAAGCGGCATGAGCCGATGATGTAGACGCCGATATCGGGCATCGCGCCGCCGCCGGTTTCGGCGCGGTTGCGGATGTTGCCGGTATCGGATTCGTTGTTATAGGTGAAGAACGCCTCGACATGGCGCAGCTCGCCGATGGCGCCGCCCTGCACCAGTTCGCGGGCGCGGATGTGCTGGGGGTGATGCGGCGGCATGAACGCCTCGGCGGCCAGCAGCCCGGTGCGGTCGCGCGCAGCGATCACCGCATCGAAATCTGCGGCCTTCAGCCCGAGCGGCTTTTCCACCAGCACATGCTTGCCCGCCTCGAGCGCGCGGATGGCCCATTGCGCGTGCAGGTGGTTGGGCAGCGGCACATAGACCGCCTCGATGGACGGATCGGCCAGCAATGCGTCATAGGTCGGATGCACCGTCAGACCCGGCGCGAAGGCGAGGAACCCCTCGGCCTTCGCGGCATCCGAGGTGGCCAGCGCCGCCAGTTCCGCCCCTTCGGCGGCATGGATCGCGCGCGCCATGTGCCTGCGCGCGAAATCCGCCGCCCCGATCACCCCCCAGCGCACCGGCCTGTCCATATCCTGCCCTCCCATGTGACGGAGGGCAGGCTAGGCCCGGCCTGCGGCGGGTGCAAGTTCAGGCGGGTTCCAGCAACCCGCGTTCGGCGGCCAGTTCGCGCATCCGTTCCTGCACCTTCTCGAAGGCGCGCACCTCGATCTGGCGGATGCGTTCGCGGCTGACGCCGTAGCGTTCCGAAAGCTGTTCGAGCGTCAGCGGTTCGTCGGCAAGCCGCCGTTCGGCAAGGATGTCGCGCTCGCGGTCGTTGAGCGTGTCCATCGCCTGCGTCAGCATTTCGCGGCGCACCTCAAGTTCGTCGCGCTCGGCGTAATCGTCGGCCTGGTCGGCCTCCTTGTCCTCGAGCCAGTCGATCCATTCGGTGCTGGAATCATCTGCCGAACCGATCATCGCGTTCAGCGAGGCATCGCCGCCCGACATGCGCCGGTTCATCGAGACGACATCGTCCTCGGTCACGCCCAGATCGGTGGCGATGCGGGCGACGTTGTCGGGGCGCATGTCGCCGTCCTCGAGCACGCCGATACGGGCCTTGGCCTTGCGCAGGTTGAAGAACAGTTTCTTCTGCGCCGATGTCGTGCCCATCTTCACCAGCGACCACGACCGCAGGATATATTCCTGGATCGAGGCCCGGATCCACCACATCGCATAGGTGGCCAGCCGGAACCCGCGTTCGGGATCGAAGCGCTTGACCGCCTGCATCAGGCCGACATTGGCCTCGGAGATGACCTCGGCCTGCGGCAGCCCGTAGCCGCGATAGCCCATGGCGATCTTGGCGGCGAGGCGCAGATGCGAGGTCACCAGCTTGTGCGCGGCGCCCGAATCCTCATGGTCGACCCAGCGCTTGGCCAGCATGTATTCTTCTTCCGGTTCCAGCATCGGGAACCGGCGGATTTCCTGAAGGTAGCGGTTCAGCCCCTGTTCGGGGCTGGGTGCCGGAAGGTTCTTGTAGGTGCTCATTCGTGCCCCCTGTCCTTGCCGGTGCCGTCAGCCCCCGGCGATTGCGGCCCCGGACCGCCTCCTGCGCGTCCGAAGCACGGTCTTCTAGCACGTCCGGCAGGCCGTGAACAGGGTTACATGACAGAGTCGTGATATCCCGTCCGCACAATCCCCCTTCATTCTTACACAATTCCGTGCAGCACCGCCTCAGGTCGGGCGCCGCTCGGCCCAGCCCGCGAATATCCGTTCCAGCGCGACGACGATGTAATAAAGCGCGATCCCCAGCAAGGCGAGCGCGATCAGCACGGCGAACATCAGCGGATAGTTCGATGCGATCCGCCCGGAATCGAACAGGCTGCCGAGGCCGCGCCCGTGCGGGGCCACGATCTCGACCAGGTTGGTGCCGATGAAGGCCAGCGTCACCGCCACCTTCAGCGCGCCGAAGAATTCGGGCAGGGTCTTGGGCAGGGCGATCTTCCAGAACACCGTGAACTTCGACGCGCCCAATGATCGCAGGATGTCGCGGTATTCGGGTTCCAGCGTCGACAGGCCGATGGCGACCGAAACCGTGATCGGGAAGAACGAGATCATGAAGGCGACCAGAACGGTGTTGAAATCGTGCTGGCCGATGAAGATCAGCGCCACCACCGGCACCACGGTCGCCTTGGGCACGGCGTTGAAGCCCACCAGCAGCGGATAGAGCGCGTCGTTCATCAACCGGCTGAGGCCCATGATCATGCCGAGGATCGTGCCGATCACCACCGCCAGCCCCAGCCCGACCACGGTGCGCCACAGGGTCTGCCAGGCGTTGATCGCGAACAACTCGCGGAACTTCCAGAACGCGGGCCACAGGTCCGAGGGGGCGGCCATCTTGTAGGTCGGCCAGCCCATATACCAGACCCAGAACTCCCACAGGGCCAGAAAGACAATGATCGCCAGAACCGGGGTGACGATCTTCTGCATGGCGTTGCGGTTCATCTTGCATGGCCTCCGGTATCGCTGCGGCCCTGGGCAATCTCGATCTGGGCGCGCAACTGCGCCAGCCATTCCACGGATTGCGTGGTGTAGAGCATCTCGATCGGGCGCGGCCCCGGCAGGTCGAGGTCAAGCACGAACTGCGTGCGGGCCGGGCGCCCCGACAGGACCACGACCTGATCGGCCAGATACACGCTCTCGCGCAGGTCATGGGTGATGAGCAGCGCGGTAAAGGGTTCCTCGGCGCGCAGCCGGTGCATCAACTGCCACAGGTCTTCGCGGGTAAAGGCGTCCAGCGCGCCGAAGGGTTCGTCAAGGATCAGGATGTCGGGCTTGTGGACCAGTGACCGGCACAAGGACGCGCGCTGCCGCATCCCGCCCGACAGTTCGGACGGGCGCTTGTCCTCGAACCCCTCCAGCCCGACCAGCGCCAGCAATTCGCGCGCGCGGTCCTCGCGCTGGCTGCGCGGCATCCGGGGCGCGACGATTTCCAGCGGCAGGATCACGTTGTTGAGGATGGTGCGCCATTCCAGCAGCACCGGGTTCTGGAACGCCATGCCGACGCTCTTGCGCGGCGAACGCACTACCTCGCCGTTCAGCCGCACCTCGCCCCTGTCGGGGAACATCAGCCCAGCGATCAGCCGCGTCAGCGTCGATTTGCCGCAGCCCGAGGGGCCGACCACGGCGCAGAACCGGCCCTCGGGCACGGACAGGGTCAGGCCGTCCAGAACCGGCAACGGCCCCGAGGCGGTCTGATAGGCGTGCGAGACGCCCTCGATCTCGATAAGATTGGTCATGCGTCGTGCTGACTTCCCCTTGGCCGACGGATCGGCAACCGATTGCAGACGGCGCCGCATCACCGGGGATGCGGCGCCGGGTTCCGGGAGAGCCGTGCCTCAGTGCACCATCAGGCTGCCATCGTCGGGAAGATACGAGCCGTCGAAATAGAGCGACGGGTCGATCTCGTTCTCGAAGTCGTAGGTGACGGCGATCTGCTGCAACGAATTGGCAAAGCGCGCCTCGTCGATATTGCCCAGACCGTGTTCGCGCACCCAGTCGGTGACGATGTTGTCGCGCAGCGCCAGTTCGAGACGGCGCTGCTCGAGTTCGGTGTCCATCGCCGGGTTGAAGGGCTGCATCGCCGCGATGGCCGACGCGGGGTCGTCGATCGCATCCTGCACCCCGTGCGCGACGGCGCGCAGGAAGCCGGTGACCATCTCGGGGTTGGCGGCGGCGAAATCGGTGTTGACGATGAAGAGGTTGCCGTAAAGGTCCAGCCCGTAGTCCGCCATCAGCATGACGTTGAGATCATCCTCGGGCACGCCCAGCCGCGCGGTGCTCAGGAACGAGGTGAAGCCGAAGCCCGCCACCGCATCGACCTGCCCCTCGGCCAGCATCGGCTCGCGCACCGGGAAGCCCACCGGCTCGACCGTCACCTTTGACACGTCGATGTCGTTTTCGGCGGCAAAGACCGGGAACTGCGCCCAGGCGCCATCCGACGGCGGCGCGCCGAGGATGTGGCCTTCAAGATCTTTGGGTTCGTTGATGCCCAGACTGTAGCGCCCGACGATGGAAAACGCGGGCTTGTTATACATGATCATCACCCCGATCACCGGCGCGCCGGGGTTCTGGTCGAGGAACTTGACGAGGCTGGCGGTGTCGGCAAAGCCGATGGGATAGGCCCCGGTCGCCACCTTGGGGATCGCATCGAGCGACCCCTGCCCGGCCGTGATCTCGACCTCGAGACCTTCGGCCGCGAAATGCCCGTTGGCCGAGGCGAGGAAATAGGGCGCGGCCTGTCCCTCGAACAGCCAGTCCAGCGCGAGCGGCATCTGCGTGGTCTCGGCCAGCGCCGGACCCGCCAGCACGGCCCCCAGCGCCATTGCGGAAGCAAGACGGTGAAACATGTTCTCTCCCTGCGCCCGGACGTTGCCGGGTCATTATGGTTTTCACGTTCTGCAACCCGGCCCCGCGACGATTGCAGGCCGGTGCCGGAATCAGCCTAGCACGGGAATCGCTTTCGCCCAGCATGGAATTGCCGGGGGGGACGGGGGGGGGCCGTCATTGCGAGGAGCCGAAGGCGACGCGGCAATCCACGGGGCCGGGGGCTGCGCCCGGTGTGGATTGCTTCACTTCGTTCGCAATGACGGGAACTGCCGTCATTGCGAGGAGGCGAAGCCGACGCGGCAACCTCGATGTCGTGTGTGAGCGGTCGGGGTTGCTTCGGCTGCGCCTCGCAATGACGATTGCCCCCGCCCTACTCCAGCGCCGAAAGGAATTTCTCCGCATCCAGCGCCGCCATGCAGCCCATGCCTGCGCTGGTCACGGCCTGCCGGTAGTGGTCGTCGGTCAGGTCGCCCGCCGCGAACACGCCGGGAATGGCGGTGCGGGTGCTGCCGGGTTCGACGCTCACATAGCCGCCCTCGCGCAGCGGCAACTGCCCCGCCACCAGTTCCGACGCGGGCGCATGGCCGATGGCGATGAAGACGCCCCTGGCCGGAATCTCGCTTTCGGCGCCGGTCTTCACGTTGCGCACCCGCACGCCGCGCACCCCGGCGGGATCGCCCGCCGCAAGCACCTCCTCGACGGTGTGGTCCCAGAGCACCTCGATCTTGGGATGCTTCAGCAACCGCTCCTGCAATATCTTCTCGGCGCGCAGGCTGTCGCGGCGGTGAACCAGCGTCACCTTCGTGGCGAAATTGGTCAGGAACAGCGCTTCCTCGACCGCCGTGTTGCCGCCGCCGACCACGACGATTTCCTCGCCCCGGTAAAAGAACCCGTCGCAGGTCGCGCAGGCCGAGACGCCAAAGCCGCGCAGGCTCTGCTCGCTGTCCAGCCCCAGCCATTTCGCCCGCGCGCCGGTCGCCAGAATGACCGCGTCGGCGGTATAGACGGTGCCGGAATCGCCGGTGGCGCGGAACGGGCGCTGTGACAGGTCCAGCGCGGTGATGATGTCGCTCACGATCTCGGTGCCCATCGCGCGGGCATGTTCCTCCATCAGGACCATCAGGTCCGGCCCCTGGATCGACACCTGCCCCGGCCAGTTCTCGACCTCGGTGGTAGTGGTGAGTTGGCCGCCCGGCTCGATCCCCTGCACCAGCAGCGGCGACAGCATCGCCCGCGCGGCATAGACGGCGGCGGTATAGCCTGCGGGGCCGGAGCCGATGATGAGCAGCCGGACGTGTCGCGGGTCGGTCATGGTGATGGTCCCTCAAACATTCTTCTTTCCGCATATAATATCCCGACGCGGCCCTTCAACCTGCCCTCTGCCCCGAGGTTGCGCAAGCACCGGCCCGCCGCTATCTCGACCACATCCCAACGGAGCCGCGCCCGATGAAACTCGACGAGATCGACCGCATGATCCTTGCCGAACTCCAGGCAAGCGGTCGGATGACCAATGTCGAACTCGCGCGCCGGGTCGGCATCTCGGCGCCGCCCTGCCTGCGGCGGCTGCGGGCGCTGGAGGAACAGGGCATCATCCGGGCCTATCATGCGGACATCGACCCGGCGGCGCTGGGCTTCGAGGTGCAGGTCTTTGCCCAGGTGCGCCTCGCGCGCCAGAGCGAGGCCGATCTCGCCGCCTTCGAGGCGCGCTGCCGCGACTGGCCGATGGTCCGCGAATGCCACATGCTCAACGGCGAGGTCGATTTCATCCTGCGCTGCGTGGCGCCGGACCTGCCCGCGTTCCAGACATTCCTCACGCAGGAACTGACCGCCGCGCCGCAGGTGGAAAGCGTCAAGACCAGCCTCGTCATCCGGTCGGCCAAGGACGAACCGGCGGTGCCCTTCGGCTTGTTGGGCTGACCGCCTCAGGCGGCGCAGGTCAGGTCCAGATCGGCGCGGCGCAATCTGGGAAAGGCGGGCAGTCCCCAGTCGGCCATGTCGTCCACATGGGGAAAGCAGGACAGGAACAGGTCGATGTATCCGGCATGCAGGCCGAGATTGTGAACCGGTTCCGGGTGGTAGCTTTCGACCTCGACACCGTTTGCGACGATGATCTCGTGACCGGCAAAGCCGAGATGGCAGATTTCCACCGGCGCGGGGGGCGTGATCTCGATCACGCCGCAGCCGTCGATGAAATCGCGCGCCGGGATCAGCGCCGCCTCGCGGCCGGTCAGCCGTTCGACCGCCGCACCGCGCTGGGTGACGCGCGCCGAGGGGCCGAGCACGAGGTCGTGCATCGGTCGCGCGATGCCCAGCGCATCCGCCGCGATGCGCGTCAGCGTGCCCATCGCCGGATCCTGCCCGGCGGCCTGGGGCACCAGCAGCGTCGTGCCCTTCCAGAGCAGCGTCTGAAAGCCGCTTCCGACCGTGCGCACCTGGTCGCCGGGCCAGAGATCGCCCACGGCAGTAAGGCCGCGATCCGTGGCCACCAGCGTGGCGCGCGTGAAGGCGGCGAAAGGTTCTTCAAAGGCGGGAAGCGCCGGCACCAGGCGCGGCGAGATGTTCACGTCACCGGAGGGTGACAGACAGGCGACCTCAACCCTGCGCATGAGAGGCGTCATGCGCCGAGGCCGCCCGTCCGACCGAGCATTCCGGTCGCGCGCGACCGGAGGAGAAACACGTCCAGCATCAGGGCTGCTGGCAGGCCGGGGACCGGAAACCATCTCGCACACAAAGCTGATCGCGCTACGGTCGGCCCCCACCGACAACTGCCGAGCGCGTGTTGAACAAGGCGAATATGTCCGGTCCGGGCGGCGGCTGTCAAAATGTGCCGCCGGATTCGCGCAGGACGTGGCCAGTCAGCGCGCGGGCGCCGGATTGTTGCCGGGTTGCGAACCGCGCTGCCACAATTCGATTCGGGCCGATCCGCGTCGGGTCAGCGTTCGATCCGCAGGGTCTGCACCAGCACGCCGCTGTCGCGGTCGTAGATCAGGATGCGCTCGTCGTCGGTGACCACCGCAAACCAGTCCGGCCCCTGCGTGAAGGCCAGAGCCCTTGCGCCCTCGGGCAGGGTCAGGCTGTCGGGCAGGATGCGCGGCTCGACCGACAGCTTCACGATCAGCGTGACGATCAGCGCGAGGAACCCGGCGATCATCACGACGGCCAGCGCCAGCACAAGCCGCTTGAGGAACAGCGCCTGAGGTGGCAGGGGGGCCGCATCGTCAACGGGGCTGTCGGGGGACCGCATGGATCGTCTCGTCACCTTCACCATCGGCGCAAACCCGCCGCCGCGCCTTGATAGGGCGCTGGCGCGCGACGTGCCAGAGGCCGAGGACCTGTCGCGCTCGCGTCTGGTCCGGCTGATCGCCGAGGGCCGGGTGCAGGTGAACGGCGTCGTGGCGGAGGATGCCTCCGGCCCGGTGGCCGAGGGCGATGCCGTAGTCGTCACGGTGCCCGCCCCGGTCCCAAGCCATGTCGGCGCCGAGGCGATCACGCTGACGATCCTCTACGAGGACGACGATCTCATCGTCGTGGACAAGCCTGCGGGCATGGTGGTCCATCCCGCGCCCGGCAGCCCTTCGGGCACGCTGGTCAACGCGCTGCTTGCCCATTGCGGCGACACGTTGTCGGGGGTGGGCGGCGAAAGGCGGCCCGGCATCGTCCACCGGATCGACAAGGACACCTCGGGCCTGCTGGTCGCGGCGAAATCGGACCGCGCCCATCACGGGCTGGCCGATCAGTTCGCCGCCCACAGCGTCGAGCGCCACTACCGCGCCATCTGCCACGGCGTGCCTGCGGCGGGCGATCCGCGCCTGCGCGGCCTGCCGGGCGTCAGCGCCGAGGCGGGCGGCGTCATCCGCATCGCCACCGGCCTTGCCCGCCACCGCCACGACCGCCAGCGGCAGGCGGTGACGGTGGCGGGCCGCCGCGCGGTGACCCGGCTGCGGGTCGAGGAGGCATTCGGCGATCACGCGGCGCTGCTCGACTGCTGGCTGGAAACCGGGCGGACGCATCAGATCCGGGTGCATCTGTCCCACGCGGGCCACGCCCTTGTCGGCGATCCGGTCTACGGCGGGCGCCGCCGCCTGCCCGCATCCGTCCCCGACTCCGCCCGCACCTTCCCCCGGCAGGCGCTCCATGCGGCGACGCTGGGCTTCGTGCACCCGGTGACCGGCACCACGATGCGCTTCGCCTCGCCGCTGCCCGACGACATGGCGGGGCTGGCGGCGATGCTGCGGGGGTAAGGCGCCGCCGTTGCGAGTATCCGTCATTGCGAGGCGAAGCCGAAGCAACCCCGACCGCTCTCGCAATGCCGTCGAGGTTGCTTCGTCGGCTTCGCCTCCCCGCAATGACGGGGGGTGCGGCAAGGCTTTCTTTACCTTCCTGCGCGACAAGCCGGTTCGGCGCGCCATCCCGGCCAGACCACCCCGCCGCGCCGCAGCGTTGCTTGAATTCCGCCGCATTCCGGGTCTAGGCGGCGGCTGATCGCGCTCGCCGTCGTCAAGATGTCATTCAAGGAACCTCCCGCATGTCCGCCCATCTCGCTCCGATCCCCGAACTCTACGTCAGCCACGACAGCGCGCTGAAGCTCAAGGCGGCGGCCGCCGAACTGAAAAGCCACGACCTGACCCGGCGCCAGACCTGCGATCTCGACCTGCTGATGAACGGCGGCTTTCATCCGCTGAAGGGTTTCCTGACCGAGGCCGATTACGACGGCGTCGTCGACGACATGCGGCTGGCGGACGGCACGCTCTGGCCGATGCCGGTGACGCTGGATGTCAGCCCCGAATTCGCCGAAAGCCTGACCCTGGGCGAGGATATCGCCCTGCGTGATCAGGAAGGCGTGATCCTCGCCACCATGACCGTCACCGACCGCTGGACGCCCGACAAGCACCGTGAGGCGCTGGGTGTCTTCGGCGCCGACGACATGGCCCATGCGGGCGTGAACTACCTGCACAACAAGGCGGGCAAGGTCTATCTGGGCGGGCCGGTGACCGGATTGCAGCCGCCGGTGCACTACGATTTCCGCGGCCGCCGCGACACCCCCAACGAGCTGCGGGCCTTCTTTCGCAAGATGGGCTGGCAGCGCATCGTCGGCTTCCAGACCCGCAACCCTTTGCACCGCGCGCATCAGGAACTGACCTTCCGCGCCGCCCGCGAGGCGCAGGCCAACCTGCTGATTCACCCCGTGGTCGGCATGACGCGGCCCGGCGACGTGGATCATTTCACCCGCGTGCGCTGCTACGAGGCGGTGCTGCCGAAATACCCCGCCGCCACCACCCATCTGAGCCTGCTCAATCTGGCGATGCGCATGGGCGGCCCGCGCGAGGCGCTGTGGCATGCGATCATCCGCCGCAACCACGGGCTGACGCATTTCATCATCGGCCGCGACCACGCCGGCCCCGGCAAGAATAGCCAGGGCGAAAACTTCTACGGTCCCTATGACGCGCAGAATCTGGTGAAGAAGCATCAGGACGAAATCGGCATCACCGTCGTCCCCTTCCGCCAGATGGTCTATGTGCAGGAAAAGGCCCAGTATTTCCCCGAGGACGAGGTGCCCGAAGGCGCGACCGTGCTGAACATTTCAGGCACCGAACTGCGCCGCCGCCTGCGCGAGGGGCTGGAGATTCCCGACTGGTTCTCGTTCCCCGAAGTGGTCGAACAGTTGCGCAAGACCAGCCCGGAACGGTCACGGCAGGGCTTTACGGTGTTCTTCACCGGCCTGTCGGGATCAGGGAAATCGACCATCGCCAATGCGCTGATGGTGAAGCTGATGGAACTGGGCGGGCGCCCGGTGACGCTGCTCGATGGCGACGTGGTGCGCAAGCACCTGTCGTCGGAGCTGGGCTTTTCCCGCGAACACCGCGACATCAACATCCGCCGCATCGGCTATGTGGCCTCCGAGATCACCAAGAACGGCGGCATCGCGCTCTGCGCCCCCATCGCCCCCTATGCCGCCACCCGCCGCGAGGTCCGCGAGATGATCGAGGACCACGGCGCCTTCATCGAGGTGCATGTGGCCACCAGCCTCGAAGAATGCGAACGGCGCGACCGCAAGGGGTTGTACAAACTGGCGCGTGAGGGGAAGATCAAGGAATTCACCGGCATTTCCGACCCTTACGAAGTGCCCGAAAGCCCCGAACTGCGGGTCGACACCGAGAATGTCGATGTCGATTCCTGCGCCCATCAGGTGCTGCTGAAGCTGGAGGGCATGGGCCTGATCCGCGCCTGATCCGGGCGCGGGTGGAAATCGGCACATCCGTCATTGCGAGGCGCCAGCCGACGAAGCAACCCCGATGTTGTGTGCAAGCGGTCGGGGTTGCTTCGGCTTGCGCCTCGCAATGACGAAATGTCCCGCTCGCCCGATCACCCCCGGAACCCCCTCAATGCACCGTCATCGGCACCTTGTCGTGCTGGCGGGCAAGGAAGAACGCCAGTTCGCGGTTGGCGACCAGCGCAAGGCGGGTGCCCTGGGCGTCGTGGACGGCGAAGATCACGTCGAGGTCGTGGACCTGGTTGCGGATTTCCTCGGGGAGCGAGGCGACCGCGACCGGCTTCACGTAGACGACATCCTCGCCCAGCGCGCCGAGATCGTATTTCACATCCATCTCACTGCCCTCCTTTCCTGATCCGCACGGTCTGCACCACCGCATCGGGGACGTGGCGCACCAGATCGACATGCAGCAACCCGTCCTGCAGCACCGCCTCGCCGACATCGACGTTTTCGGCCAGGACGAAGCTGCGCTGGAACTGTCGCGCCGCGATGCCGCGATGCAGGAACACGCGGCCCGCGCTGTCGTCATGCTGGCGGCCGCGAATGACGAGGCTGCGGTCTTCGACCGTGATGGCCAGATCCTCGTCGCGGAAACCCGCCACGGCCAGCGTGATGCGATAGGACCGTTCGGAAGTCTGTTCGATGTTGTAGGGCGGATAGCCGTCGTTGCCGGCTTTCGCCGTGCGCTCGACCAGACGTTCGAGCTGGTCGAACCCCAGAAGGAACGGATGCGTTCCGAGCGCGAGTTTCGTCATGTGACACGTCCTTTGACAAAGCGACCGTGGATGCAGGCCCCTGACGGCGACCCGGCAGGGCGAATATGGGGGCGCTTGCCGTCACGGGCAAGTGGGGGGCGGGTGCGGGTTCGCCGGGCAATCGGACGCGCGGCATGCTCCGTCACCCGCGAGGAGGCGAAGCCGACGAAGCAACCCCGATGCTGTGCGCGAGCAGTCGGGGTTGCTTCGGCTTCGCCTCGCAATGACGGGATTTGCGGGCGGCGGCGCCGCACCAACACCCGCAGGGCCGTTCGCCCGATCGCCCCCGGAGGCGGATCAGGGCAATCGCATTTGCCGGACAGCCAGCGCGCGGCCCGCAGGTTTCCCCCTTCGGGCGTGCGCTGCACGACCGGCGCCCGCCCCGCCCCCGAAAACGCATGTGGCCCGGTTGTTTGCACGCCCCGGCGATGTTATCTTCACGCCAGCGCCCGGATGCGGCGTCCGCGATGAAAGGACGATGATCTGCCCATTCACCCCAGTGCGGCTCCGGATGCCGCCCAGGCAGCGCCGATGACTGGCGATGCCGCGCTTTCTCCCGCCGCCACCTCTGGCGGTGACGACAGGCTGATCTCTCTCGTGATCGCCTCGCTCGAGGACGACAAGGCCGAGGACATCGTGCAGATCGACCTGCGCGGGCGTTCGGACATGGCCGACTGGATGGTGATCGCCTCGGGCCGTTCGGCCCGGCAGGTCGCGGCCATCGCCGAACATCTGTCCGAACGGGTCAAGCATCGCGCCGGAGTCCTGCCCCGCACCGAAGGGCGCGAGGCCGCCGACTGGGTGCTGATCGACGCGGGCGACGTGATCGTCCATGTCTTTCGTCCCGAAGTGCGCGACTTCTACCAGCTCGAACAGATGTGGCAGAAGGGCGCCGCCCCTTCGCCGGGCTGATGCGTGTCAGCCTCTGCGCCGTGGGCCGCCTGCGACAGGGGCCCGAGCGTGACCTGCTCGACGACTATCTGCACCGCTTTGCCCGCACCGGGCGCCCGCTGGGGCTGGGTCCGGCGCAGGTGATCGAGGTCGAGGACCGCAAGGGCGGCGGCATGGCAGCAGAAGGCGCGCTGCTGGCGCGCGCCATCCCCGAGGGCGCCGCGCTCTGCGTGCTCGACGAACGCGGCGAGACCCCCGATTCCCCCGGCTTCGCCCGCTGGCTGGCCGCCTGGCGCGACAGGGGGCAGGATGCCGCCTTCGTCATCGGCGGCGCCGATGGCGTGGACCCCGCGCTGCGCGCGCGCGCCGAGCGTGTGCTGTCCTTCGGGCCGATGGTCTGGCCGCATCTGCTGGTGCGGGTCATGCTGGCCGAACAGCTTTACCGCGCCGCGACCATTCTGGCCGGATCGCCCTATCACCGGACCTGAACCGCGCCGAGATTCGGTTTGACAGTGCCCGCAGGTGCCTCTAATCGGCGCCCGTGGACGGCGTGGTAGCTCAGTTGGTTAGAGCACGGCACTCATAATGCCGGGGTCGGCAGTTCAAGTCTGCCCCACGCTACCAGAGGCCCCAGTCCCTGCCCCCCCTTGAGATGTTTCGCCACGGATGAAGGGCAGGCAACCGTCGCGCCCCGACAACACTTGCCCCGCCGCCGCTCCGGCGGGCGGCATTTGGTCTTTCCCCCCTGCGGCCATGGCGGCACAATGGCGCCAACGACACCGGGGCGCATGATCCCGGTGCAGGCAGTCGGGCAGCGGCAAACCATGGTGATACGGGCCTGCGGGCAGATTCTCGCATTCGTCCTGGCGCTGGCCGGGGCCGCTGCGGTGGCGCAGCAACCGCCGGAACGACCGCAGGCACGGCCCGAAGCCCTGGCCGACTCGCAAGGCCGCGACACCGGGGCGGCGGCGCTGGCGAACCTTGCCTCCGAGGCCACACGCGGGCCGACTCCGGTCATCCCGCCCGAGCCGCAGATGCCCGACGCCCGCGCGCTCGCCCCGCCGGACGAGCCGACCACCGGCCCGGAAACCAACCTGCCGCTGCCGCGCTTCGTCTCGCTGAAAAGCGGCGACGCCAACGTGCGGCGCGGCCCGTCGCTGTCGCATCGCATCGACTGGGTCTTCACCCGCGCGGGGATGCCGCTGATGATTACCGCCGAATACGGCAACTGGCGCCGCGTGGTCGACCGCGAGGGTCTGGGCGGCTGGGTACATTACGCGCTGCTCTCGGGCGCCCGCACGGTGATCGTCGACAAGGACATGGAGCCGCTTTACGTGCGCCCTGCTACGGACGCGCCGGTGAACGCGGTGCTCGAGGCGGGCGTCATCGCCCGGATCGACCGCTGCGACCCCGACTGGTGCCGCATCTCGTCGGGCGGCTATCGCGGCTGGGCACCCAAGGGCGCGCTCTGGGGCGTGGGCGCGGACGAGGTGCTGGATTAACCCCGTCGCCTGCGCAGCCTCTGTTCCAGCGCCCGCAGCGCCAGCGACAGGCTGATGGTCAGCACCAGATACAGCAGCGAGACGACGTTGTAGGTCTCGAAATAGCGGAAGTTGCCCGCCGAGATCACCTTGCCCAGTTGCGTGATGTCGGTGACGCCCAGCACCGAGACCAGCGAGGAATCCTTCACCATCGACACGAAGTCGTTGCCCAGCGGCGGCAGGATCAGCCGGAATGCCTGCGGGAACACCACATGCCGGAACCGCCGCCAGCGCGACAGGCCCAGCGCGGTCGCCGCCTCGATCTGGCCCTGCGGCACCGCCACCAGCCCGGCGCGGAACACCTCGGCCAGGAAGGACGCATAGGCCAGCGTCAGCGCGATCACCGCGCGCCACAAGAGCGGAAAGTCGCGCCCGCGCAAAGGTACCAGATCGAACCAGGCAGCGCACCAGTTCCACGCCGCCACCATCCCCGGCGCCAGCACGAAGGCGACATAGAGCAGCAGCACGATGATCGGCACGCCGCGCATCACCTCGACGTAAAGCCTTGCGAACTGGCGCAGCAGGTAGATGCGCGAAAGCTGCGCCATCGCCAGCCCCAGCCCCAGCGCGCAGGCGGCCGCATAGGACACCAGCGTGACGACGACCGTGATCCCCAGCCCCTTCATCAGCCGCGACAGGACATCGGCATAGATGTCCGAGGTCGCCACGCGAAAGAACAGCCACAGGCCCGTCACCACGATGATGACGAGCCAGAGCGGAAATTCGCGGTCGGGCGCAGGCGGCGGGGTCATGATTCAACAGGCCCCGCGCCGGATCATTCGCCCATCGTGTAGTCGAAGAACCACTGCCGGTTCAGCGCCTCGAGCGTGCCGTCCGCCGCCATGTCGGCCAGCGCGGCGTTGACGGGTTCGACCAGATCGGATCCTTGCGGGAAGATGAAGCCGAATTCCTCGGTGCCCAGCGGTTCCCCCACGATCTTCAGCGCCCCGTCCGAGGCGGCGACATAGCCGTTGCCCGCCGTGCTGTCGGTCAGGACCAGATCGACATCACCCGCCTGCAGCGCGGCAAGGGTGGCGCCGAAGGTCTCGAACAGCTTGATGCGGGGGTTGGCCTCGTCGCCGTCGAGCACGTCATAGACGCCGACATAGAAGGGCGTGGTGCCGGGCTGCGCGGCCATCAGCAGGTCGGGGTCGGCGGCGAAGGATTCGGCACCGTCGAAGCGGTCCTCGTCGCCGCGCACCAGCATCAGCATCTGGCTGACCATGTAGGGGTCGGAGAAATCGACCACTTCCAGCCGGTCCTCGCGGATGGTGATGCCGTTCATCGCCATGTCCACCTGCCCGCCCGAGACCGCCGGGATCATCGCGTCCCAGCTCATGTTGTCGTAGCTGACGGTCAGGTTCAGGCGGCGGGCGATCTCGGCGACGGCGTCGTATTCCCAGCCGATCTGATTGTTGTCGCCGTCAAGGAACTGCAACGGCGGATAGGTGTTCTCGGTGGCGACGACGATTTCCCGCCCGCCCAGATCGGGCAGGTCGGCGGCCAGCGCGCCGGTTGCGGCCATCGCGGCCAGCGCGGCGCCAAGCATCATTCTGTGCATCTTGTCCCCCATCTGAAGTTTGCGGCGAGTATGGCGGGGGAAGGGCGGAGCGCAAGAGGCGTGCGTGGCGTGCTGCGGTGATGCAGGGCCGTCATTGCGAGGCGCAAGCCGAAGCAACCCCGACCGCTTGCACACGACACCGGGGTTGCTTCGTCGGCTGCGCCGCCTCGCGGGTGACGGGGGAAACGCTGGCCCTTCAGCCCCCCCTATCCGCCGCACACCTTGCAGCCCGGATCGCGGTGCAGGCGGATCACGCGGGCCCCGGCGCCCAGTGCGTCCCAGATCAGCAGCCGCCCGCGCAGGGGGTCGCCCGCGCCGGTGATGATCTTCACCGCCTCGGCGGCCATCATCGTGCCGATGATGCCGGGCAAAGGCCCCAGCACCCCGGCCTCGGCGCAGGACGGCGCCAGCCCCGCCGCCGGGGCCTGCGGGAAGATGCAGGCCAGGCAGGGGCCGCCACGGGCCGGGTCCCAGACCGAAAGCTGCCCTTCCCATTGCGAGAGCATCCCGCCCACCACCGGCACGCCCGCCGCGACGGCGGCCGCGTTGATCGTCAGGCGGATCGGGAAATTGTCGGTGCCGTCAAGGATCAGATCGTATCTTGAAAAGAGATCGCCCGCATTTGCCGCATCGAGCCGCAGGTCATGTTCGATAATGTCAATTCCGGGGTTGAGCGCACGCAGCGTCGCCGCCGCCGACGCGGTCTTTTTCATTCCCAGCGATGCGCTGGCATGGATCACCTGCCGTTGCAGGTTGCTGACCTCGACCACGTCATCATCGAGCACGCCGAGACGGCCGACCCCCGCCGCCGCCAGATACATGAGCGCGGGCGCCCCGAGGCCGCCCGCCCCGACCACCAGCACCCGCGCCGCCTTCAGCGCCCGCTGGCCGGGGCCGCCGATCTCGCGCAGGATCATGTGGCGCGAATAGCGGGCAAGCTCGGCGTCGGAAAAGCTGCTCACGGCCCCACCCCGGTCGAGCCGAACCCGCCCGCGCCGCGCGCGGTGTCGCGGGTGAAGTCGCCGACCACATTCACATCGGGGCGCACCACCGGCACGAACAGCATCTGGGCGATGCGGTCGCCGGGGGAAATGGTAATGACCTCGCCGCCCGGCGGGTTGCGGTTCCAGACCGAAATCATGATCTCGGCGCTGTAGTCGGCGTCGATCAGCCCGACCGCATTGCCCAGCACCAGTCCGCGCCGGTGCCCCAGCCCCGAACGCGGCAGGACCAGCGCCGCAAGGCCGGACTCGCCCATCAGCAGCGCGATCCCCGAGGGCACCAGCAGCGCCGGATCACCCGGCGCAATGGTCAGCGGCGCGTCGATGCAGGCGTGCAGGTCCCAGGCCGCCGCCTGTTCGCTGTGGTAGCGCGGCAGGCCCCAGTCGTGCAGGCGGGGGTCGAGAATCCGCATCTCGATATTGTGCAAAGCGTGCATCAGCCCCCCAGTGCCGCCGCGATCCGCAGGGCAAGGCGGCGCGCGACCTCGGGCTTGGGCAGGCGCGGCCAGCTTTCCTCGCCGTCCGCCGTGACGATGATCACCGCGTTTTCCGCCCCGCCCATGATGCCGGTTTCGGGCGAGACATCATTGGCCACGATCCAGTCGCAGCGCTTGCGGGCCAGTTTCGCGCGGGCGTGGTCCACGACGGCCTCGGTCTCGGCGGCAAAGCCCACGACCAGCGCCGGGCGCCCCCCGGACATCTGCGCGACCTCGGCCAGAATGTCGGGGTTTTCCGCCAGTTCCAGCACGGGCGGGCCGGAGGCGCCCTTCTTCACCTTCTGCGCGGACGCCGCCTTCACGCGCCAGTCGGCCACCGCCGCCGCCATCACCGCCGCATCGGCGGGCAGCGCGGCCATCACCGCCGCGCGCATCTGCTGCGCCGTCTCGACCCGCGTGACATCGACGCCCGGCGGTGGCGGCACGGTTGCCGGGCCGGTGACGAAGCTGACCCGCGCGCCCAGATCGCGCAGCGCCGCCGCCAGCGCCGCCCCCTGCGCGCCGGATGAACGGTTGGCGATGTAGCGCACCGGATCGACGGGTTCGTGCGTCGGCCCCGAGGTGACGATGACATGCCGCCCCGCCAGCGGACCACCGCCCAAAGCACCCTCGATCGCCGCCAGAATCGCCGCAGGTTCCGCCATGCGGCCGGGTCCGAATTCGCCGCAGGCCATGGCGCCGTCGTCCGGCCCGGCGAACAGGATGCCGTCGGCGGCAAGCTGCGCCACATTGCGCTGCGTCGCAGGATGGGTCCACATCCGCACGTTCATCGCGGGCGCCACCAGCACACGCTTGTCGGTCGCCAGCAGCAGGGTCGTCGCCAGATCATCGGCCAGCCCGTTCGCCATCCGCGCGAGCAGATTTGCGGTGGCCGGGACCACGACGATCAGGTCGGCGGCGCGCGAGAGTTCGATATGGCCGATCTCGGCCTCGGCGGTCAGGTCGAAAAGGTCGCGGAACACCGCCACGCCCGCGAGGGTCGAGACCGAGAGCGGCGTGACGAACTGTTCTCCGGCGCGGGTCAGCACCGGCGTCACCTTTGCGCCGCGCTCGCGCAGGCGGCGGATCAGCTCGAGCGCCTTGTAGGCCGCGATCCCGCCGCCGATGATGAGCAGGACATGCCGCCCGTGAAGCATGGCGCTTTCCTTCCGTGACGGCGGGAATCTAGGGCGGCGGGGGGCGAAGGGCAACGGGGGGATGATGCTGCCGGTGGCGCGGCGCGGACCTGCTGCCTGGAAAGGCTGCGGCAGGATTGTCGCGCGGGCAGTTTTTTTCCTGTATCGGGCGGAATTTTAACGTCAAATTAACCGGGACCGCCCTCCAAATTTCTGGAAATTTGGATAGCCAAATTTGGCTGTCGCGATTCCGACAAGGCGCAGGCCCGCCCCCCGCCCCCGCACGTCACGCTTCTTCAGAAAAACCCCGGCCCCGCCAGCCGCAGCAGCCGCTTCGCCAGGATGTCCCCCAGCGCGTCAACGTCCTCCACGGAACCGGTCAGCTCGTCGGCAAACGACGCGCTGCCGTCGGGGCGCAGGATCTGGCCGCGCAGGCGCACCGTGTCGTCCGGCAGGAGCTCGGCCAGCGCCGCGATCGGCGTCTGGCACGACCCGTCCAGCGCCTCGAGAAACGCGCGCTCCGCCGCCAGCCGGGTGCTGGTATCGTAATCGCTGATCCCCTCGAGCAGATACTCCGATTCCTCGTCTTCCCAGCGGTATTCGACCCCGATGACGCCCTGTCCAACGGCAGGCAGCATCACCTCGGGGTCAATCGCCTCGCGCACCACGTCGGCCCGGCCCAGCCGGTTCAGCCCGGCCATGGCCAGCAGGGTCGCGTCGGCCACACCTTCCTCCAGCTTGCGCAGCCGGGTCTGCACGTTGCCGCGAAACTCGACCACCTGCAGGTCTGGCCGCGCCGCCAGCAGTTGCGCCCGGCGCCGCACGCTCGAGGTGCCGACCACCGCGCCCTGCGGCAGATCGGCAAGCCGATCATATTTCAGCGAAACGAAGGCATCGCGCGGATCCTCGCGCGGCAGGAAGCAGTTGAGATACAGCCCGTCGGGCTGTTCGACCGGCATGTCCTTCATCGAATGGACCGCCATGTCGATCTCGCCGTCGAGCAGCGCGTCCTCGATCTCGCGGGTGAACAGGCCCTTGCCGCCAAGCGCGTTCAGCGGCCGGTCCTGCATCATGTCGCCCGCGACCTTGATGACGACGATCTCGAACTGGTCCTTGTCGAGGGTAAAGGCCTTGCAGATGCGGTCGCGCACCTCATGGGCCTGCGCCAGCGCCAGCGGAGAGCCGCGCGTGCCGATACGCAGCGGGCCGGTACGTTCAAGCGGATCAATCACCATGCCTCTGACGTAAACCGCCGCCGCGCGCCTTGCAACCATGCCTTGACTTTGCCCCCCCCGCCTGTGAGGGCAGGCCCGCTGCAACCGGAGGGAAAGATGGCTGACAAGCTGCTTCTGCGGGCGCTCGGGGGCGAGACCCTGCCCACACCCCCCGTCTGGATGATGCGGCAGGCCGGGCGCTACCTGCCCGAATACCGCGCCACCCGCGCCAGGGCGGGCGACTTCCTCACGCTCTGCTACACGCCGGAACTGGCCGCCGAGGTGACGTTGCAGCCGATCCGCCGCTTCGGCTTTGACGCGGCGATCATGTTCGCCGACATCCTGCTGGTCCCCGACGCTTTGGGCCAGCGCGTCTGGTTCGAGCCGGGCGAAGGCCCGCGCCTTGACCCGATCGCCAGCGCCGATGCCGTGGCCCGGCTGCGCCCGGCGGATGCGGTGCATGACAGGCTGGCGCCGATCTACGAGACTCTGCGCCTCACCCGGCGCGAGCTGCCCCCCGCGACAACGCTGATCGGCTTTGCGGGCGCGCCCTGGACGGTGGCGAGCTACATGATCGCCGGGCGCGGCACCCCGGCGCAGGAACCCGCCCATGACTTCATGCGCGCGGACCGCGCGGCCTTTGCCGCGCTGATCGACCGGGTGACCGGGGCGACGATCCACTACCTGAACGCCCAGATCGAGGCGGGCGCCGAGGTGGTGAAGCTGTTCGATTCCTGGGCGGGCAGCCTGACGGGCCGCGATTTCGACGATTTCGCGCTGGACCCGGCGCGGCGCATCATCGCCGGTGTGAAGGCGCGGCACCCCGATGTGCCGGTGATCGCCTTCCCGCGCGGCGCGGGTGATCGCTACCGGGGCTTCGCGCGGGCGACCGGCGCCGATTGCGTCGCGCTCGACCAGTCACTCGATGCCGGATGGGCCGCGCGCGAATTGCAGCCCGACGGCTGCGTGCAGGGCAATCTCGACCCGGCGCTGCTGGTCAGCGGCGGCGCGCGGCTGATCGAGGAGACCCGGCGCATCCGCGACACCTTCGCGGGCGGGCCGCATGTCTTCAATCTTGGCCACGGCATCACCCCCGATGCGCAGATCGACAATGTCGCGCTGATGATCGAGACCCTGCGCGAGCGCCGCTGATGCTCTGGATCGCCGCGACGATCACGGCGGCGGCGGCACAGACCGGGCGCAACCTTGCGCAGGCGGGGCTGACGCGAAGCCTCGGCACCCTGGGCGCGACGCAGGTGCGGTTTCTCTACGGGCTGCCCTTCGCGCTGCTGTTCCTGGCGCTGGCCGCACTGGCCACCGGACAGGCGCCGCCAATGCCCACGCCACGGGCGCTGCTGCCGCTGACCCTCGGTGCACTGGCGCAGATCGGGGCGACCGCGCTGATGCTGGCCACCATGGCGCGGCGCGGCTTTGCGGTCTCGACCGCCTGGCTCAAGACGGAACCCGTGCTGATCGCGCTGGGCGGGCTGGTGCTGGGCGAACACATCGGCGCCGCGCAGGGCGCGGGCATCGCCATCGCCACGGCAGGCGTGATCCTCAGCGGCCGGGCGGGCGCGCAGCGCGGCGCAGGCCCGGTGCTGACCGGGCTGGCCGCCGCTGCGGGCTTCGGCATCTCGGCCATCGCCTTTCGCGCCGGGATCCTCGCGCTCGACGCGCCCGGCGCGCTGACCGGCGCCCTGACCGGGCTTGCGATCTCGCTGGCGGTGCAGGTAGTGGTTCTGGCGCTGTGGCTGGCGCTGTTGCGCCCCGGCGCCATGGCAGCGACGCTGGCCGAATGGCGCGGCTCGGTCGCGGCGGGGTTTCTGGGCGCGTTCGGCTCGGCGATGTGGTTCTTCGCCTTCGCGCTGACCTCGGCGGCGGCGGCGCGCACTTTGGGGCTGGTCGAGGTGATCTTCGCGGCGGTGCTGGCGCGCGCGCTTTACGGCGAACGCCCGCCGGGGCGGGCGCTCTGGGGCATGGGCGTCATCGTCGCGGGTGTGGGCCTGCTGCTGGCGGGCTAGAGCATTTCGCAGTCAAATGGACTCATTTGACGCCCGCGACAATGCGACAAATCAACAAGTTAGAGCGTGTCGAGTGAATGCGAACGAACGCGATATGCTCTAACGCGCCTCAGCGCACCGAGATCACCGTCAGGTCGCGTTCCTCGCCGCCGCGCGTCTGCCAGGTGAAGCGCGCGCCTGCGGGCAGGCCGATCAGCGCCACGCCGATCGGCGTCGCCACCGAAATCCGCCCTTGCGCGATATCGGCATCCTCGGGCCAGACCAGTGTTGCGGTCTGCTCCTTGCCCGCGGTTTCGTCGCGCCAGGTCACCTCGCGGCCGATGGCCACGATGTCGGCGGGCAGCTTGGCGGTCTCGACCACGCGGGCGCGGGCGAGTTCGGTCAGCAGCCGGTCGGCCATGTCCGGCATCCGCTCCATCGCGCCGTCGGCCAGCGCCTCGAGATGCGAGAGCTGCGCGGCGTCGATGACGATCTTCGGCCTTGGGGTGCGCGGGCGCGGTGCGGTGGTCATGGGTCTGGTCCTTGTGCGTCGGGCGGTGCCTCGGGGCACGGGTGGAGCGATGGGGTGGTGTGGATCGGCCGGGCGGAAAGCGCGCGTGGCGCGCCGCGTCAGCGCCCGGCCTTGCGGCGGGTCTGGCGTGTGCCACGGTAAGCGTGGCGGAACATATCCGGCGTGACCGACATGCCCTCAGAGGTAGGGAGCGCCGTGGCGCCTGTCAAGCGAGGGATGTCGCGGGAATCGCCCCCGCCTGTGCTGCGTGTGCGGGGTAATCCGTCATTGCGAGGCGGCGCAGCCGACGAAGCAACCCCGATGCTGTGCGCGAGCGGTCGGGGTTGCTTCGGCTGCGCCTCGCAATGACGGGGGATGCCCGCCCGCCCGCTCGCGCATAAAGCGCGTGCTTTGCAAGCGGCGGGTCATGCGCTAGGTCTGGGGCAGCCGTCGCACCGGGGAGACAGATGACGACCAAGCCCAGGCACCACGCGCTGCTGCGCCCCCTGCCCCTCATGCTGGTCGCCGCGCTGGCGCTGTCGGGCTGTGCCCGGCTGGGGCAGTCGCGGCTCAACCCGCTCAACTGGCTCGGCCCGTCGCGTCCGGCAGCGGCGGCGCCCGTGCAGGCCGTGGTGCCGGACACGCGGCTGCCGGTCGCGCGCATCACCGACATGGCGATCGAACCCACCGAATCCGGCGCAATCCTGCGCGCCACCGGCGTGGCGCCGGGTGTCGGCTGGCACAACGCCCGCCTCGTGCGGGTCGCGGATGAAGCCGGTGTGCTGACCTACGCCCTGCGCGCCGAGCCGCCGCCCGGCGGCACCGGGGCCGGAACGCAGGTGATTACCGCCGCGCGGTCGCTGGGCCTTGCCGATCTGGCCGGGGTCACGCTCGTCCGCGTGCTCGGGCAGGAAAACGCGCGCGAGGCGCGGCGCTGACACGCCCCGCCGCCGGGCGCGAACCTCCGGCGCCCGCGATACCGGGCAGGCACGGCGTGTCGGCGGTCGCTCCCGTGCGCCGCGCTACAGCGGCACCGTCACGACATGCTGGCCGCGCACCGCGAGGCCGACCTTGCCCTCGCAGAGCATCAGCGCGTCCGCGCCGAACACCTCGCGCCGCCAGCCGGACAGCGCGGGAACGTCGCGTTCGCCCGCCGCGATGGCATCGAGATCGGACGCCGAGGCGATCAGGCGCGGCGCCACGTCCTCGGTCGTCGAGCGGGCCTTGAGAAGCACGCGCAGCAGTTCGGCCAGCGCCGGGTTCACCTGCAGCGGCGGGTGCTCGTCCTCGTGGGGCGGCAGGTCCTCGGGGCCAAGCGCGGCGGCGCGGCGCAGCGCTGCAAGGATGCCCTCCTGCACGTCGCCGCGCCGCCCCTCGCGCTGGAGCAGCCGCGACTTCGCCAGTTCCGCCTCGGTCACGGGCCGGGTCGAGGCGAGTTCGAGCAGCGCGTCATCCTTGAACACCCGCGCGCGCGGCACGTCGTGGCTCTGGGCATATTCCTCGCGGAACCGCGCCAGTTCCCGCACCGCCGCCATGTGGCGCGGCGCATGGCTGCGGGTCTTGACCCGCTCCCATGCGTCGGCGGGGTCGGTCAGGTAGGTGGCCGGATCGGCGAGGATCGCCATTTCCTCGTCCAGCCACGAGGCGCGCCCGGTGCGGGCCAGACGTTCGGCCATGCTTTCGTAGATCACCCGCAGATGGGTCACGTCGGCCAGCGCATAGCGCAGTTGCGCCTCGGACAAGGGGCGGCGCGACCAGTCGGTGAAGCGCGAGCTCTTGTCGACGCTGACACGGGCGATCTTGCGGGCGAGGGTCTCGTAACCCACCTGCTCGCCGTAGCCGCAGACCATGGCGGCCACCTGGGTGTCGAACAGCGGCGCGGGCACCATGTCCTGGTCGACGACGAAGATTTCCAGATCCTGCCGCGCGGCGTGAAAGACCTTCACCACCTCGCGGTTGCGAAACAGCCGGTAGAGCGGCGCCAGCGACAGGCCGGGGGCCAGCGGGTCGACGATGACGGCGCCCTCGTCGCCCTTGCCGGGATGGGCAAGCTGGATCAGGCAGAGCTTCGCGTAATAGGTGCGCTCGCGCAGGAATTCGGTGTCGACGGTGACATAGGGAAATGTCGCGGCGCGCTCGCAATAGGCCGAAAGCGCATCGGTCGTGGTGATGATATCCATTGATCCCCGTCGCCTTGCGGTATCCGCGCCGTCTTAGGCCAGCGGTGCGGCGATGAAAAGGCGCAGCGGGGTTTGTGGCAAGGCAGTCGGGTGAACGGCATGTCCCGTCATTGCGAGGCGCAAGCCGAAGCAACCCCGACCGCTCGCACACGACATCTGGGTTGCTTCGTCGCCTTCGGCTCCTCGCAATGACGGGGGTGGGGCTGGCACCGCCCTGCGCGCTCGCCTACATCTGGGCGCCATGACCAGCCATCGCATCATCACCGGCCCCGAAACCATGGCCGAGGGCGCGGCCTATCTGCGCGCGGTTGAACCCCGCTTCGCGCCGGTGCTCGAAAACCCGCTGCCGATGCGGCTGCGCCCCGAGGGGTTCGACGCGCTCTTGTGGATCATCGTCGGCCAGCAGGTCAGCACGGCCTCGGCCGCCGCGATCTTCCGCAGGCTCGAGGCCGCCGGGCTGACCACGGTTGCGGCGATGGCCGCCGCCACCGAGGACGACCTGCGGGCCTGCGGCATGTCGCGCCCGAAGATGCGCTACGCGCGGGCGCTGGCGGAGTCGGGGCTGGATTTCCACGCCCTGCGCGGCCTGCCCACCGCCGAGGTGATCGGGAAACTGGTCGCGCTGCCCGGCATCGGGCGGTGGAGCGCGGAAATCTACGCGATGTTCTCGCTGGGTCATGCCGATGTGATGGCGGGCGGCGATCTGGCCTTGCAGGAATCGGCGCGGCTGCTGTTCGATCTGCCGGAACGGCCCTCGGAACGCGCGTTGCGCGAGATGGCCGAACCCTGGGCGCCGTGGCGGTCGGTTGCCGCGCAGGCGCTGTGGGTCTACTACCGCCGGGCGAAGGGACGCGAGGGGATCGGCGTCTGGTAACCCGAGGGAAACGCATGACCCGAGTCCTCCGTTCGGCCCGCGTCGAACCCGTCTCCGGCGACCTGCGGTCGGCGGTAGTCTTCCTGCACGGCTACGGCGCGAACGGCGCCGACCTGCTGTCGCTGGCCGATGTGATGGCCGAACACCTGCCCGACACGCTGTTTCTGGCCCCCGATGCGCCCGAACATTGCGCCGGGGTGCCGATGGGGTTCCAGTGGTTCCCGATCCCGTGGATCGACGGCGCGAGCGAGGAGGAAAGCCGTCAGGGCCTGTGGCATGCGGCGGATGACCTTGACCGCTATCTCACCTCGCTGATGCTGGACGAGGACCTGCTGCCCGAACAGGTGGCGCTGTTCGGCTTTTCGCAAGGCTCGATGATGGCGCTGCATGTCGCGCCGCGCCGCGAGGATGCGCTGGCCGCCGTGGTGGCCTTTTCGGGGCAGTTGCTGGAACCCGAACTGCTGGCCGACGAAGTGCGCGCCCGCCCGCCGGTGCTGCTGGTCCATGGCGACGCCGACGACGTGGTGCCGCCCGCCGCGCTGCCCGCCGCCGCCGAGGCGTTGCAGGCGGCAGGCTGGGACGAGGTCTACGCCCATGTCATGCGCGGCACCGGCCACGGCATCGCCCCCGACGGCATCGACGTGGCGCTGTCGTTCCTGCGCGCACGGCTGGGGGTGGACTGAGGGGGCGGTCAGCCCCGCTCGTTGCTCGGGCCGAAATTAATTGCGGCTAGGGTGGTGCCTTGTGCGAGGCTTGCAGCACTCGCGGTCGCGCGCTAGATGAATTAACCGCTGCGGCCATAAGGGTGAGCGCCTAGCATTTGAATTGACTTCAGGTAAGACTTTGTTAAGGTGTGCGGTGTAGTATCGCCCGGATACCTCAACGAATGAGCTTGCGATGAGCAATTCCCCGTTCAGAATGATGGAGCGCGACCTAGATCTCGTTATCCTGGAAGAGCTTTATAGTGATACCGGGTTTGCGAGATGGTTTGCAGAGAAGGCAGGCCTCGGTGAGGCGTCGTTTAGGGACGCCCGTCACTCGGTGTTTTCCATAGCTAATGGCAGGCGGGGAGAAACTGATGTGCTTGCCAATTTTGATACTTCTAGTGGTGTCACCGTTGTTCTCGTCGAGGATAAGATCGCTGCTCAATTTGCGGACAAGCAGGCGGACCGTTATCAGGAGCGAGCAAAAGATATTATTGAATCGGGTGACGCCAGTCAAAGTGTGGTACTTTTGGTGGCGCCGCGTGGCTATCTTTCCGGAGTCCCGAAGGACGATCCGTGGGATATGAGGCTGGCGATCGAGGACTTGGTGGAGTGGTTCGATTCATATGGTAATTTTCGTGGAAAATGGCGAGCAGAATCGCTCCGAGAGTGTCTGGCTGGGGTCAGCTTTAATGCCTCTGCAGATAAGAAGGTGGTCTATGAATTTGCTCGAAATTTGAGTGACTATCTGAGTGTGGATGGGGGCGGATTTAGTCACAGGCCGACGGGTGATAAGTGGGGTTTCAGTTTGGAGTGGCGTGGGCGACCTTCCGATGTATTACTGCAGTGGAAGAACGGGAAGGGCAAAGTAGATTTAACGTTCCAAGGCAAGCGTTTTGGAGATGCATCGGGAGTCCAGCCGCCTGCTGGCATCAGGAAGTGGGAAACGGAAAAATCCGAAGTATTTAGTATTGATGTTTCGACAGCATACTATGATGTTCCATTTGATGAGCAAACCGATGTTATTGATCAGGTGATTGATGCGGCGCATAGGTTGACATCCATCGCTTTACAGGTGGTGGGAAGTTAGTTCTCGGACCATAGTGAGCGCAGGCTGGGACGAGGTCTACGCCCATGTCATGCGCGGCACCGACCACGGCATCGCCCCCGACGGCATCGACGTGGCGCTGTCGTTCCTGCGCGCACGGCTGGGGGTGGACTGAGGGGGCGGTCAGCCCAGGGCAATCGGGCGAACCGCCCTGCGCGGATTGGCCCGACACCGCCACCTGCAAACCCCGTCATTGCGAGGCGAAGCCGAAGCAACCTCGACCGCTCACACACGACATCGGGGTTGCTTCGTCGGCTGCGCCTCCTCGCAATGACGGGGTATGCAGTTCGCCCGATTGCCCTGGCGGTCAGCCCCGCTCGTCGGTGTCCGGCGCCGCGTCGCCGTCGTCGCGCGCGGGGGTCGGGCGCGGCTCGCGCGGGGGGCGGCCGATCACTTCGCGCAATTCGTCGAGGTCGATGAAATTGTCGGCCTGGCGGCGCAGGTCGTCCGAGATCATCGACGGCTGGCTGCGCGTGGTCGAGGCGACCGAGACCCGCACCCCCTTGCGCTGGATCGCCTCGACGAGCGAGCGGAAATCGCCGTCGCCGGAAAACAGCACCATGTGGTCGATATGGGGCGCCAGCTCCATCGCATCGACGGCCAGCTCGATGTCCATGTTGCCCTTCACCTTGCGACGACCCTGCGCGTCGATGTATTCCCGCGCGGGCTTGGTGCGCATGGTGAAGCCGTTGTATTGCAGCCAGTCCACCAGCGGCCGGACCGGCGAATACTCGTCGCTTTCGAGAACGGCGGTATAGTAGAACGCGCGCAGCAGCTTGCCCCGGCGCATGAACTCGGAGCGCAGCAGCTTGTAGTCGATGTCGAAGCCGAGGTTGCGGGCAGTGGCATAGAGGTTCGAGCCGTCAATGAAGAGCGCGAGGCGTTCGTCGCGATAAAACATTCGTCCATCCTTTCGACTGCCCCCCGTGACAATTCCGGCGCGGTGCCGCACGGGGGTCAGGTCTGGCGCTATACGGAACATCCCCGATGCTGCAAGAGCGAAGATGGCAGGACCGGCGCGATCTCCTGATCGCGCTGGGCGGCAATGTCGATTCGCCTGCGGGCGATCCGTCGGCGACGCTGCGCGCCGCGCTGGTGGCGATCGCGCGGCGCATCGGCCCGGTCGTGGCGCAAAGCCGCCTGTGGCGCACCCCGGCCTTTCCGCCCGGTGCCGGGCCGGATTTCGTCAATGCCGCCGCCCATGTGCGCAGCGCCCTGCCTGCGCCCGAGGTGCTGGCGCGGCTGCACGCGATCGAGGCCGCCGCCGCGCGGCGCCGCGTGGTGCGCTGGGGGGCGCGGACGCTCGATCTCGACCTGATCGCCGCCGGGGACATGGTGCTGCCCGATGCCACGACACAGACGCGCTGGCGCGACCTGCCGCCCGCGCGCCAGATGCACGAGACGCCTGCGGGCCTGATCCTGCCGCATCCGCGCCTCCAGGACCGCGCCTTCGTGCTGGTGCCGCTGGCCGAGGTGGCGGCGGACTGGCGCCACCCGCTGACCGGCGCCAGCGTGGCCGGGATGCTGGCCGCGCTGGACCCTGCCGAGGTGGCATCGGTCGTGCCGCTGCCCTGACGGCGCGCCACACAGGGCAATCGGGCGACCTGCTGTGCACGGGTTGGCACGACACCGCCGCCCGCAAATTCCCGTCATTGCGAGGAGGCGAAGCCGACGCAACCTCGACCGCTTGCACACGACATCGGGGTTGCTTCGTCGGCTTCGCCTCCTCGCAATGACGGAACATGCTGTGCGCCCGCTTGCCCCGCGCGGCGCGTCGGCCCCCATTGACCCGGCGGTGGGGGAGTGCAGGATGCAGTCAGGCCCGACACATCCCCGAGGCCCCACTCTCATCCGGCGCGCTTGCGCAACAGGCGTCGCCCTTCAGCACGAGGCTCCCGATGGATACCCTCATGACCAACGATCCCCGCGCGGTGATCGAAGCCGACCGCGCGCATGTCTGGCACCACATGGTGCAGCACAAGCCGTTCGAGACCACCGACCCGCGCATCTATGCCGAAGGCAAGGGCCTGCGGCTGTGGGACATCAACGGTCGTGAGCATATCGACGCGGTGTCCGGCGCGGTCTGGACGGTGAACGTGGGCTACGGGCGCGAATCCATCGCCAATGCCGTGCGCGACCAGTTGGTGAAGATGAACTATTACGCGGCGGCGGCGGGCAACATCCCCGGCGCGCGGTTCGCCGAAAGGCTGGCGGAAAAGATGCCGGGCCTGACCCGGACCTTCTACGCGAACTCGGGCTCCGAGGCCAACGAGAAGGGCTTCAAGATCGTCCGCCAGATCGCGCACAAGCATCACGGCGGCAGGAAACACAAGATCCTCTACCGCGAGCGCGACTATCACGGCACCACCATCGGCTGCCTGTCGGCGGGCGGCCAGGATGAACGCAACGCGCAATACGGGCCGTTCGCGCCGGGCTTCGTGCGGGTGCCGCATTGCCTCGAATATCGCGCGCAGCCCGAATATGCGGGCGAGAACTACGGCGTGCGCGTGGCCGAGGCCATCGAGGAGGTCATCTTGCGCGAAGGCCCCGACACGGTGGGGGCGCTGTGTCTGGAACCGATCACCGCCGGCGGCGGCGCCATTGTCCCGCCTGCGGGTTACTGGGAGAAGGTGCAGGAAATCTGCCGCAAATACAACATCCTCCTGCATATCGACGAGGTCGTCTGCGGCATGGGCCGCACCGGCAAGTGGTTCGGCTATCAGCAATACGGGATTCAGCCCGACATCGTGACCATGGCGAAGGGCGTGGCCTCGGGCTATGCGGCGATTTCCTGCTGCGTGACGACCGAAGCCGTGTTCGAGATGTTCAAGGACGCCTCGGACCCGATGGGCTATTTCCGCGACATCTCGACCTTCGGCGGCTGCGCCTCGGGGCCTGCCGCCGCGCTGGAGAACATGCGCATCATCGAGGACGAGGGCCTGTGCGACAACGCCGCCGCGATGGGCGACCACCTGCTGACGCGGCTGCAGGAGATCAAGGACCGCCACCGGGTCGTCGGCGACGTGCGCGGGCTGGGCCTGTTCGCGGGCGCCGAACTGGTGGCCGACGGCGACACGCGCGAACCCGTGGCGGAATCGCAGGTCGGCGCGGTGGTGGCCGACTGTCTGGCGCAGGGCGTCATCATCGGCGCCCAGAACCGCTCGGTGCCGGGATTCAACAACACGCTGCTCTTCGCCCCGGCGCTGATCGCCACGAAGGACGACATCGACCGGATCACCGAAGCGGTGGACAAGGCGCTGACGAAGGTGTTCGGCTGACCGACTGTCACCCCAACGTCATTGCGAGGAGGCGAAGCCGACGCGGCAACCCCGATGCTGCGCGCGAGCGGTCGAGGTTGCTTCGGCTGCGCCTCGCAATGACGATTGCCCCCGGTCATTGCGAGGAGCCGCAGGCGACGAAGCAATCCATGCCGGGCGCAGGTTGCGGCATGGATTGCTTCGTCGGCGTTGCCTCCTCGCAATGACGGGACACGCCGATTGCCCGCGCCGCGTTCACTTTACCGTTGACGAACGAATCGCTTTTGCCCTAGGAATTGTTGTCAAGACACCTCGCTACACAGCACGCTGTGGTGTGTCGGCGCAGTTCGGGCGCGGACGCGGGGGCGATACAGGACTTGGACGGCAAGAACCGACGGGCAGAGAAAAGGGGGCCGCTTGAACGGCCCCCGTCTCATTTTTCCAGCCGCCGCGCGCCCCAGTCCCTTGCCTGCATCTCGATCAGGCGGCTGGCGGTGCGGGCGAATTCAAAGCTGCCCTCGCCCTCCAGATACAGCCGGTCCGGCGGCGCGGCGGCGGTGCAGTAGAGCCGCGTGCCCGCTTCGTAAAGCGAGTCGACCAGCACCACGAAGCGCCGCGCCTGATTGTAGTTGTCAGCCCCCATCAGCGGAATGTCCTCGAGGATGAGCACGTCCGCCGCCTGCGCCAGCGCCAGATAATCCGCCGCCCCGAGCGGCTGGTCGCACAATTCATAGAAGGTCGCCCGCGCGGCGCCGTCGGCGAAGGCGGGGATCAGCACCTCGCGCCCGTGTACATGCAGCCGCAGCGGGGCCGCATTGCCATGGGTCAGCCCGTGCCACACCGCATCGACGGCGGCGCGCGCGGCGGTGTCGGCGGGGGTGAAATAGCGCTGCACCTCGTGTTCATGGGCGCGGCGGTGATCCTCGCCGCCCGCAAGTTCGACGACTTCGAGCCGGTCCTCCATCAGCGCGATGAAGGGCAGGAACAACTGTCGGTTCAGCCCGTCCTTGTACAGGTCGCCCGGCGGCCGGTTCGAGGTCGTCACCACCGTCACGCCCCGGTCGAGCAGCCGCTCGAACAGGCGACCGACGATCATCGCATCGGCGATGTCGTTGATCTCCATCTCGTCGAAGGCCAGACAGCGCAGCCGGTCGGCGATCGCGTCGGCCACCGGCAGGATCGCGTCGTTCACGCGCGTGGCGCGCACCCGCTCCATCGCGTCCTGCACCGAGAGCATGAATTCGTGGAAATGGCGGCGCTCGACCGGGACGGTCAGCGCCTCGACCATCAGGTCCATGAGCATCGACTTGCCGCGCCCGACCCCGCCCCAGAGATACAGCCCGCGCACCGGCGGCGCGGCGCGGCGGAACAGATGGTGGCGCTGCGGCTGGGCCAGATCCCCGGCCACCCGGTCAAGCGCGTCGAGCGCCGCCTCCTGCGCCGGGTCGGCGCTGATCTCGCCGCGCGCGATGCGGGCGTTGTAGAGCGACGAGACCAGACCGGATGACGGCAGCGACATGCGGCGGGTTTAGGGGGATGCGCAGGCGTTGAAAAGCCCGCGCCGGGTGTCCCTCAGGGGCAGACGCCGCCAAGGCGCAGGTAGCGGCCATAGACCCAGCCGCCGGGCATCGGCGGCCCCCAGAGCGGTTCCATGCACTGCCCGGCCATGCAGGTCACCGCATACCAGTTGCCCTGCCGGTCGTGGACCGCGATCTCGTCGCCGCGATACAGCTCGCCGGTCTGCTCGAACCCGGCGCCCGGACCGGCGCGGACGGCAAGAAAGCCCTCGCCGCGCATGTGGTCGTATTGCAGGACCGGGCGCACATCGACGACATGGCCGGTGCAGTCCCCGGCCTGCGCTGCAAGAGCCGGAACCAGTGCCAGAAGCGCCGCGCCGGTCCCGGACACAAGCCTGTTCACGCCGCCACCCCTGCGCTGTGCCTTCGGCGGGATCGTGACCCTCGGGGCCGCAGGGGTCAAGCGCTGCGCGGCGCGGATCACGCAGGCTTCATCGGCAGGTTGCCGGATGCGCGGGTTCACCGCCGCCATTGTGGGCGGGCGCGGCGCCTCCGCCTGCAAACCCCGTCATTGCGAGGAGGCGCAGCCGACGAAGCAACCCCGATGTTGTGTGTGAGCGGTCGGGGTTGCTTCGGCTTCGCCTCGCAATGACGGGAACTGCCGTCATTGCGAGGAGGCGCAGCCGGTGCAGCAACCCCGACGGCATCGGGCCGGATGGCCGCACCAAAACGGAACCCCGCACCCGCGCACCGTCGCGCCGCCAGACTGCGCGCCCGTGCGCTATTGCACCCCGGACGCGCCCGCTTTACCCCGTCACATCATGTCGGACGCATATATCATCGACGACCGCAAGGCGCGCCGCAACGTGGCCGTCCTCGTCGCGGCGCAGGCGGTGCTGGGCAGCCAGATCACCATGGTCTTCGTCATCGGCTCGCTGGCCGGGCAGATGCTGGCGCCCGCGCCCTGGCTGGCGACGCTGCCGATTTCCATGGTGGTGTTCGGCTCGATGACCACGGCGCCGTGGCTGTCGCCCTTCATGCAGCGTCACGGCCGGGTGCCGGGGTTTGCGCTGGGGGCGACGGGCGGCCTGATCGGCTCGGTCATCGCGGCGCTGGCGGTGTTCTTCGGCAATTTCTGGCTGCTGCTGCTGGGATCGTATCTGACCGGCACCTACCAGTCGGCGCAGGGCTTCTACCGCTTTGCCGCAGCCGACACGGCATCCGACACCTTCCGGCCCAAGGCGATTTCCTGGGTGATGGCCGGGGGGCTGCTTTCGGCGCTGATCGGGCCGCAGCTTGTCAAGGTGACCGAGGGCCTGACGGCGGTTCCCTTCATGGGCACCTATCTTGCAGGCGCGGCGGTGACTGCCGTGGGGATGCTGCTGTTCCTGTTTCTCGACCTGCCCCGCCCGCAGGTCAGCACCGTGACCCCGCAGCCCGCGCGCGGCTGGGGCGACCTGCTGCGGACGCCCGCGATCCTCGTCTCGGTGATCGTCGGCGCGGTGTCCTATGCGCTGATGAACCTGGTGATGACCTCGGCGCCGCTGGCGGTGGTCGGCTGCGGCTTCGGGCAGGGCAATGCGGCGGATGTGGTCTCGGCGCATGTGCTGGCGATGTTCGCGCCGTCCTTCGTCACCGGCTCGATCATCAACCGTTTCGGCGCGATGCGGGTCATGGCGACCGGGCTGGCCATCCTTGCCGTCGCGGGCGTGGTGGCGGTCTCGGGGGTCGAGCTGACCCATTTCTTCATCGCCCTGGTGCTGCTGGGCGTCGGCTGGAACTTCGGCTTCATCGGCGCGACGACGCTGCTGACCGCCTCGCACCCGGCGCATGAACGCGGGCGGGTGCAGGGGATGAACGACACGATCGTCTTCGGCGCGGTCACCGTGGCCTCGGTCGCCTCGGGCGTGCTGATGAACTGGTCCGGCGCACCCGCCGCCGACGGCTGGACGGCGGTGAACATGGCGATGGTGCCGTTCCTGGCGCTGGCAGGCGGCGCGCTGATCTGGTTCGCGATGCGACCGAAGGGAAGCTGGCGTTGAAGCATTTCGCAGCCGGATGGAACATCCGGCGCCCGCGACAATGCGCCACTTCAGGCCAGCCAGCGCCCCGTCGCCGCGACCCTGAACAGGGTGGCCCGGCGCGCAAACTCGGTCAGGCCCAGCCGCCCCTCGCCCACCGCAGCCGGATCGGCCACCACCTGCCGCAGCACGCGGCGCGCCTGCCATAGCGTGCGCATCGCGGGCAGCGCGGGGCCGAAGCGCACGCGGCGCAGCGCCGCCAGATCGTCCAGCGCCGCGCGCGCCAGCCGCGCCACGGTTTCCGGGCGCCCGTCGGCAAGCGGCAGCTTGCCGTGCTCGACGTAATAGGGCACCGCCATCAGCCAGCCCGCCAGCCCCCCTGCCCGCCCCGCCCGGCGCACCGCATCTTCCAGCGCGTCATCCGCCCCCAGCCCCACGGCGGTGGCCCAGAGCAGCCCGCCCGCGCTTTCGTCGAGATGGGTGCGGAACTCGTCCTCGTCCTCGAAGATCGCGTGCCGCGTGTCGCGCAGCCGCGCGGCAATGACGCGGTCGAGCACATCGCGCGGCAGGGCGCGGGCGGCGACCAGCTCGGCCAGCGGCCCCGCCACCTCATGCGCGGGCGGCGGCCGGGTGCCTGCTTCCTCGATCAGGTCGCGCCACCATTGCAGGCGCATCTCGACCACCAGCGGCTCGTCGCTGCGCCAGGGGGCACGGGCGATTTCCACGTTGAAGGCGAACAGCGGCCACAGCACGTCGCGCGCAGGCAGCGGCGCGGCCATGGTGGCAAGGAATCGGTCGGGGTCGCCCCGCTCGACGATGCGGGCGCAGTCGGTCACGGTCATGGGCGGCCTGATAGACCCGCACCCGGCAAAGGGAAAGCCGGGCGCGCCGTCATTGCGAGGGGCCGCAGGCGACGAAGCAACCCCGATGTCGTGCGCGAGAGGTCGAGGTTGCTTCGGCTTCGCCTCGCGGGTGACGACCCGTCACGCAACCGGCGCCCCCATGTCGCGCACCAGCTTCCAGTTCACGGCATCGAGCAAAGCCTCGAAGCTGGCGTCGACGATATTGGCGCTGACGCCGACCGTGGACCAGCGGCGGCCCTGCCCGTCCTCGCTGTCGATGATGACGCGGGTGACGGCATCGGTGCCGCCCTGGGTGATGCGGACCTTGAAATCGACCAGCCGCATGTCGTCGATGCAGGCCTGATACGGCCCGAGATCCTTGGCCAGAGCCTTGGCCAGCGCGTTCACCGGGCCGAGATCGTGGCCGACCTCGTCGACCGAATCGCTGACCGACAGCACCCGCGTCGCGCCGATGTCGACCACCACCACCGCCTCGGAGAGGCTGACGATGGCGCCTCGGGCGTTGCGGCGGCGCTCGACCGTGGCGCGATAGCGGTCGATCTGGAAGAATTCGGGCATCAGCCCCAGCGCGCGCCGCGCGACCAGTTCAAAGCTCGCCTGCGCGGAATCGTAGGCATAGCCGCGATCCTCGCGCAGCTTCACCTCGGCCAGAATGTCGGCCAGCCGCGTATCGCCGCTGTCCACCGCGATTCCCGCCCCGGCCAGCCGGGCGCGCAGGTTCGATTGCCCGGCCTGATTGGACATCGGGATGATGCGGGCATTGCCGACCAGCGCCGGATCGACATGTTCGTAGGTCGCGGGGTCTTTCAGGATCGCGCTCGCATGCAGCCCGGCCTTGTGGGCGAATGCGCTGGCGCCGACATAAGGCGCCGAGCGCAGCGGCACGCGGTTGAGAATGTCGTCGAGCATCCGGCTGGTGCGCAACAGCCCGGCCAGCGCCTCGCGCGTCACCCCGGTCTCGAACCGCCCGGCATAGGGTTCCTTCAGCAGCAGCGTCGGGATCAGCGAGGTGAGATTGGCATTGCCGCAGCGTTCGCCCAGCCCGTTGAGCGTGCCCTGCACCTGCCGCACCCCGGCATCGACGGCGGCCAGCGAGGCCGCCACGGCGTTGCCGGTGTCGTCATGGCAATGGATGCCGAGGCTTTCGCCGGGGATGCCCGCCGCGATCACCTCGGCGGTGATCCGCCCGACCTCGGCGGGCAGGGTGCCGCCGTTGGTATCGCACAGCACCGCCCAGCGCGCGCCCGCATCCAGCGCGGCGCGCAGGCAGGCCAGCGCATGAGCCGGGTCTGCCTTCCAGCCGTCGAAGAAATGCTCGGCGTCGAACAGCGCCTCGCGGCCCCGCGCGACGACATGGGAAATCGAGGCGCGGATGTTTTCGAGGTTTTCGTCCGGCGAACAGCCCAGCGCGGTTTCCACATGATAAACATGGGTCTTGCCGACCAGACAGACGGCGGGGGTCCCGGCATCCAGCACCGCCGCCAGCACGTCGTCGTTTTCCGCCGACCGCCCGGTGCGTTTCGTCATCCCGAAGGCGGTCATGGTGGCGCGGGTGGCGGGGGCGGCGGCGAAGAACTCGCTGTCGGTCGGGTTCGCGCCCGGCCAGCCGCCCTCGATGTGATCGACCCCCAGCCGGTCGAGCGCCTGCGCGATCAGGGTCTTTTCCGCGGCCGAGAACTGCACCCCCTGGGTCTGCTGCCCGTCGCGCAGGGTGGTGTCGTAGAGATAGAGGCGTTCGGTCACGCGGCGGCCCTCGCTGCTTCATCCTTGCGCAAATACTCCGGGGGAGACCGCCGCAGGCGGTCGGGGGCAGCGCCCCCTGCGCGGCGCGGGAAGGGGGATGCGGTCATTCGAGGGCCTTGAGTTTTTTCAGATCAAGGTCCGGAGAATACTCCCAGTCGATCTCTCCGCCCTTGCCCATTTGCAGCTTCAGCCCCGCGCCCACCAAACTGTCGCGCAGGGAATCCGCCTCCGCCCAGCTCTTGGCGGCACGCAGACTCTTGAGGCGTTCAACCAGCACACCGATGCGCTCGACCCCGCCAATAGCAGCCTCTACCGCGGCACTGATTGCGGCGCGACTCGGTGCCAGATTCTCAAACCCGAGGAATGCGAGCGACGAGAAGAAGCTGTCGATTGTCGCTTGATCAGAACCGGAAAGTTCCGCGTCCATCTTGAGACGCCCCAGTCTCGTCAATGCCTGTGGCAGATTCAGATCGTCAGCAATCGCAGCAAGAAACTCGTCATCTACGAATGACGGATCAATCTGCGGCTTGATACTTATTTTTTCCAGGCGACGGCGCAGGGTTCCCCAGTGCGAGATAATTGCCGTTGCCTGCTGCACCTTGGCCTCGGTCCAGTCCATCGGCCGGCGATAATGCGTCATCAACAGAACCAGACGAATTACCTCGCCATCAATGTTCTTGTCCAGCAAATCCCGCACGGTAAAGAAATTGCCCAAGCTCTTGGACATCTTCTTGCCGTCCACCATCACCATTTCATTGTGCAGCCAGTAGCGCGCGAACGCCGCTTCGGGATGGGCGCAATGCGACTGGGCGATCTCGTTCTCGTGGTGCGGGAATTGCAGGTCGATGCCGCCGCCGTGGATGTCGAAACTCTCGCCCAGCAATTCGCGGCTCATGGCCGAGCATTCGATATGCCAGCCCGGCCGCCCCCGCCCCCAGGGGCTGTCCCAGCCGGGCAATTCGGCATCCGACGGCTTCCACAGCACGAAATCGAGCGGGTCCTCCTTGAAGGGCGCGACCTCGACCCGTGCCCCGGAGATCATGTCGTCGACCGAGCGGCCCGACAACGCGCCGTAATCGCGATACGAGCGCACGCGGAACAATACATGGCCCTCGGCCTCATAGGCATGGCCGCCCGCGATCAGCCCGGCGATCATCGCGATCATCTGGCCGATATATTCGGTGGCGCGCGGCTCATGCGTCGGGCGCAATGCACCCAGCGCGTCCATGTCGGCGTGATACCAGGCGATGGTTTCCTCGGTCCGGGCGCGGATCAGTTCCTCAAGGCTGCCCTTCGCCCCGGCCTTCTGGCGCCGCAGGGCCTCGGCGTTGATCTTGTCGTCAACGTCGGTGAAATTGCGCACATAGGTGACGTGTTCCGCGCCGTAGACATGGCGCAGCAGCCGGAACAGCACGTCGAACACCACCACCGGCCGCGCATTGCCCAGATGGGCGCGGTCGTAGACCGTGGGGCCGCAGACATACATGCGCACGTTGTCGGGATCGAGCGGCTCGAATTCCTCGACCCCGCGCGTCAGCGAATTGCGCAGGCGGATCACGGGTCTGGTCATGCGGTCCTCAAGGCACAAGGCCCCCGGCGGGCGGCGCGTCCCTGAAGGGAAATGACGACAGCCCGCGCGACGGTGTCAGCGGGTAATGCAGATGCGGATGGCAGCGGCGGTCGTCATGGCCGCAGTCCTAGCAGCCGGGCGGGCGGGCGTAAAGCCGGATCGGCTGGCGCCGTCATTGCGAGGCGAAGCCGAAGCAACCCCGACCGCTCGCACACAACATCGGGGTTGCCACGGCGGCTTCGCCGCCTCGCAATGACGGACAAGGCCGTTCACCCGTCCAGCTCGACGATCACCAGTTCCCGCTCGGCGGCGCCCTTCGCGTGGCGCAGTGCCTCTTGGTAGGCGGCGGAATGATAGCAGTCATGCGCGGCCTGCAGGCTGGGGAAGCGCACCACGACGTTGCGGGGCCGGTCGGGGCCTTCGAGCTGTTCATACGGCCCGCCGCGCACCAGAAACTCCCCGCCATGCGCCGCGATGGCATCGGTGGCGCGGGCGGCATAGGCGCCGTAGCTTTCCGGGTCGGTCACCTTCACATGGGCGATCCACAGGGCCTGTGCCATATCTTACACTCCCTCGATGACGGCGCGGGCGGCGGCAATCGCGGCCTCGGCCTGATCGGCGCTGGCGGCACCGCCCTGCGCCATGTCGGGGCGGCCGCCGCCGCCCTTGCCGCCCAGCGCCGCGACCGCCGCGCGGATCAGATCGACCGCCGAGAGCCGCGCGGTCAGGTCCGGCGTGACCCCCGCCGCGACCGCCGCCTTGCCGCCGTCTTCCGCCACCAGCAGCACCGCGCCGGACCCCATTTCGCCCTTCATCGCGTCGATGATCGGCGGCAGATCGCGGCCCGACACGCCGTGCAGCACCCGCGCGCGGAAGGCCACGCCGTTCACCTGTTCGGGCGCGGTCCCGGTCGCCGCCCCGCCGCCGAGCGCCAGTTCGCGCTTCAGCTTCGCCACCTCGTCGGCCAGCGCCCGGCGTTCGTCGACCAGCGCATGAACCCGTGCCGCCGCCTCGCCGACCGGGGCCTTCAGCGCATGGGCGATCTCGACCAGCCGCGCCTCCTGCCCGCGCAGATGGTCGAGCGCCGCCTGCCCGGTCAGCGCCTCGATCCGGCGCACCCCCGCAGAGGACGCCGAATCGCCCAGGATGACCATCGCGCCGATTTCACCCGTGCGCGCGACATGGGTGCCGCCGCACAGTTCCAGCGAATAGGTCCGGCCGCGTTCGCCCTTGCCCGAACCGTCGAGCGTGCCCATCGACACGACCCGCACCTCGTCGCCGTATTTTTCACCGAACAGCGCCTGCGCGCCCAAAGCGCGGGCGTCGTCGGGCGTCATGATGCGGGTTTCGACCGGGGCATCCTGCCGGACATAGGCGTTCACCTCGGCCTCGACCTGCGCCAGTTCGGCCTGCGTCAGCCCGGCGGGATGCGAGAAGTCGAAGCGCAGCCGGTCGGGCGCGTTCAGCGAGCCGCGCTGCGCGACATGGTCGCCGAGCGCACGGCGCAGGGCCTCGTTCAGGAGGTGGGTCGCGGAATGGTTGGCGCGGATCATCGCGCGGCGCGCATGATCGACCTCGATGCGCGCAGGCTGGCCGCGCGCGACCTCGCCCTCGATCACCTGGCCGATGTGGATGAAGACACCGGCGGCCTTCTTCGTGTCGCGCACCTCGATCAGCCCGGTATCGGTGCGAATCCAGCCCGCATCACCGACCTGCCCGCCCGATTCCGCATAGAACGGCGTCTGGTTCACGACGACCTGCACCGCGTCGCCGGTGCTGGCGGTGCCGCTCTCGGCGCCGTCCTTCACCAGCGCGAGCAGCACGCCCTCGGCCTTTTCGGTGTCGTAGCCGAGGAATTCGGTGACGCCGTCGCGCTCGGCCAGATCGAACCACAGCCGCGATTGCGCGGCCTCACCCGAGCCGGACCACGAGGCGCGCGCGCGGGCGCGCTGTTCGGCCATCGCCGCCTCAAACCCCGCGACATCGACGTTGCGGCCCCGTTCGCGCAAAGCATCCTGCGTCAGGTCCAGCGGGAAGCCGTAGGTGTCATAGAGCCGGAACGCCGCCGCCCCTGGCAGATCGGCGCCCTCGGGCAGGCGGGCGAGTTCGTCGTCCAGCAGCCGCAGCCCGCGGTCCAGCGTCTGGCGAAAACGGGTTTCCTCGCCGCGCAAGGTCTCGGTAATCAGGGCATCGGCGCGCACCAGTTCGGGATAGGCCGCCCCCATCTGCCGCACCAGCGCCGGGACCAGCCGATACATCAGCGGCGCATCCACCCCCAGCAAATGCGCGTGCCGCATCGCGCGGCGCATGATGCGGCGCAGGACATAGCCGCGCCCCTCGTTCGACGGCATGATCCCGTCGGCGATCAGGAACGAGGTCGAGCGCAGGTGATCGGCGATCACCCGGTGGTGAATCTTGTCAGGCCCGTCGGGGTCGGTGGACGAGGCGTTGGCCGACGCCTCGATCAGCGCCCGCATCAGGTCGGTGTCGTAATTGTCGTGCTTGCCCTGCAAGAGCGCGCCGATCCGTTCCAGCCCCATGCCGGTGTCGATGGATTGTGCCGCCAGATCGCGGCGGGTTCCGTCCTCGAACTGTTCGTATTGCATGAAGACGAGGTTCCAGATCTCGATGAAGCGGTCGCCGTCTTCTTCAGCGCTGCCCGGCGGGCCGCCCCAGACCGAAGGTCCGTGATCGTAGAAGATTTCCGAGCACGGGCCACAGGGGCCGGTCGGCCCCATCATCCAGAAATTGTCGCTGGTGGGGATGCGGATGATGCGCTCGTCGGGCAGGCCCGCGACCTTCTTCCACAGCGCCGCCGCGTCGTCGTCGGTATGATAGACCGTCACCAGCAGCCGGTCGGGGTTCAGCCCGAAGTCGCGGGTCAGCAATTCCCACGCCTGCGGGATGGCGCGTTCCTTGAAATAGTCGCCGAACGAGAAATTCCCCAGCATTTCAAAGAAGGTATGGTGCCGCGCGGTATAGCCGACATTGTCGAGATCGTTGTGCTTGCCGCCCGCGCGCACACATTTCTGCGCGGTGGTGGCGCGCGGGAAGGGGCGGGGTTCAAGCCCGGTGAAGATGTTCTTGAACTGCACCATCCCCGAATTGGTGAACATCAGCGTCGGATCGTTTCGCGGCACGAGCGGCGAGGACGCCACGACCTCGTGGCCGTTGCGGGCAAAATAGTCGAGGAAGGTCGAACGAATCTCGGCGAGGCTGGTCATCATGTCCCCCAGGGTGACGGGCGCAGGTGACATAGCCTTGCACCGGCGCACGGTAAAGCGCCCGCCGCCGGGGGGGAAGGCAGGGCAATCGCATTTGCCGGACATGCGGCGCGCGGCCCCCGCAGCTTTCCCCCTTCGGTCGTGCGCAGCACGACCGGCGCCCGCCCCGCCCCCCAGGGCGGGCGCATCCGCGCCCACCCCCGGTGCGGGCGCCGGTCATGCTGCCCCAACGTTGCAACACGCGGCCTGCCGCGCCGGGCATGTGCGATTCCCCTAGCGTGGGGGGAGAAGGCGCTGGCGTTGCGGTGGGGACGGTGGTTGCACGCCATTATCTCCGTCATTGCGAGGCGAAGTGAATCCATCCACACCGGGCGCAGCACCCCGCCCCTTGGATTGCCGCGTCGCCTGCGGCTCCCCGCAATGACGGGGGGGTGATCGTCATTGCGAGGCGAAGCCGAAGCAACCTCGACCGCTCACTCAACGCCTTCGGGTTGCTTCGTCGCCTGCGGCTCCTCGCAATGACGGGGGGTCTCGTCATTGCGAGGCGAAGCCGAAGCAACCTCGATGCTATGCACGAGCGGTCGGGGTTGCCACGTCGCCTGCGGCTCCTCGCAATGACGAAGATGGATGCGTCCCCGCCCCCGTCATTGCGAACGAAGTGAATCCATCCACACCGGGCGCACCCCCCCGCCCCGTGGATTGCCACGTCGCCCGCGCCGCCTCGCAATGACGGGGGGTGATCGTCATTGCGAGCCGCAGGCGAAGCAACCCCGACCGCTCACTCAACGCCCTCGGGGTTGCTTCGTCGCCTGCGCCTCCTCGCAATGACGACCCCCCGCCCTCAGTCCTCGGTCAGGTCGCCGGTGCCGCTGACCAGGTCGAGGCCGTGGCTGGCCCTGATCCTTGCCTCGATCTCGTCGGCGATTTCGGGGTTGTCCTTCAGGAACTGTTTGGCGTTCTCGCGGCCCTGGCCGATGCGCTGGTCGCCGTACGAGAACCACGACCCCGATTTTTCGACCACGCTGGCCTTCACGCCAAGGTCGATCAGCTCGCCCGTCTTGGAGATGCCCTCGCCATACATGATGTCGAATTCCACCTCGCGGAACGGCGGGGCGACCTTGTTCTTCACCACCTTCACGCGGGTCGCGTTGCCGACCACCTGGTCGCGGTCCTTGATCGCGCCGATGCGGCGGATGTCGAGCCGGACGCTGGCATAGAATTTCAGCGCATTGCCGCCGGTCGTGGTTTCCGGGCTGCCGAACATCACGCCGATCTTCATGCGGATCTGGTTGATGAAGATCACCATGCAGTTCGAGCGCGAGATCGACCCCGTCAGCTTGCGCATGGCCTGGCTCATTAACCTGGCGTGCACGCCGACGCTGGAATCGCCCATGTCGCCTTCGAGTTCGGATTTCGGCGTCAGCGCGGCGACCGAATCGACCACCACCAGACTGACCGCGCCCGAACGCACCAGCGTGTCGACGATTTCCAGCGCCTGTTCGCCGGTGTCGGGCTGCGAGATCAGGAGTTCGTCCAGATTCACGCCCAGCTTTTTCGCATAGCCGGGGTCAAGCGCGTGTTCGGCATCGACAAAGGCGCAGATGCCGCCCTTTTTCTGTTCCTCGGCCACGACATGCAGCGTCAGCGTGGTCTTGCCCGAGCTTTCCGGCCCGTAGATTTCGACGATCCGGCCCTTGGGCAGGCCGCCGATGCCCAGCGCGATGTCGAGACCGAGCGAGCCGGTCGAGGTCGCCTCGACCTCGGGCAGGGCCTGGCCTGCGCCGAGCTTCATGATCGAGCCCTTGCCGAACTGCCGTTCGATCTGCTGGAGCGCGGAATCGAGCGCCTTCTGACGGTCTGCGTTCTTGGGGTCTATCATGGTGAGAAGATCTGCCACTGCCATCGTTTCCATCCTTGTGCCACAGCCCCCCGAGGGCAGCAATCGCGCATTGGTTCACGCGATGTTCACCCTTGAAGCATACAAAGCGAGAACATTACAAGCCGAAACTTGCGGATTCACTCTGCGGGTGAATTGGTTAAGGTCCGGTTGACGCGGGCATGGCGAAAAAGGGGGCCGGATGCTGGTATTCTGGAAGGAACGGCTGGTGATGCTGGCGGTGCCCAAGACCGGCACCACCGCCCTGGAAGAGGCGCTTTCCCCCCGCGCCGATCTGGTGTTCCGCAACCCGCCGGTGGTGAAACATACGCCGCTCTACCGCTACCGCCGCTTTCTTGCCCCCTATCTGGCGGCCACCGGCGCGGGCGATCTCGAAACCGTGGCCCTCGTGCGGGCGCCTGTGGACTGGCTCGGCTCGTGGTGGCGCTACCGCAGCCGCGCCGATGTCGCCGGGCAGGACAACAGCACGGCAGGCATCAGCTTCGACGATTTCGTGCGCGAATACTGCAAGCGCGATCCCGCGCCCTTCGCGCAGGTTGGGTCACAGGCGCGGTTCCTGCATGACGCGGGCGGCGCGCCGGTGACGCATCTCTTCCGCTACGAGGACCAGCCGCGTTTCCTTGCCTTCCTCGCGTCGCGGCTCGGCCCGCTGCCCGACATGCCGCGCGTGAATGTCTCGCCCGCTAGGCTGATCGCGCTGTCGCCGGGGGTCGAACGGCGGTTGCGGGACAAGCGGGCCGACGAATTCGCGCTCTGGGATGGCGCGGGGGCCACTGACCCGCCCGTGTAATCAGGCGGTGCCCGTCAGGCCGCCGTCCTCCTCGTCGGCCAGATGGGTGACATGGGCGTGTTTCAGCTCGTCGTCGTGGTCGGCGGGTTCCTCGCCCGCAGCGGCCATGGCGGCCGCCGAGGCCGCGGTCCGCCCCGGCGCCGTGTTCGAGCGCGCCATGCCCGCGATCTCGATCCCCTCGGCAAAGAAGCGCCGGGCGATTTCGGCGTTCAGTTCCGAACGCACCGAAAGAATGAAGTTCACGTCGCGCAGGATGGCGCGGATCTGGAAGATCAGCGTATCCGAGCCGAAATCATACAGCAGCACCGACGGCGGCGGGTTCAGCAGCACCATCGGATGCGCCTCGGCGATCTCGCGCAGGATCGCCAGCACGCGCGGCACCTCGGTGCCGTAGACCACGCTGACCGGCAGGATCAGCCGCCCGACCGGCGAGCCGCGCGTCCAGTTCACCACCTGCCCCGAGACCAGGTCAGCATTGGGGACGATGACATCGGTGCGGTCGAAGGTCTCAACGCGGGTGGAGCGCACCGAAATCTGCTTCACGATCCCCATGCGGTCGCCGACCTCGATCCAGTCGCCGACGCTGATGGGCCGCTCGACCAGCAGGATGATGCCGGAAATGAAGTTCGAGACGATGTTCTGCAGGCCGAAGCCGATGCCGACCGACAGCGCCCCGGCGACGATGGCAAGGCTGGACAGGTCGAGCCCGACCGAGGTGATCGCCACCAGCGCCGCGACCACCACGCCGACATAGCCCACGCCCGAGATGACCGCCGTGCGCCCGCCTTCGTCCATGCGGGTGCGCGGCAGGATGGTCGAGCGCAGGAACCCCTGCAACAGCCGGGTGATGAGATAGCCGAGCAGGAAGATCAGCACGAAGGCAAGGAAATCGGTGGGCGAAATCCGGGTCTCGCCGATGGCGAAGCCTTCGCGGAACCGCGCCCAGACCTCGCCCAGATCCTCGGCGCGTCCGCCCCAGATCAGCACCACCAGCGGCAGCGAGGCAAGGCCGAGCACCACGGTCGCCAGCACCGGCATCAATTCGTCCGACGCCTTGCCCTCGCGGCGCAGGATGAAGCGATGCAGATCATGGGTAAAGCTCTGCAGCACCATGATTGCCCCGATGATGCCCAGCGTGCGCACGGTCGGATCGACCAGCGCCTCGCCCGCGACGCCGAAACCCAGCGCGGTCAGCGCCGGGCCGAGGACCGCCACCACGACCAGAATCCGGCCGACGAACAGCAGCAGCCCGCGCCGGAAGGTGGCGGAATCGGCAAAATCGCCGCTGTCGGCGGGCGCCTTCGGGGCCGAGGCGAAGGTGCGGCCAAGGCTGAACAGCACCACCGAGACGAGAATCTGCACCGGCAGCAGCGCGGCGGTGCTGGCCACGGGTTCGATTTCGCCCGCCGCGAGGATCGCCCGCAGGACCGCCCCCAGCGTGCCGAACCAGCCCAGCGCCACGACCAGCCGGTGCGCCCGGCGGCAGTGATCCTCGCCGATGTCGGCGGCAATCGGCAACCGCGCGCCTTCGGCAAACAGGCGGTCGGCCAGCCAGGCGGCGGCGATGACATAGGCGCCCGCGCCGGGAATGGCCCGGATCACCTGCCCGAGCCGGAATCCGGGCAGGCCCGAGACCCGCATCGCCTCGACCAGCAGCACCAGCCCGACCCAGGGCAACAGCAGTTGCCCCAGCGACACGACAAAGCCCCAGACCCCGGCGCCGCGCCCGCCGCGTCGCGCGACCCAGCCCAGCGCCCGCGCGCTCCAGCGCCTGCCACGCACCAGCAGGAGCAGACCGGCAAGCAGGCTGAACGCGACCTGCGCGAGATGGCTTTTCAGCACCTGCAACCGCGAGGCGCTGGTGAAGGTGACGCGCACCTCCTTGCCGAGGCTGACCGAAAGCCTGCCGAGATCTGCGACGATCCCCGGCCAGTGATAGGGATTGAGCGGCGAGAACCCGCGCGCGGCCAGGGCGTCGGCGCGGCGGGTCCGCATCAGGCTGTCGATTTCGGCGATCAGGCCGTTGGCCCCGGCATAGGCCTCCTGCGCCAGCAGCACCGGCGCACGCAGCCGCGCCAGTTCCTCCTGCAGCGCCGCGCGCCGCGCAACGAGGCGCGGGTCCTCGATCGCGGGCGCGGCGGGTGGCTCGCCCAGGGCGGACAGTTGCTGGCGCACGGTGGCGATGCGGGCGACATTCATGCCCTGCGCATCAAGAAACTGGTCGCGCCAGCCGGTCAGGTCGTTGCGCATCCGTTCCAGCGCGAAGGTCGAGCCGGTGCCGCTTTCGCTGATGGCGGCGCTGCGTTCGGCGGTGCGCTGCCAGGCGGCATAGTCGATGCCCGGAATCGGGCTGGCGACATCCTCGGCAAGCGGCGGGCCGATCAGACCGGCATCCGCAGGCGCATCCGTCGCGCCTTCGGGCACATCCTGCGCCGACACCACCGCCGGGGCGGCGAGAGCCAGCGCGAGGATCAGCCCGAGCGCGCGGATCATGTCGCCTCGGTCACGTCGGGCAGCGCGATCCCGGCCCGGTCCAGCCATCCGGGCACCGGCAGGCCCTTATTGCGCAGGAAGGCCGGGTTGAACAGTTTCGACTGGTAGCGCGTGCCGTAATCGGCCAGCACCGTGACGATGGTGTGCCCCGGCCCCATCTCGCGCGCCATGCGCATCGCGCCCGCGACATTGATGCCGGATGATCCGCCGACGCACAGCCCTTCATGGGCGAGCAGGTCGAAGATCACCGGCAGCGCCTCGGCATCGGGGATGTTGAAGCTCATGTCCGGGGTGATGCCTTCGAGATTGCCGGTGATGCGGCCCTGGCCGATGCCTTCGGTGATCGAGCTGCCCTCGGATTTCAGCACGCCCGTGGTGTAGAAGGAATGGAGCGCCGCGCCGTCGGGATCGGCCAGCGCGATCTTCACGCCCTTCGGCTGCAGCGCCAGCGCAACGCCCGCCAGCGTGCCGCCCGACCCGACCGCGCAGGTGAAGCCGTCGATCCTGCCGCCGGTCTGCGCCCAGATCTCGGGGCCGGTGCTTTCCTCATGGGCGCGACGGTTGGCGAGGTTGTCGAACTGGTCGGCCCAGATCGCGCCCTCAGGTGTGATTTGTGCAAGTTTCGCGGCCAGACGGCCCGAATAGCGGACAAAATGGTTGGGATTTGAATAGGGGACGGCATCGACCTCGACCAGTTCGGCCCCGGCGAGGCGCAGCATGTCCTTCTTTTCCTGGCTTTGCGTGCGGGCGATGACGATGACGCTGCGATAGCCCATCGAGGCGCCGACCAGCGCCAGACCGATGCCGGTGTTGCCCGCCGTGCCCTCGACGATGATGCCGCCGGGTTGCAACGCGCCCCGCGCCACCGCGTCACGGATGATCCACAGCGCGGCGCGGTCCTTGATCGACTGGCCGGGGTTGAGGAATTCGGCCTTGGCGAGAATCTCGCAGCCGGTGGCCTCGGACGGGCCGCGCAGGCGGATCAGCGGGGTGTTGCCGATCGATTCAGCCAGATCGGAGCGGATGTTCATGGGCGGCCTCCTGCGTCTGCCCATGTGTAGAAGCGCCCGCCCCGACCCGCAAGCCGCCCGCCCGCCGTCGCGGGGGTGAGGGGGTGAGCGGCATGTTCCGTCATTATGTTCCGTCATTGCGAGGCGAAGCCGAAGCAACCCCGACCGCTCGCGCACGACATCGGGGTTGCTTCGTCGGCTGACGCCTTCTCGCAATGACGGGGATTCTCGTCATTGCGAACGAAGTGAAGCAATCCATGCCGGGTGCAGCGCCCGGCCCCGTGGATTGCCACGTCGCCTGCGGCTCCTCGCAATGACGGCACCCCCCTCCCCCCGTCATTGCGAGGCGAAGCCGAAGCAACCTCGACCGCTCACACGCAACATCGGGGTTGCTTCGTCGGCTGCGCCTCCTCGCAATGACGCAAACTTCAGGCGCCGCACGCCACCAC
>JACFNP010000054.1 GCA_019454835.1 Rubellimicrobium sp.
TGCTGATCGCCGACGAGGCGGTGTCGGCGCTGGATGTCTCGATCCAGGCGCAGATCCTGGACCTGCTGAAGCGCGTGCAGCGCGAGCATGACCTCGCGATGATCTTCATCACCCACGACCTGCGGGTGGCCAGCCAGATCTGCGACGAGATCCTCGTCATGCATCAGGGCCGGGTGGTCGAGAGCGGCCCCCCCGCCCGGCTGTTCCACGCCCCCGTCGAGGACTACACCCGCCGCCTCGTGGCCGCGATCCCGGGGCTCGGCGGCCGGGACGCGGCCTGAGGAGAGGGCGGGGATTTCAACGCGCCGACCGGCCGGCATGGGCCGCAATCCGCTCCGCGAGTGCCGGGATTGCCGGCAGCGGCAGTTCGTGGCCGATCCCGGGCAGGACGACCAGCGACGCACCCGCAATGCCGGCGGCCAGGGCCCTGCCGTTCTCGACCGGGAGGATGGGGTCCTGCTCTCCGTGAACGATCAGGACCGGGCAGGTGATCTCGCGAAAGCGGCCGGTCCAGTCCGCGCGCGTGGTCAGTGCGCCATGGTTGAACATGCTCGCCGGGCTGTCGGTGCGCGACAGCACCAGTTCGACCCGGGCCCTTTCCCGCTCCGGATCGAAAGGCACCGCCGTCCCGGCGCAGAGCCTCTCGCTTTCGACGAGGAAATCCGTGACGGCCGCGCGATCGGACCAGTCGAGCGCGCCGAGTTCCCCGAAATGATCGAGGAACGCCTGCGAGATATGCGGCAGCGGCGCACCGTCCCAGCCGAGCGGTTCGGATGCGATCAGCACCAGCGAGGCGATGCGTCCGGGGTGCTCGGCCGCGACCATCTGCGCGACATATCCACCAAGCGACATGCCAATCAGATGCGCCCGCTCAAGCCCGCAGGCGTCGAGAATGGCGATGACATCGCCGGCCAGATCCTCGACCGTGTAGCCGGCCTCTCCCGGCGGAACGGTGGTGGACCGTCCGGTATCGCGGTGATCGAAACGGATCACGAAGTGGCCGCTTTCGGCCAGTGCGGCGCAGAATTCGTCCGGCCAGCCGAGCATGGAGGCCGTGGCCCCCATCACGAGCAGCATCGCCGGGTCTCCGGCACGGCCGAAGGTCTGGATGGCCAGACGGATGCCGTCGTGTTCGACCGGATGCATCCCGCTCCCTTTCCCGACGCACATGCCACAGCATAACGGGGAGACGCCGGCTCGGCAAAGGCAACCACGCGCCAATCCCGCAAGTGCTCGCCACGCTTCAGCCGATACCCGAAACCCGCCAGATGACATCGCCCACGTCATCCGCCATCAGCAGCGATTTTCCGTCCGGCCCCAGCGCAACCCCGACAGGCCGGCCATAGGCCAGTTCCTCGTCCTCGGACAGGAAGCCCGTGAGGATGTCGCGCGCCGGCCCGCTCGGGGCGCCATTCGCGAAGGGCACGAAGATCAGCCTGTAGCCGCTCAGCCGCGAGCGGTTCCACGACCCGTGCTGGCCGATCGCCATGCCGGGACCGAAGCCGGGCAAGGTGCCCTCGGGCATCCAGCACAGGCCGAGCGAGGCGGTATGCCCGCCGAGCGCATAGTCCGGCGTGATCGCCCGCGCGACCATGTCCGGATCCTGCGGAACGCGGTCATCCACCGTCCTGTCCCAGTAGCAATAGGGCCAGCCGTAGAAGCCGCCGTCCTCGACCGAGGTGAGATAGTCGGGCGGGGTTTCGTCACCCAGGCCGTCACGCTCGTTCACGACGGTCCAGAGCCTGCCGGATACCGGCTCCCAGGCCATGCCGACCGGATTGCGCAGGCCGGAAGCAAAGATGCGCGCCTGCCCCGAGGCCGGATCCAGTTCCCAGATCGCCGCGCGCCCCTCCTCGGCCTCCATGCCCTGGTCAGCGATGTTCGTCAGCGAGCCGACTCCGGCATAAATCCTCGTGCCGTCCGGAGAGGCGATCAGGCTGCGCGTCCAGTGGCCATGGGGCTTGAAGCTCACCAGCAGCTCGCCGCTGCCCGACAGCGCGGTATCGCCGGGCCTGTAGTCGAAGGCCCTGATCCCGTCGGTATTGCCCAGATAGAAGCGGTTCCCCGCCAGCGCCATGCCGAAGGGCTGGTTCTGGTTCTCGACGAACACCTCGCGGATCTCCGCCTGGCCATCCCCGTCGGCGTCGCGCAGCAGCGTGACCCGGTCCGCGCTGGCCCCGATCGCCTTGACGCGCCGCATCGTCGCCTGGGCGGCGTGATCCATCAGGGTCCTCGGCGGCTCGGGCCGTTCCCGGGACTCCGCCACCAGGACATCGCCACCGGGCAGGACCTCGATCCAGCGGGGATGGTCGAGTCCCGCAGCAAACGCATTGACCGTCAGGCCCGGCGCACAGACAGGCACGCGGCCGTCCTTCCAGCCTTCGGCCGCGGGCATCTTCAGGGTCATGATCCCCTGCCTGCGCGCCGCGGGAATCCGGGGATCGGCGCCTAAGGCCTGATGCGCGGGGGACCGCCTGCGCCGCAGGGCGGCAATGGTGCCGCCCACCAGCGCGGCTGCTCTCGCGACAAGATCCATGTCTGCACCTCTCTTCGATCGGGACAGCTTATCGGGGATGCCGGGAGAGTGACAGTGGTGTGACCCGCCTCGCGAAAGATGGCCCACAGCCGGGTGCCCGGCGCGCCGGCGCGGGGAGCCATGCAGCATCGCGTAGCGATGCAGCGCCGGCCCTTCCGGTGACCGAAAAATGATCTCGATACGGTTCCAGCGCCTGCCATATCCGACGGGATTGTTTCGCGATCTCCCGCCCCGGGGAGCGGATCGGCGCGACGCTTGCCGCGGCCGCCCGGCCCTTCCCGCCGCATCACCCGGGCGGATCGCCCATCACCCCTGCCATGCCGTCCGCGAACGCAGCGACCGCCGCCTCGCCTTCGGCGGTGCGCAGGCGCGTGATGCCGACCGGCACCGCCGCGCGCGGCAGCGTCACCTCGACCCGGCACAGATCGGGGCGCAGGGCCTGCAACTGCGCCTCGCCATAGGTCAGCATGCCCAGCGCATCGCTCTCGACCAGCATCTGCTCGGCCGAGGAAAACGACAGCATCTCGCAGGTCTGGACCGGAGGAATCCGGCCGGTCTGGCGGAACAGCCGGTCGAAATAGCGCCGCACCGGGGTGCCGTGCGGAGCCACGACCCAGCGCGCCCCGGCGAGGGCGGCGATGCTGCCGGTCGTGCCGGCCAGCGCATGGTCGCGCCGGGCGATGACGGTAAACCGCTCCTGCGCCAGCGCGGTTTCCTCGAGGTCGGGTGCCACGGACTCCCCGCGCAGGACGCCGACGATGCAGTCGATCTCGCGGCGGCGCAGCGCCTCGGTGAGGCCGTTGTAGCTGCCCGGAACGCAGGTCAGCCGCAGGCGCGGGTGCTGGTTGCCGAGCCGGGCGAACGTGCGCGCGATGAGATTCTGCCCCGAGAACGGCAGCATGCCGACCGCGACCCGCCCGGCAAGGCCCGCGCCATCCTGCGCCAGCCGCGCCGGAACCCGCGCAAGCTGGTGGTGCAGCCGGTCATGCAGCCGCGCGAGTTCCTGCGCCGGAGCAAGCGCCTGCATCCCCGCCCCGTGGCGACGGAACAGCACGAGGCCCAGATGCCCCGCGGTCCGCCCCAGAAGGCGCGACAGTTCGGGCTGGCCGATCCCCAGCGCCTGCGCTGCCGCCGTCACGCTGCCGGTGCGCACCACCGCCGCCACCGCCTGCAACTGCCCCATCCGCAGCGCCCGCATGAGACGCGGCTGCCCCCGCCCCGGCGCATAGAGCTGCGCCTGCGCGGCTGCGACCGCCGCCGCGACTTCGGTGAAATGCTCGAGCGCCAGTTCGCAGGCCGAGGTCGGCTCGACCCCGGACCAGCCGCGCCGGAACAGCGGCTGGCCCAGCGCGGCCTCGGCCTCCTGCACGCGGCGGGTCAGCGTCGGCTGCGAGGTGGCCAGCGCCCCGGCCGCCAGCCGGTAGCTGCGCAGTTCGGCCAGATGCAGCACGGCATCGGCATGGTGCAGATCGAGCGCACGGCCCATTCCGGCCCCCTCATGGCGATTACGGATCACCTCATGCGTATTACGCATAAGCCAGCGCCCGCGCCTTGGTCCATCCTGCCGGCGACACCAACACCAGGAGGACAGGATGGCCGCACCGGCAACTCTCGAAGACCGCATCAACGAATACGGCAACCCCTCGCACATGCTGCAGAACGCGCAGATGGGGGCCTATCAGTTCCCGATTCCGGCGCAGTATTCCAACTGGATGGAAGAGGTGCGCGCCTGGCGCGAGGGCGCAGTGCTGCTGAACCAGTCCTATCACATGACCGATGTCTATATCCGCGGCCGCGATGTGGTGCCGTTCCTGTCGCATGTCGGCGTGAACAGCTTTGCGACCTTCGGGCGCAACAAGGCCAAGCAGCTCGTCTCGGTCAACCCGGACGGCTTCGTGATCGGCGACGGCATCATCTTCGGGCTCGAGGATGACGAGGCGCTCTATGTCGGCAAACCGGCGCTGGCGCACTGGCTGGCCTACCAAGCGACGCTGGGCCGGTTCGACGTGACCACCGAGCTCGACATCCGCAGCCTCGAGAACCCCGACCAGCCGCGCAAGCTCTACCGCTACGAGGTGCAGGGGCCGCGCGCGCTCGACATCCTGAATGAGGCCAACGAGGGCGGGCCGCTGGTCACCAAATTCTTCAACATGGGCGAGATCACCATCGCCGGCTGCACCGCGCGCACCCTGTCGCATGGCATGGGCGGGGCGCAGGGGCTGGAGCTGTGGGGGCCGTATGAGGAAGGCCAGCGCGTCTATGACCGGCTGATCGAGGTCGGGGCGCGGCACGGGATGCTGCGGGCGGGGGCGCGCGCCTATTCCTGCGCGGCGATGGAATCGGGCTGGATCCCCTCGCCCCTGCCGGCGATCTACACCGGCGAGGCGATGCGTCCCTACCGCGAATGGCTGCCCGCCGACGGCTTCGAGGCGACCTGCTCGGTCGGCGGCAGCTTCCAGCCCGACAACGTGCGCGAGTTCTATCTCACGCCCTGGGATCTCGATTACGGGCGGGTGGTGAAGTTCGACCACGACTTCATCGGCAAGGAGGCGCTGCAGCGCATGGCGGACGGGCCGCACCGGGTGAAGGTGACGCTGGTGTGGGACCGTGACGACGTGCTGAAGATCTTCGCCGGGCTGATGGACCCGTTCCCGGGGCCGAAGCTGATGGAAATGCCGGCCGGCCACTATGCCGCGCATCCCTATGATCAGGTGCTGCTCGACGGCGAGCAGATCGGCATCTCGACCTATCCGGTCTATTCGGCCAACGAACGCGCGTGGATTTCGCTGGCGGTGGTGCGCGCCGATCTGGCGGCGCAGGGCACACGCCTGTCGATCCTGTGGGGCGAGAAGGACGGTGGCACCGCCAAGCCGCAGGTCGAGCGCCATGTGCAGATGGAGGTCGCGGCCGAGGTTCACCCCTGGCCGATCCACGCCGCCGCGCGCGCGGAATACCGCCGCCAGAAATAAGGCCGGATCCCGGCGCCCGATCACGGGCGCCGGGGTCACTCCGGGCGCGGAAAGACGTGCCCGTCCATCAGCTTGCGCGCGGTGCGCAACGTGCCCGCGCTGGTGACCCGGCCCGCCGCATCGCGTTCGAGCACGACCTCGGCCGCCCCCGTCGGGTGCTCGACGGCAAAGCGGCTGTCCCCGGGCAGGCGGGCCAGCGCGGCGGCGGGCGATCCGGGCAGCGTGCAGGCGGTGGCTACGCTGACCGCCGCCAGCGCCCCGATCGAGGCGTGACAGCGATGCGGGATGAAGCTGCGGGTGTTCACCACCCCGCCCGCCCGCGGCGCCGAGACCAGCGTCATCTTCGGCACCGATTTCTCGGTCACGTCGCCAAGGTTCATCATCGGCCCGGCCTGCAGCCGGATCGCCTCGAGCCGCGCCTTCAGCGCAGTATCGGCGTCCAGTTCCTCGCGGCTCTCGTAGCCGGAGATGCCGAAATCCGCCGCGCGCAGGATCACGCAGGGCATGCCGTTGTCGATCAGGGTGCAGTCCACCCCGCCGACGACATCCATCTCGTTGCCCGTGGGCAGCAGCGCCCCGCACAGCGACCCGGCGAGGTTGTGGAACAGCAGCCGCACCGGCGCGGCGGTGCCCGGCACGCCGTCGATGGCGGCGCTGCCCGCATAGCTCACCCGGCCGCCCGGTGTCTGCACGCGCGCGACCGCGACCTCGCCGGTATTCACCATGAAGATGCGCACCGGGGTCTCGCCCTCCTGCGCCGCCACCAGCCCGCGCTCGATCGCGGCCGGGCCGACAGCGGCAAGGATGTTGCCGCAGGGCTGCGCGTCCGAGACCAGCGGCTGATCCACGAACACCTGGAGGAACAGATAATCCACGTCCGCATCCGCGCGGTCCGAGCGCGACAGCACCGCCACCTTCGAGGTGAGCGGATCGGCCCCGCCCAGCCCGTCGATCTGGCGCGGGTCGGGCGAGCCCATGACGCGCAGCAGCAGCGCATCGCGGGCCGCCGGGTCGGCGGGCAGGTCGGCGGCAAGGAAATAGGCCCCCTTCGAGGTGCCGCCGCGCATCCACAGGCAGGGAATGCCGTCAGACATATTTCAGCCCCTTCGCCGCCAGCCGCGCCCGCATGTCGTAGATGTCGAGACCCAGTTCCCCCGCCGCCAGCCGCGCGCGCTTGGCCTCCTCGGCCGCCAGCCGCTTCTGCGCGGCGGCCAGCACCGCATCGGCCTCGTCCCGGCGCACCACGCAGACGCCGTCATCGTCGGCCACGATCACGTCGCCCGCCGCGATCGCCTGCCCGCCGCAGACGATGGGGACATTCACCGAACCCGGCGTTTCCTTCACCGTGCCCTGGGCGCTGACGGCCTTGGACCACACCGGAAAGCCCATGGCGGTGAGGTCGCGCACGTCGCGCACACCCGCCTCGATCACCAGCCCGCGACAGCCGCGCGCGCGGGCCGAGGTGGCCAGCAGGTCGCCGAAATAGCCGTCCTCGCAGGGCGAGGTCGGCGCCAGCACCAGAATATCGCCGTCGCGCAACTGCTCGATGGCGACGTGCAGCATCCAGTTGTCGCCGGGCGGGGCGCTGATCGTCACCGCCGAGCCGGCGATGCGCGCGCCGGGCCAGATCGGGCGCAGGTGGCTGGCCAGACAGCCGCGCCGCCCCTGCGCCTCGTGCACCGTGGCCACGCCCGCCTCGCCCAGCGCCGCGATCACGTCCCGATCCGCGCGCGCCACGTCCTGCACCACAACCGCCATATCCGCCCCCGTTGCCCCGGACGCGCCCCGGCCGGGCGCGCCTTTCATCCGTCCTCTAATATCCCCGGGGCCGGGGCAGGGCCCCGGTCCCGCGACCCCTTCACCGGCGGGGTGCCGTGGGTGTGGAAGCTCTCGATGGTCTTGAGCCCCCATGCCTGACCCTTCATGCGCTCCTCCTGAGTCCAGACCACCGGCTGCCAGTCGGGGGCGAGGATGAGCCGCGCGCCCGCATTGGCCAGTTCGATGCGGTTGCCCGCAGGTTCCCAGACATAAAGGAAGAACGTGCCCTGCACGGCATGCTTGTGCGGCCCGGTCTCGATATGGACGCCGTTCTGCAGGAAGATGTCGGCGGCGCGCAGGATGTCCTCGCGCTGGTCGGTGGCATAGGTGACATGGTGCAGCCGCCCGTTGCCGCCGCCCTGTTCCTCGGTGCAGGCCAGATCGTAGGTCTTGTTGTTCACCGTGAACCAGCAGCCGCCGATCCGCCCGGAATCGAGCTGGATGTATTCGGTGACGCGCGAGCCGAGGCAGGTCTGCATGAAGCGCCGGAACTCGGTCACGTCCTCGGACAGGAGGTTGAGGTGATCGAGCCGCCGTGGCGGCACCCCGGTATAGGCCGAGGCGGTGTTCTTCAGCGCCGCCCGGTCGCCTTCGGCCGGCTGATACCATTTCGTGTCGTAGTAGATCTCGAACACATGGCCGAACGGGTCTTCAAAGCGGAAGGCGCGGCCGTGGCTCTGGTCGCCGTCGTTCCAGCCATGGACCTTGTAGCCCGAGGCCTCGACCGCCTCGACCCGGCGCATGAGCGCCTCGGGGCTGGCGGCGCGATAGGCGATATGGCCGACGCCGGTGCGATCCGAGGCGGTCAGCTTCATCGAGGCATGTTCGTAATCGTCCCAGGCGCGCAGATAGGCGGAATCGCCCTCGCGCCCGGACAGTTTCAGACCGAAGACACGGGTAAAGAAATCAAGGCTTTCGTCGAACTTGTCCGTGAGCACCTCGACATGCGCCAGATGCGCCAGGTCAAAGCTCGGGTTGGTCGGTTGCATGTCGATCACTCCCTTCGGGCGACCGCGCCTCCCCGCGGCCGGGGTCTTGCGCCGCCTTGCGGGCGGCGACACCTGCGGGCAGGCGCCCGCAGGCGACAGTTCAGAGCTCGTCCACCGTGCGCGGGAACACCGACTGGAACCCTTCGGCATAAAGCGCCTTGCGCCCGCCCGCCTGCCCGCCCGAATTGCGCTGGAAATGGTTGGCGCGGTTCTGGGCCACGCGGGTATAATATTCCCACAGATGTTCCTGACCCTGCATGCACTCGATCGCGGCGCGCTTGCGGTCCCAGACCGGGGTGATGTCAAGGAAGGTGTCCGGCTTCCAGCCCATCTGCTCGGTCTGGTGCGGCTCGAACAGATAGAGCTGCGGCGCGCCGAGAACCTTCTCGCCGGGGTTGTGGCCCCAAGCCTGCGCGATCATCCGGCATTCCAGCGCGATCTGCGTCGCATACATGTGGTCGGTGTTGTAGGGGTCATAGCTCGAATGGCTGAGCATGAAGCGCGGCTGCACACGGCGGATCACCTCGACCAGACGGAACTTGTCGTCCTGCGTCAGGTGCAGGGGATAGTCGCCGAGATCGAACTCGACCAGATCATGGACGCCAAGGGCATCGGCCGCCGCCTCGGCCTCGGCGCGGCGGGCGGCCTTGACCCTGTCCATGGTCATGCCCGGCTGCTTCCACAGCCTGGCGCTTTCGCCGCGTTCGCCGAAGGACAGGCAGACGACGGTCACCTCATAACCCTTCTGCGCATGCAGGGCGATGGCGCCGCCGCAGCGCCAGACGAAATCGGCAGCATGGGCCGAGATGACCAGAGCGGTGGGGGCGGAAGCCATGGCGTTCTCCTTCGATCCGTTGGCCGGACTATCGGCCCCGGCGCAGGGCTTCACCACTCAGAAAGCCGTCGCGCCGGATAACCTCAGGCTATAGTGTCTGGATCGGCGGGGCATGGCGTGGCATTGCTGCCGGGGGAATGGAGGGCGGCATGCAGCAGGGAATCGCGCTCATCGGCTTTGGCGAGGCAGGCCGAACATTCGCGGCGGGCTGGGGGAGCGGGGCGGCGCCGGGCCTGCGCGCCTGCGACCTGCGCGCGGCGGAGCCGGGGTTGCAGGAGGCCGCACAGGCCGCCGGGATCACCTGCCACAGCCACCCCGGCCCGGCGCTGGCGGGCGCGGCTGTCGCGTTCTGCCTCGTGACTGCCGACCAGGCGCTGGCCGCGGCGCGCACCGCGGCGGATGTGCTGCCGGCGGGGCTGCTGTGGCTGGACGGCAATTCCTGCGCGCCGGGCACCAAGCGCCGGGCCGCCGCCGTGATCGAGGCCGCGGGCGGGCGTTACGTCGATCTGGCCGTCATGGCCCCGGTCGCCGCCCGTCGCCACCGCACGCCCTGCCTGCTGGCCGGACCGCAGGCCGTGGCGGCAGCCGAGGCGCTGGCGCCGCTCGGCATGGATCTGCGCGTGGTCGGATCGCGGGTCGGGGATGCGTCGGCGATCAAGATGCTGCGCTCGGTCATGATCAAGGGATTCGAGGCGCTGACCGCCGAATGCCTGCTGGCCGCCCGCCGCGCCGGGGTCGAAGGCGAGGTGCTGGCCTCGTTGCAGGCTTCGGACCCCGGCTGGAACTGGCAGGCGCGCGGCGCCTACAATCTGGAGCGCATGCTGGCCCACGGCACCCGCCGCGCCGCCGAGATGCGCGAGGTGGTGCGCACCCTGGCCGATCTCGGCCTGCCCGCGCGCATGTCCGCCGCCGCCGCCGAATGGCAGGACCAGCTTGCGGCGCTGCATGTTGCCCCCGGCCCTGACGATCTGGCCTCACGCGCCGACCGCATCCTTGCCGGGCTGCCCGCTGGCGATGCCGAAGGCAGCGCATCGGCCGCGCAGTGAACGCGAACCTCCGGCATCTGCGGGTGTTCCTCGCGGTCCTCGAGACCGGCAGCATGACCCGCGCCGCCGATCTGTGCCGGGTCTCGCAGCCCGCCGTCACGCAGGCCATGGCCAAGCTCGAGGCCGAGGCCGGGCAGCCGCTGGTCCTGCGCCGCCCCGGCAGCATCTTCGCAACTCCGGCAGGCAGCATCCTGAAGCTGCGCGTCACCCGCACCTTCGACCTGCTCGACCCGGCGCTGGCCGAGGTGGCGCCCCGGCTGGCGCTGACCGCCACCGCCCCGCAACTGAAGGCGCTGATCGCGCTGAGCAAGGCCGAGAACTTCACCCTGGCCGCATTCCGGCTGGGCCTGTCGCAGCCGACGGTGCACCGCGCGATCTCGACGCTGGAGCAGGAGGTCGGGCAGCCGCTGTTCGACCGCACGCCGCATGGCGTCAGGCCGTTGCGGCGAACGCTGGCGCTGGCGCGCGCGGCGCAGCTTGCCTTCAGCGAGCTGGAACAGGCGCGCGCCGATCTGGGCGAGCTGGAGGGCCGCGAGATCGGCTCGATCGTCATCGGTGCCATGCCGCTGTCGCGCGCCGGGCTGCTGCCGCGCGCCATCGCCCGGTTCCGACAGCGCTGGTCGCGGCTGACGCTGCGGATTCTCGACGGGCCTTATACCGGGATGATGGAGGGGCTGCGGCGCGGCGAGATCGACTTTCTGGTCGGTGCACTGCGCGATCCGCTGCCGGTGGCGGATGTGGTGCAGGAAAAGCTGTTCGACGACCGGCTGGGGATGCTGGTGCGGCGCGGCCATCCGCTGGCTGCGCGCGCCTCGGTCACGCTGGCCGAGGTGCTCGCCTGTCCGATGGTCGCCGGTGCCGAGGGGCTGCCGTCGCGGCGCGCGCTCGAGCAGCTTATCGCCCCCGTCGGCCGTCCGGCGAGCCTGGTCGAATCGGGATCGCTTGCGCTGTTGCGCGACCTGCTGCGCCATTCGGACCATGTCGGCTGCATCTCGCAGACCCAGGCCATGGCGGAACTCGAGGATGGCACGTTGCAGCTTCTTCCCGTGGACATGAGCGCGACCGCGCGCGCCATCGGCATCACCACCCGCCACGGCTGGCTGCCGACGCGGGCGCAGCGGGACATCCTCGAGGACCTGCGCGCCGTCACCGCCACCATGGCCTGACTCCCGCATCGCCACGGACCATGCGATAGCCTTTCCTTATGCGCGCGGTTTGACTTCTAATTGAGGATTCCGCGTCCCCTGTGCCATGAACGGAGCTGCCGGACAGCGCCCGGCACACCGGCGGCGCAGCCCGGCAAGGGAGGACAGGCGGATGGTCACGCTGATATTCGACGGGCTTGCCTACGGCATGTTGCTGTTCGTCCTGTCCTGCGGGCTTGCCGTCACGCTCGGCCTCATGAACTTCATCAACCTTGCGCATGGCGCCTTCGCGATGGCGGGCGGCTATGCCACCGTGATCCTGACGAACCAGATGGGCATGCCGTTCCTGTGGACCCTGCCGCTGGCCTTCATCGTCGCCGCGGTCGCGGGATTCGTGCTCGAACGGACGCTCTATGTGCGCATGTATGCGCGCAGCGACCTCGACCAGGTGCTGTTCACCATCGGCCTCGTGTTCATGGCGGTTTCGGGCATGGACTGGCTCATGGGATCGCAGCAGCAGATCCTGCACCTGCCGTCGTTCCTTCTGGGCCGGGTCGAGGTCCTGGGCGTGAATATCGGCATCTACCGCGCCTTTCTTATCGCGGTCTGCGGGGTGCTGGCGATCGTGCTCCAGCTTCTCATCACCCGCACCCGGTTCGGCAGCCGCCTGCGCGCCGCCGTCGACGACCAGCGCGTGGCACACGGGGTCGGCATTCCGGTCAAGACCGTGTTCGCGGTCACCTTCGCGGTCGGCTCCGGCCTCGCCGGGCTGGGCGGGGCGCTGGGTGCGGAGATCCTCGGGCTGACGCCGAACTTTCCGCTCGAATTCCTGATCTACTTCCTGATCGTGGTCTCGGTCGGCGGCACCTCGTCGATGCTCGGGCCGCTCTATGCCTCGATCCTGCTCGGCCTCGCCGATGTGCTCGGCAAATACTACATCCCGACATTGGGGAGCTTCATGATCTACGCGGTGCTCGTCATCGTGCTGGTGGTGCGCCCGCAGGGCCTGTTCGCGAGGGCGGCATGACCGCGCGCCCCGATCCCGCCGCCAGCGCCGCAACCGACACGGCCGCGGCCGAGACCGGCCGCCGCGTGGTGCGCACCATGCGCCGCGCCCTGCGCTGGTCGCTGCCCGAGATCCTGTTCTGGCTGGTCGCCTTCGCCTCGATCTTCCTGCTGCCGGGCCAGCATCTGATCCTGACCGAGATCGCCATCCTCGCGGTCTTCGCGCTCTCGATCGACCTGATCCTGGGCTATGCGGGCATCGTCTCGCTGGGCCATGCGGCGATGTATGGCGCCGGCGCCTATGCGGCCGGCCTCTATGCGATCCATGTGACCGGAGAGCCGCTGACCGGCCTGGTCGTGGGCGCGGCGGCGGGCGCGGTGATCGCCTTTGCCACCAGCTTCCTGCTGCTGCGTGGCGGCGATCTTACCCGGCTCATGGTGACTCTGGGCGTGGCGGCGGTGCTGTTCGAGATCGCCAACAAGGCCTACCGGATCACCGGCGGCGCGGACGGGTTGCAGGGCATCTGGATGGACCCGATCCTCGGTCGCTTCGACTTCGACCTTGCCGGGCATACGGGCTATGTCTACTGCCTGATCGTCCTGTTCCTGCTGTTCCTGCTGGCGCGGCTGGTGGTGAATTCGCCCTTCGGCATCTCGCTCAAGGCGATCCGCGAGAACCCGCTGCGCGCCTCGGCGGTCGGCATCCCGGTGAATCCGCGCCTCGTTGCCATCTACACGCTGGCCGGGGCCTATGCCGGGGTCGCGGGCGCGCTGTTCACCCATACGCAGCAGTTCATCTCGCTCGATGCGCTGGCGTTCCAGAAATCGGCGGACGGGCTGCTCGTCCTGATCATCGGCGGCACCGGCTACCTTTACGGCGGCATGATCGGCGCGCTGGCCTACAAGGTGATCCAGGACGTCATCGCCAATATCACCCCGCAATACTGGCTGTTCTGGATCGGCCTGCTCATGGTGGTCTTTGTCCTGTGGGGCCGGGACAAGCCGCAGCGCATCTTCGCGACACTGGCCGCGCGCCTGCGGCACCGGCGGGAGGGACGGGAATGACCGTCGTTCTCGAGACCCGCAACCTGTGCAGGAACTTCAACGCGCTGAAGGCGACGCAGGACGTGTCGTTCCAGCTCCACGAAGGCGCGCGCCATGCGCTGATCGGGCCGAACGGCGCCGGCAAGACCACCTTCATCAACCTGCTGACCGGCGTGCTCGCCCCCACCAGCGGCGAGGTGCTGCTCATGGGGCAGCCGATCACGCGGCTGTCGCGCCACGGCCGGGTGCGCCGCGGGCTGGCCCGGACCTTCCAGATCAACCAGTTGTTCCCCGAACTGAGCGTGGTCGAAAGCCTCGGCCTCGTCATCAGCGAGCGGCGCGGCAATGGCGCCGACTGGTGGCGCTATGCCGGCCGCCTGCCCGGCCTCGGCGAGGAGGTGGCGCAGATCGCCTGCGACTTCGGCCTTGACGAGGTGCTCGACCAGCGCGTGGCCGACCTGCCCTATGGCAAGCAGCGCCTGCTCGAGATCGCGCTGGCCATCGCGCTGAAGCCGCGCGTGCTGCTGCTGGACGAACCCGCCGCCGGCGTGCCCGAGGCCGATCGCCACGAAGTCCTCGCACGTCTCGCGGTGCTGCCGGGCGACGTGTCGATCCTGCTCATCGAGCACGACATGAGCCTTGTCTTCACCTTCGCCAGCCGCATCTCGGTGCTGGTCGAGGGCGCGCTCTATGCCGAGGGCACGGCGGAAGAGATCGCCGCCGACGAACGCGTGAAGGCCGTCTATCTCGGAGAGGGCGACGATGAGTGAGCTGCTTGCCGTCGAGGACCTGCGCGCCGGCTACGGCCAGGGCGAGACGCTGCACGGCATCTCGCTGACCCTGCGCGAGGGCGAATCGCTGGCGCTGCTGGGCCGCAACGGTGTCGGCAAGACCACGACCCTGAACTCGATCATGGGGCTGACCCGGCATCTTGGCGGACGCATCATTCTGGCCGGGCAGGACATCACCCGGCGCACGCCCGAGGCGCGCGCCTGGGCGGGCCTCGGCTGGGTGCCGCAGGAACGCGGCGTGTTCCGTTCGCTCACGGTCGAGGAGAACATCACCGCCGTGGCCCAGCCCGGGCGCTGGACGCTCGAGACACTCTACGACCTGTTCCCGCGCCTGCGCGAGCGGCGCGGGAATTACGGCAACCAGCTTTCGGGCGGCGAGCAGCAGATGCTGGCCGTCGCCCGGGCGCTGGCGCTGAATCCGCGGGTGCTGCTGCTGGACGAGCCGACCGAGGGCCTTGCCCCGATCATCGTCCAGGAGCTGCTGGCGGTGATCCGCCGCATCGTCCGCGACGAGGGCGTTTCGGCGATCATCGTCGAGCAGCACGCGCGCAAGATCCTCGGGCTGACCGACCGCGCCGTGGTGCTCGATCGCGGCGCCGTGGTCTGGAGCGGCGAGAGCGACACGCTGGCGGGCGATGCGGAGGCGCTCGGCCGCCATCTCGGGGTGCATTGAGTTCGAATCCACGGGGGCCGGATGCACGCCCCGCAGTTTCATGGGAGGATGAGATGAAGGTAACACGCAGAACGGTGCTGGGGACGCTGGCGGCAACATCGCTGGTTCCCGCCGCGGCGCTGGCGCAGGACAATGTCCTGAAGGTCGGTGTGGTGCTGCCGATGACCGGCGGCTTCCAGTCGAACGGGCGGCAGATGCAGGCGGCGATCAACGCCTTCGTCGCCACCCGTGGCGACACCGCCGCCGGCCGCAGGATCGAGCTGATCATCAAGGACGACGCGAGCGTGGGCGACAATGCGCTGCGCATCTCGCAGGAGCTGGTGACGCGCGACGGCGCCGAAATCCTCACGGGTTACGGCTACACGCCCGCCGCGCTGGCCGGGGCGCAGATCTCGGCCCGCGGCCGCATACCCCAGATCGTGACCGTGGCGGCGACCTCGTCGATCATCGACGCCTCGCCCTATGTGCTGCGCACCAGCCAGACCACGCCGCAGATCGCGACCCCGATCGGCGAATGGGCCCCGGCAAACGGCGCGCGACGCTTCATGAGCATCGTCTCCGACTACGGCCCCGGCGTCGATGCCGAGACCTGGTTCGAGAAATCGCTGCTCGAACATGGTGGCGAGGTGCTGGAAAAGCTGCGGGTGCCGCTGGCCAACCCCGATTTCGCCCCGTTCCTGCAACGCGCCATCGACCAGTCGCCCGATGCCCTGTTCGTGTTCGTCCCCACCGGGGCCGGTGCGGCCTTCATGAAGCAGTTCGTCGAGCGCGGCCTTGATCAGTCGGGCATCCGCGTCATCGCCATGTCGGACATGATGGACGACGACCTGCTCAACAGCATGGGCGATCCGGCCCTGGGCGTCATCACCGGCGGTCCCTATTCGGCCGCCCACGACTCGCCCGAGAACCATGCGTTCGTCGAGGCGTTCAAGGCCGCCAATGACGGGATGCGCCCGAATGTGGTGGCGGTGGGCGTGTGGGACGCATTGCAGCTTATCCACGACACGCTGGAAAAGACCGGCGGCGATGCCTCGGGCGAAGCCTTCGTCGAGGCCGCCAGGGGCACCGAGATGATGAGCGCCCGCGGCCCGATCCGCATCGACCCGGAAACGCGCGAGATCGTCCAGAACATCTACATGCGCCGCGTCGAACGCGGCGAGGACGGCGAGCTCTACAACGTCGAGTTCGAGACCTTCGAGGCGGTGGCCGACCCCACCCACTGAGAGCAGCACCCCGGCGGGGCGTCTGCTCTGCCGGGGATTGCGGGCCGGGTCTTCGGGCGGCGGGTCAGGTGAGCAGGGTTTGCCTGATGGCGATCATTCCTGGTCACAATCCGCCCGTTTTGGTTGGTCCGAAAGCGGGAGGCTGTCGGTGTCCGGGTAACGGGTTGAGCGCCGGAAGGCGGCGCCCGCAGCACCAGCTACAGGTTGGCTGAGCGGCGGTAGGGTGAACTCTCCCTTGGTCAGTTCAGACCCACACCAGCTCGGAGGTCGGTGCGGAACATGCAAGGGAACGCGCATGACTTCCCGCCGTTGATCGCGATCACCTGGCCGCGCCCGACAGATCGAACCCAGGAATAGACCGCATCGGTGGTCATGCCGTCGCCCGAATCGATGGCCATGCGCGCCAGCGCCATCTGCGGCCCGCCCGCATGCGCCCAGGTGGTGCCAAGAAACTCGGTCAGCTCCGACCACACCTCGGGCCGGGCAGTGTCGCCGTCGATCACCACATGGTCGATCAGCCACGAGCGCTGGCTGCGCCCCCAGTCCCAGACGTCGATCTCGATGCGGTCGCGCTGCACATCTGCACCCCCGGCAAGCACCAGAACGCCTTCGGGCGTGGCGCCCAGCATCCAGTCGTCGCGCCGGTCGTATAGCCGCTGCCAGTCGGGTGCCTCGCCCTTTTCCTGCCAAGTCTCGCCCAAAAACGTCCTCCGGCTGGTCCAACTGCCTTGCGGCCGTATTTCTCCGCTCTCGGGCCATAGGCCGAGTTCTTCCGTCCGCCCCGGCCCTGGCCTGGGTGGTTTACCATGATCGCTATCGTGCCGGTGCCATGTCCGGCGGTGCTGACCGGAATATACGACAAGGCGCGGCCCCTTCATCGCTGCGGGATTGAGAAACTGCGGGGAGAAGCGCGTATCATGTGGATAACCCCCCCACAGGTTGAAACGCGGAAAAAGAATCACACATCCATTGCCGTGCTCTGGCGCGGCAAATGATGCCAAATGGAATTTGAAACGGCTCTGTTGCACAAATCCCATGATGGATTCACCTCGCGAATCCAGCGTGGTAGC
>JACFNP010000055.1 GCA_019454835.1 Rubellimicrobium sp.
CGCGAGGGAGAAGCCTATCGAACAGCCGGATGAACAACACACTTGCCCGATGTTGCGTGTGAGCGGTCGAGGTTGCTTCGGCTGCGCCTCGCAATGACGGGATATGGCTGTTCAACCGATTGCCCTCGCCCCGCACCGCCCCGGTTGACTTTCAGCCCCCTGCGGCGCGAGGTTCGCGCGCAATTCACGGGGGCGGAACATGCGCGGCGAACTGGCGGGCAAGGTCATCATCATCACCGGCGCGGCGCGCGGAATCGGGGGTGCGGCGGCGCGGCTGGCGGCGGCTTCGGGCGCCGGGGCGCTGTTCCTGACCGACCGCGACGCGGCCCCGCTGGCCGCGACCGCCGAGTCGCTGGGTGACGCGCGGGTGGCGGTGCTCGCCGCCGATCTCGAAGACCCCGCCGCGCCCGCCGCCATCGCCCGCGCCGCCATCACGGCCTTCGGGCGCATCGACGGGCTGGTGAATTCGGCAGGCTACACCTACCGCATGGGCCTTGATGACGCGACGCTCGACGGCTGGGACAGGATGCAGGCGGTGAATGCGCGCGCGCCGTTCTTTCTCATGCAGCAGGCGGTGGCCGACATGCGCGCGCGCGGTGCGGCGGGCAGCATCGTCAACATCCAGTCGATGCACGCCCATATCGGCCTGCCCGATCTGGCGGTCTATGCGGCCAGCAAGGCGGCGCTGCAGGTGCTGACCCGCAACACCGCCAACGCCTTCAAGACCTGCGGCATCCGCGTGAACGGGCTGAACCTCGGCTGGGTCCTGACCGAATCCGAGATGCACATGCAGGCCGACGTGCTGGGCCGGGGGCCGGGCTGGGTCGACGAGACCGCTGCCACGCTGCCGCTGGGGCGGCTCATCACCCCCGAGGAGGTGGCGCGGCAGATCGTGCACCTGCTTTCGGACGATTCCGCGCCGATGACCGGGGTGTCCATCGACTTCGACCAGAACGTGTTCGGCGGCCAGTAGGGAGAACGGCATGAAGGCAGCAGTCATCGGCACCGGGTTCATCGGCTCGGTCCATGTCGGGGCGCTCAGGCGGCTGGGCGTCGAGGTGGCGGGCGTGCTGGGATCATCGCCGCTGCGCGGGGCGGAACGGGCCACGGCGCTGGGAACTCGCGCCTATGCGTCGCTGGACGACCTGCTCGCCGATGATGCGGTGCAGGTCGTGCATGTCACTTCGCCCAACCATGCCCATCACGCGCAGGTGCTGGCGATCCTGGCCGCGGGCAAGCATGTGCTGTGCGAAAAGCCGCTGGCGCTGACGGCGGCACAGTCGCGCGAGATGGTGGCGGCGGCGAAGGCTGCGGGCCGGGTGGCGGCGGTGTGCCACAACATCCGCTTCTACCCGCTGAACCAGCAGGCGCGCGGCATGGTGGCGGCGGGCGATCTGGGCAACATCCGCTTTGTCACCGGCCATTATCATCAGGACTGGCTGGCCCTGCGCGGCGACTGGAACTGGCGGCTGGAGACCGATGCGGGCGGCGAATTGCGCTCGGTGGGCGACATCGGCACGCATTGGGCCGACCTGACCAGCTTCATCACCGGCGCGCGGCCGGTGCAGCTCATGGCGGAGCTGGCGACCTTCATCCCCGAACGCGACCGCCCGACCGGCCCGGTCGAGACCTTCGCCGCCAGCGACGGCGCCACCGAGACGCGGTGGATTTCCACCGACGACGCCGCGATGATCCTGCTGCGCTATTCCAACGGCGCGCGCGGCGCGTTCACCACCTCGCAGGTGAATTTCGGCCGCAAGAATTCGCTGCAATGGGAGATCGCCGGATCGAAGGCGGGCGCCGCCTGGGACAGCGAGCACCCCGATCACCTGTGGATCGGCCAACGCGGCGCGCCCAACCAGATCCTGCAGCGCGATCCTGGGCTGATGAATCCGACCGGCGCTGCGGCGGCGGTGCTGCCCGGCGGCCATGTCGAGGGCTTTGCCGACAGCTTCCACAGCTTCTTTCGCGCCGTCTACGGCGACATCGCGCGCGGCGGGCGCGGGCCGGACGCGACCTGGGCGACGTTCGAGGACGGCCACCACGAGATGCTGCTCTGCGAAGCGGTGCTGGACTCGGCACGCAAGGGCGGCTGGGTGGACGTGGCGGCGGGGTAGGGCCTGGCGTCATTGAGGGGGGCCGGAGGCTGTGCGGCAATCCGGCGGTGCAAAGGGTGGATTGCTTCGGCTTCGCCTCGCAATGACGGGGATGAGGGCCGTCATTGCGAGGAGCCGGAGGCGACGAAGCAACCTCGATGTTGTGTGCGAGCGATCGAGGTTGCTTCGGCTGCGCCTCGCAATGACGAATCCCGCCGTCACCCGCGAGGCGCCGCAGGCGACGAAGCAATCCACAGGCGCGTGGATCGGCCTCACTTCCCCGCAACGACGCCAGCGGTTACGCCTGCGCTTCCAGCCATTCGCGCGTGCGGGCGGCGAGGCCCAGCCTGCGGGCGGCCTCGAGGGACAGCAGCGGCGAATCCGGCCCCCAGCCGCGCTGATAGTCCTGCACGGCGCGCCGGGTGGGGCCGTCGAGGATGCCGGTGATCCCGCCCTGGTAGAATCCCCGCGCGGCCAGCGCGCGTTGCAGCGTTTCGACGAATTCCTGGCTGTAGGCGGGCGGGCAGAGCGTCTCGAAGGCCTGCTCGTCCCTCTCGCGCACGATCCGCTGGCGGATGACCGAGCGGTAGGTGGCGGGGGTGACCAGCGTGCCGTCCTCGGCATGGACGGCGGGCGTGGCCAGTTCCTGCGCGGTCACCGTTTCCACCACGGCGGGCGCGGTGTCATGGCCCCAGCAGCGGCCTTCGGCATCGTGGCTGATCTCGGCGGCGACCAGCGCGGGCAGCGGCGTGCGCGCGGCGTCGCCGTCGGGCGCGCAGGCGGCGGCGCAGATGGCAATGACCGGCACAGTCCAGCGCATGACGCATCCTCACGGGCGGCGTCGCGCAGCGGAGGCGGCGCGGGGGCGCTGCCCCCGTCGCCCTGCGGGCGCCGCCCCCGGAGTATTTGAGGCAAGGATGAAGGGCAAGCACGCCGAGGCGCGGGCTGCGTTTTCACGGATTCGGCGGCCCCGCTTCAACCCCAGGGCAATCGGGCGAGCGGCATGTTCCGTCATTGCGAGGAGGCGAAGCCGACGAAGCAATCCCGATGCTGTGTGCGAGCGGTCGAGGTTGCTTCGGCTTGCGCCTCGCAATGACGGGGTTTGCGGGCGCCGGATGTTGCCATCCGGCTGCGACAGGCTCAGGCGCGCCGCCGTCCGCCCGAACGCGCCGCGCGGCGGCCGTCGCCCTCGCCCCCGGCGGGGCGGTTGAAGCGCAGCCAGGCGGCGCTGGCCTCGTCGTTGTTCATCAGCAGGTTGGCGGCGCGGATCGCCTCCATCTCCTTGCCGGGGCCGGGCAGGGTCGAGCCGAGGCCGAACAGGCGGCAGAAGGTCTCGTCGTCCATGTCCTCGGGCAGGACGATGCCCGCCAGCGCGGCCTCGGCGCGCTTTTCGGCGATGGCGGCCTTCTTCACCGGCAGCGCCACCGGGTTCATGATCGCCGAGGTCATGCCCGCGCCGATGGCCATGGGCAGGAAGGCGTTGTTCACGCCGTGACGGTTGGGCAGGCCGAAGCTGACGTTCGAGGCGCCGCAGGTGGTGTTCACGCCCAGCTCCTCGCGCAGGCGGCGCACCAGCGCGAACACCTGCAACCCGGCGGTCGACATGGCGCCGATCGGCATGACCAGCGGGTCGACGACGATGTCATGGGCCGGGATGCCGAAATCGGCGGCGCGGTTGACGATCTTGCGCGCCACTTCAAAGCGCACGTCCGGGTCGGTCGAAATCCCGGTGTCGTCGTTCGAGATCGCCACGACGGGGACGTTGTATTTCTTCACCAGCGGCAGGACATGTTCGAGCCGCTCTTCCTCGCCGGTCACCGAGTTGAGCAGCGGTCGACCCCTGGCGGCCTCGAGCCCGGCCTCGAGCGCGGCGGGCACCGACGAGTCGATGCAGAGCGGCACGTCGACCAGCCCCTGCACCAGTTCGACGATCTTGCGCATCAGCGGCGGTTCGGTCTCGTTGGGGTTGGGGTTCGAGTTGTAGACCACGCCCGCGTTGATATCGAGCACGGTCGCCCCGGCGGCGACCTGCGCCAGCGCGTCCTTTTCGACGGTGGACAGGTCGCCCGCCTCAAGCTCGGCGGCGAGCTTCTTGCGGCCGGTCGGGTTGATGCGTTCGCCGATGACGCAGAACGGCTGGTCAAAGCCGATGATGGCGGTCTTGGTGGCGGATTCAACGATGGTGCGGGTCATGTCAGGTCCAATCTCTCAGGCGTTCAGGGCGACGGTTGTGTCGGGCAGGTGGCGCATCACCCAGTCGGCATTGGTCTTGATGCCGCCGAGGGGGAAGAAATGGACCCTGGCGATGTTGAAATCGGGGTGCGCGGCCTTGTGCGCGGCCAGACCGGCGACGACCTCGTCGGGATCGAACGGCAGCAGCAGCCGGGTCACGTCGGCGGCGCGCTTCTGCAGCACCTTCAGCGAGGGGCCGACGCCGCAGGCCATGGCGTATTTGATGAGCGTCTGCAGCTTCGCAGGCCCGGCGATGCCGATATGGATCGGCAGGTCGATCCCCGCCGCCTTGACCCGGTTCGCCCAGGTGATGATCGGCCCGGCTTCAAAGGCGAACTGGGTGGTGATCGCCATGGCGGCATCGGTGCGGGCGCTGAACGCCTGCTTCCAGTGCAGGGCCTGCATCACGTTGTCGTCGCCGCCGGAAGGGTCGATGTCGCGGTTGCCCTCGGGGTGGCCCGCGACATGCAGGCGGGTGAACCCGGCCTTGTCGAAGGCGCCGGTTTCGATCAGGTCGATGGACGAGGCGAAATCGCCTGCCGGATGCGTGACGCCACCGGCCAGCAGCAGGGCCGAGCGGACATTCGCCTCGCCCTGGTAGCGCGCGATCCAGTCGTCGAGCGTGGCGCGGTCCTTGATGATGCGCGCGGGGAAATGCGGCATCACCTCAAAGCCGTCACGCGCCAGCCGGGCGGCGGTGCGCACCATGTCCTCGATGGGCGTGCCCTCGATATGGGCGATGTAGACGCGGGTGCCTGCGGGCAGGATGGCGCGGAAGTCGTCTACCTTTTCGGCGGTGCGCGGCATCACCTCGATGGAGAAGCCGTCGAGAAAGCTGGTGACGGCGGCATCGGGCGCGCTGTCGGTGGCGGGCTTTTTCTTCCCGAATGGCAGAAGCGACATCGAAGCCTCCTTCGGCTGAATGGGGTGATCCGTGCGTCAGGCGCGCGGCGTGGTGTCGTCGTCGTCGCCTTCGCGGCCGTGATTGCCGATGAGCGCGGCCAGCCGCTCGGGGTCGTAGTCGGCCTCGAGCTGGCGGGCGAGGGCCTCGGCGGCCTCGCGCGGGTCGCCGTCGGCGGCGCCCGAGGGCACCTTGCGCCATTCGGCGAGATAGTCGTCGGTGCCGCGCGCGCCCGAACGCATGGCGGCCCGGTCGATGGCTTTCTCGAAACGCTCGGACAGTTGCACCTTGGCCCCGGTCCGCCCGCGCCCGACCAGCACCTGCGCCGGAATATCGCGCCAGTAGACGACAGTGATCTCAGCCATGCGAATCCGCCCCCAGGGTCATCCCTGCGGGCCTTCTACTTGGGCGCGGCCTTGCCGCAGGGTCGGATTTCGACATGGGGGGGCGCAAAGCGACGTGAGGCGCGGGGCGCCCGGACGGGCGGGCCGCGCATACCGTCATTGCGAGGAGGCGAAGCCGACGCGGCAACCCCGACGTTGTATGTGAGCGGTCGGGGTTGCTTCGGCTTCGCCTCGCAATGACGGCGCAGGCGAGTGACAGAGCCGCGATCTGTGCTTGCGTGACGGGGTCCGGCACCATAGGTTCGAGGCAACTCGAAATGGAGGGCGTGCAAGTGACGCCCATGCGTCCCGATGGCGCGGGCGCGTTTCCCGTCGCGGTCGAGACAGCGCCGCGCCAGAACCCTGACCCGTCCACGCTCTATGCAGCGCTGGATCTGGGGACGAATTCCTGCCGGATGCTGATCGCGCAGCCGCGCGGCAGCGTGTTCCATGTCGTCGACTCGTTTTCCAAGTCGGTGCAACTGGGGCAGGGGCTGGAAGGCTCGGGCAGGCTGTCGCGGGCGGCGATGTATCGCACGCTCGCGGCGCTGCGCGTCTGCCGCAAGAAGCTGAACCGCCACGGCGTGACCCGGATGCGGCTGGTGGCGACCGAGGCCTGCCGCCGCGCCCGCAACGGTGCGGCCTTCATGCGCCAGATCACGCGCGAGACCGGGCTGGAGCTGCAGGTCATCGGCCCCGAGGAAGAGGCGCGGCTGGCGGTGGTGTCCTGCGCGCCGCTGGTCTCGGCGCGCACCGAACAGTTGCTGGTGGTCGACATCGGCGGCGGCTCGACCGAACTGGTGTGGATCGACCTGACCCGCGTGCCGCGCCACGAACGCCCGCGCGCGATCATGCGGCTGCATTCGGGTTTCCGGCAAGAGGCGGGGCCGTTCCCCGGCGCGCGGGTGACCGACTGGATTTCGGTGCCGCTGGGCGTCGCCACGCTGCGCGACCAGTTTCAGGATGTCGAGGACGACGCCGCCCGTTTTGCGCTGATGAGCTGGCATTTCGAGGAAAAGCTCCAGAACTTTGCCCCGGCAGCGCTGATCCAGAAGCGCGAGGGTTTCCAGATCATCGGCACCTCGGGCACCGTCACCACGGTGGCGGCCAGCCATCTGGGCCTGCGCCGCTATGACCGGGCGCGGGTGGACGGGCTGACGATGACCTCGGACCAGATCGACCGGGTGATCCGCAACTATCTGGCGCTTGGCCCGGAGGGGCGGCGCAACGATCCGCGCATCGGGCGCGACCGGCATGTGCTCATCATGCCGGGGGCCGCGATCCTGCAGGCGCTGATGCGGCTCTGGCCGACCGACCGGCTGTCGGTGGCCGACCGGGGGCTGCGCGAGGGGATGCTTTATGCGCAGATGACGGCGGACGGCGTGCTCGAGGAACCCTCGTTCTGAGCCTGCACGGGCCGCTTGCCGGGGCCGGGCATCGCCCCTATCACCGGGCCGGAACAGACCGGATGATCCGCCATGGCCACCCCTGACGCACCGCTGACCATCGTTGCCGACATCGGCGGCACCAACACCCGCGTCGCGCTGGCGCGGGGCGGGGCGGTGCTGCCCGACAGCCTGCGCCACGTCCGCAATGCCGGGCGGGCCGGGCTGGAGCCGATCCTTGCGGACTATCTCGCCGGGATGGACGGCGCGCGCCCCGACCTGTGCTGCGTCGCGGTGGCCGGGCCGATCCGGGACGGGCAGGCGATGATGACGAACCTCGACTGGCACATGAGCGAGGCCAGCCTTGCCCGCGCCACCGGGGCGGGGCGGGCGATCCTGCTCAACGACCTGCAGGCGCAGGGTCATGCGCTGGGGCATGTCGATCCGGGCCGGATCCGCGCCGTGGTCGATGGCCCGGTGGTGGCCGATGCGCCGATGCTGGTGGTGGGGCTGGGCACCGGCGTGAACGCGGCGCCGGTGCACGGCACGGGGGTGGCGCGGGTGGTGTTGCCGTCGGAATGTGGCCATGTGACGCTGCCGGTCACCTGCGAGGACGATTTCGCGCTGGCCCGCTTCATCGAATCCCTGCCGCCCGAACCCGGCCGCACCCGCCGCGCCAGCGTCGAGGAGGCGCTTTCGGGGCGCGGCCTAGCCAATATCCACGGCTTCCTTGCCGCCCGCGCCGGGGTCACGGCCGCAGGCGATTCCCATGCGATCATTCATGCGCTGGCGATGGGCGACGCGCTGGCGCGGGCCTCGGTGGCGATGCAGGTGCGGCTTCTGGGGCAGGTTCTGGGCGATCTCGCGCTGATCCACATGCCCTATGGCGGCATCTTTCTCATCGGCGGCATGGCGCGGGCGCTGGCGCCCTTTGCCGACCAGTTCGGCCTTGCGGCGACCTTCCGCGCCCCGCGCTGGATCGACCTGCTGGAACACGCCTTCCGGGTCAGCGTGATCGAGGACGACAACGCCGCGCTGTTGGGCTGCGCGGTGCGCGCCGCGCTGGGGTAATCGGGCGCACGGCATATTTCGTCATTGCGAGGAGCCGAAGGCGACGCGGCAATCCACAGGGCCGGGCGCCGCTCCCGGCATGGGTTGCTTCGGCTTCGCCTCGCAATGACGGGGGTAGCGGGCAGCGCCGCGCCGTCGCCCGCGCATTGACCCCTTTCCGGGGGGCCGATAAACGAGGCGCGCACCATCCGGAGCCGCCATGAACCTCTTTGCCGATATCCGCGCGCTGGTCGTGGCCAGCCTCGACCAGCTTGCCGCCGAGGGCGTGCTTCCCGCCGGTCTGTCCCTTGACGCCGTGGTGGTCGAGCCGCCGCGCGACCCCGCGCATGGCGACATGGCGACGAATGCGGCGATGGTGCTGGCCCGCCCCGCCGGGCGGCCCCCGCGCGAGATCGCACAGGCGCTGGCCGGGCGGTTGCTGGCCGACCCCCGCATCGCGTTGGCCGAGGTGGCCGGGCCGGGGTTCCTGAACCTGCGTCTCGCCCCCGCCGTCTGGCAGGGCGTGGTGCACGCGATCCTCACCGATCCCGGCTTTGGCCGTTCGACCATCGGCGCCGGGCAGAGGGTGAATGTCGAATTCGTCTCGGCCAACCCCACCGGCCCGATGCATGTCGGCCACGCGAGGGGCGCGGTGTTCGGCGATGCGCTGGCCAGCCTGCTGGCCCATGCGGGCTGGGATGTCACCCGTGAATACTACGTCAACGACGGCGGCGCGCAGGTCGATGTGCTGGCTCGTTCGGCCTATGAACGCTACCGCGAGGCCTGTGGCGAGGCGCCGCAGATCGCCGAGGGGCTTTATCCCGGCGACTACCTGATCGAGGTCGGCGAGGCGCTGAAGGCCGAATACGGCGACAGCCTGCTGGGCAAGGGCGAGGACACCTGGCTCGCGCCGATCCGCGAATTCGCCACCGCGCGCATGATGGCGATGATCCGCGACGATCTGGCCAGCCTTGGCGTGAAGATGGACGTGTATTCCTCGGAAAAGGCGCTCTACGGTTCGGGCCGGATCGAGGCCGCGCTGGACCGGCTGCGGGCGCTGGGGCTGGTTTACGAGGGCGTGCTGGAGCCGCCCAAGGGCAAGACCCCCGAGGACTGGGAGCCGCGCGAGCAGACCCTGTTCCGTTCGACCGCGCATGGCGACGATGTCGACCGGCCGGTGAAGAAGTCGGATGGAAGCTGGACCTATTTCGCCCCCGACATCGCCTATCACTGGGACAAGATCGCGCGCGGCTTCGACCAGCTCATCGACATCTTCGGCGCCGACCACGGCGGCTATGTCAAGCGGATGAAGGCGGCGGTGGCGGCGCTGTCCGAAGGGCGCGTGCCGCTGGACATCAAGCTGATCCAGTTGGTGAAGCTGATGAAGAACGGCCAGCCGTTCAAGATGTCGAAGCGCGCGGGCAATTTCGTCACCCTGCGCGAGGTCGTCGAACAGGCGGGCGCCGACGTGACGCGCTTCGTCATGCTGACGCGGCGCAACGACATGGCGCTGGAATTCGACTTCGACAAGGTGCTGGAACAGACCCGCGACAATCCGGTGTTCTACGTCCAGTATGCCCATGCCCGCGTCATGTCGGTGCTGCGCCGTGCCGCCGAGGCGGGCATCGCGGCGGACGACGCGACGCTGGCGGGGGCCGATCTGGCGCGGCTGTCGCATGATGCGGAACTCGGGCTTGCGCGGCGCCTGGCCGCCTGGCCGCGCGAGGTCGAGATCGCCGCGCGCGGCAACGAACCCCATCGCATCGCCTTCTACCTGAACGACCTGGCCTCCGAGTTTCACGCGCTGTGGAACCGCGGCCATGACGAAACCGGCCTGCGCTTCGTGCAGGAGGGCGATCAGGCCACATCGCAGGCGAAAATCGCCCTGGCGCGTGCCACGGGCGTTGTCATTTCATCCGCTCTTGCTATCCTTGGCGTGACTCCGGCGAACGAGATGCGGTGAACCGCGCCATCCCGGCAGTCGCACGAGGCGAGAGCAGGCCGCCGGCGGAACGCCCCGGCGGGTGAGAGGCGGGAATGGCAGTTCTGAGCAATGGTCCGGGGTCTGCCCCGGCATGGGCCGGATTCGACGGGCGCAACCGCGCGACCGCGCAGGGCTGGCGGATGCCGCCACGGCCCGCCATGGCCGGACAGCCGCAGGGCGCCGCGCGACAGGAACCCCGGCTGACCGCCGCCCGCGCGACGGTGGCGGACACACCCGCACCCCCTTCGGCGCAAAGGCAACCGCAGGCTGCGGCTGACCCGGCGCGGCCCTCGCTGGCCGGATTCGCGCGGCTGGCGGGGGCGGTGGCGTCGCTGGCGCTGATGGTCGGCGTCGGCGTCTGGGGGTATCGGCTGCTGGTGCGCGACGTGACCGGGATTCCGGTGGTACGCGCCATGGACGGGCCGATGCGCGTCGCCCCCGAGGAACCCGGCGGGCAGGTCACCGACTACACCGGCCTTGCCGTCAACGCCATCGCCGCCGCAGGCAGCGCCGCGCCGCCCGAGGACGTGCTCACGCTGGCCCCCGCCGCCGAAGGGCTGGCGCCCGAAGACCTCGATCTCGCCCCGATGGCGACCGAGGCGCGCGCGCCGCTCTCGGCCGAAGAGGTGCTTGCCTTCGCCGACGCCATCGCCGCAGGCACCGAACCGCTGGAACCGCTGGCGCCCGAGGCGGCGGTCGCGGTGATTTCCGCCGACATTCCCGGCGTATCCGTCTCGCTGCGGCCGCTTGCGCGCCCCGCCGCGATGGTTGCCGCCGCGCCGTCCGGGGCAACAGTCGACGCCGCCCCGCCCGAGGTGCTGGCCGGTGCGCTGCCTGCGGGCACGACCCTCGTGCAGTTCGGCGCCTTCGACAGCGCCGAACAGGCGGCGGCGGAATGGGACCGGCTGGCACAGCGCTTTGCCAGCTTCATCGGCGGCCATCAGCGCGTGATCCAGGAGGCCGCTTCGGGCGGGCGCACCTTCTACCGGCTGCGCGCCACCGGCTTTGCCGACATGGGCGAGGCCCGCCGCCTTTGCACCGCGCTGATCGCGGACGGCGCCGATTGTGTGCCGACCGTCGAGGGATGACCACGCCGCGCGCCGTCATCTTCGGGGTCGAGGGGCTGCGGCTGAACCCGGCGGAACGCGCCTTCCTGCGCGAGGCTGCTCCCTGGGGATTCATCCTGTTCGCGCGCAACGTGAAGAGCACGGCGCAACTGCGCGCCCTGACTGACGAATTGCGCGACTCGGTCGGCCGCGAGGCGCCGGTCCTGATCGACCAGGAAGGCGGGCGCGTCCAGCGGCTGCGCGCGCCGCACTGGCGCGAATTTCTGCCCGCGCTGGACCAGATGGCCCGTGCACGCGACCCGATGCGGGCGCAATGGCTGCGCAACCGGCTGATCGCCGCCGAACTGCACGATGTCGGCATCGACGTGAACTGCGCGCCGCTGGCCGACCTCGTCGAGGACGGCACCCATCCGGTGCTGCTGAACAGGTTTTACGGCGGCGACGTGCAAACCGTGGTTGCCGCCGCGCGGGCCTGCGCGGACGGGCTGCTTGCGGGCGGGGTGCTGCCGGTGCTGAAGCATGTGCCGGGCTACGGGCGGGCGCGGGTGGACAGCCACCTTGACCTGCCGCGCGTCGATGTGCCGCTGGATGACTTGCGCGCCCGCGACTTTGCGCCGTTCCGGGCGCTGGCCGATCTGCCGATGGCGATGACGGCGCATATCGTGATGACTGCGCTGGACCCTGCGCGCCCGGCGACGGTGTCGCCCGTCGTCATGGATGCGGTGCGCCGCGAAATCGGCTATGACGGGCTGGTGATGACCGACGACATCTCGATGGAGGCCCTGTCCGGCACGCCCGCCACCCGCGCGGCGGCGGCGATCGCGGCGGGCTGCGATGTCGTGCTGCATTGCAACGGGCGGCTGCCCGAGATGCACGAGATCGCCGGGGCAGTGCCGCTGCTTGACGGTCGCGCGATGGACCGCGCGGGGCGCGCGCTGGACTGGCGCCGCGCACCGGACGACTGCGATATCAATGTGCTGGAGGTCGAACTTCACGCATTGCTTGAGGCAGGCCCCGCATGAGCGCGGCCGAAATCATCCCGCTTCTGCCGCAGGGTACCGGCGAGGCGGCGCTGATCGTCGATGTCGACGGCTTCGAGGGGCCGCTTGACCTGCTGCTGACGCTGGCACGGACCCAGAAGGTCGATCTGCGGCAGATTTCCATTCTCGCGCTGGCCGAACAATATCTCGCCTTCGTGGATGAAGCCCGCGCCCTGCGCATCGAGCTGGCCGCCGACTATCTGGTGATGGCGGCCTGGCTGGCCTGGCTGAAATCGCGGCTGCTGCTGCCGCCCGATCCGCAGGACGACGGCCTCAGCGCCGAGGACATGGCCGCGCATCTGGCCTGGCAGCTTGAACGCCTGGAAGCGATGCGCGACGCGGGCGCGCGGCTGATGGCGCGGGCGCGGCTGGGGCAGGACCGTTTCGCGCGCGGCCGCCCCGAAGAGGCCGACACCCGCCGCATCACCCGCCACGAGGCCACGCTGCTCGACCTGATGCGCGCCTATGCGCGGTTGCGCACCCGCGACGATTTCCGGCCGCTGGTCTTTGACCGCACCGACCTGATGACGATGGAGGAGGCCCTCGAACATCTGCGCGCGCTGCTGCCGGGGATGCCGCCCGACTGGGCCGATCTGGCCGAGTGGCTGCCCGCAGGCTGGCGTGTGGCGGGGCCGCGCCGTCGGTCGGGGACGGCGGCGACGCTGGCCGCCTCGCTGCAACTGGTGAAGGAGGGCCGCGCCGAACTGCGGCAGGCGGAACCCTTCGCGCCGCTCTCGATCCGCCCGCGCCGGGGGTCTTGATGAACGGGACGCCGCCGCTGTTCACGCCCCCGCCTGACGAGGATCAGGAGCGCATGGTCGAGGCAGTGCTGTTCGCGTCCTCTGTGCCGGTGACGCTGGCGGAACTGGCCGGGCGGCTGCCGCATGGCGCCGATCCGGCGGCGGCGCTGGCGCGGCTGGCGCGGCGCTATCAGGGGCGCGGCATCGAACTGGTGCGCGCGGGCGACGCCTGGGCGTTCCGCACCGCGCCCGATCTGGGGTTCCTCATGCGCCGCGAGGTGCTGGAAACCCGCCGCCTGTCGCGCGCCGCGCTGGAAACACTGGCGATCATCGCCTACCATGAACCCGTGACGCGGGCCGAGATCGAGGAAATCCGCGGCGTCGCCGTCTCGCGCGGGACGCTGGATGCGCTGATCGAGATGGGCTGGGTGCGCCTTGGCCGCCGCCGCCAGACACCGGGCCGCCCGGCGACCTTTGCCACGACGCAGGGCTTTCTTGACCATTTTGGGCTGGAAACCACCCGCGATCTGCCGGGGCTTAAGGAATTGCGGGCGGCGGGCCTGCTGGAAAACCGCCCGCCGCCCGAAGGCGAGGGCGACGGGCAACCCTCGCTCTTCGAGGACGGGAAGGAGGACTGATGCACCGCTACCTGTTCTGGAGCCTGCGCCGCATCCTGTGGCGACTGACCCCGCGCACCGCCCGCCGCGCCCTGCGCGGCAGCGGCTGGAAGATGCAGCTTCTGCGGATGCTGGTCAGGGGGCGCTGAGGAGGGCTGGTCCAGGGTGATCGGGATATTTCGTCATTGCGAGGCGCAGCCGAAGCAACCCCGACCGCTCGCACACGACATCGGGGTTGCTTCGTCGGCTGCGCCTCCTCGCAATGACGGAACATGCCGTTCACCCGATTGCCCCCGCGACCGACCCCGCGCACCCTTGCCACCACCGCGCAACCGCGCGACGCTGGGGGCATGGTCGCCGACATGCCATCTGCCCGCCTGCGCCCGCTGCCGATCCGGCTGGCGGTGCGCGGCATCGTGCTGCGCGAGGGGCGGCTGCTGCTGGTGAACACATGGCCCGGACGCACCGATTTCTGGTCGGTGCCGGGCGGCGGCGCCCTGCCGCACCAGAGCCTGCCGGAGAATCTGATCCGCGAGATGCACGAGGAAACCGGCCTCACCGTCGCGGTCGGTGCGCCCTGTCTGGTGAACGAATTCCACGACCCCGGCGGCGTGTTTCACCAGGTCGACATCTTCTTTCGCTGTACGCTGGTCGCGGGCGATCCCGATGCCGACTGGCGCGACCCCGAGGGCGTGGTCAGCCGCCATCTCTGGGTGACGCGCGAGGAGCTGGCCGGGCTGCGGGTGAAACCCGACGCGCTGGCTGCGGTCGCCTGGGGCGCGGGCGGGATGCCTTACGACCCGCTCGAGCCGATCATCTGGTAATGAAAAAGGGCGCCCCACAGGGCGCCCTTTCCGTCGATCCGCAAGGCCGGATCAGAAGTCCATGCCGCCCATGCCGCCGCCGGGCATCGCCGGAGCAGCCGATTCGGGCTTGGGCTTGTCGGCGATCATCGCCTCGGTGGTGATGAGCAGGCCGGCCACCGACGCGGCGTTTTCCAGCGCGGTGCGCACGACCTTGGCCGGGTCGATGACGCCGAACTTGAACATGTCGCCATATTCGCCGGTCTGGGCGTTGTAGCCGAACGCCTTGTCGTTCGACTCGCGCAGGCGGCCCGCGACGACGGCGCCGTCGATGCCCGCGTTTTCCGCGATCTGGCGCACCGGGGCTTCAAGTGCGCGGCGGACGATGGCGATGCCCGCGTCCTGGTCGGCGTTCTCGCCCTTGAGACCGTCAAGCGCCTTGGCGCCCTGCAGCAGCGAGACGCCGCCGCCGACGACGATGCCTTCCTGCACGGCCGCACGGGTCGCGTTCAGGGCGTCATCGACACGGTCCTTGCGCTCCTTGACCTCAACCTCGGTCATGCCGCCGACCTTGATGACGGCCACGCCACCGGCGAGCTTGGCGACCCGCTCCTGCAGCTTTTCGCGGTCGTAGTCCGAGGTGGTTTCCTCGATCTGCTGACGGATCTGGGCAACGCGGGCCTCGATCTCGGCCTTTTCACCGCCGCCGTCGACGATGGTGGTGTTGTCCTTGTTGATCGAGATGCGCTTGGCGCGGCCCAGCATGTCGATGCCGACGTTTTCCAGCTTCATGCCGAGGTCTTCGCTGATGACCTGACCGCCGGTCAGGATGGCGATGTCCTGCAGCATGGCCTTGCGACGATCACCGAAGCCCGGCGCCTTGACGGCAGCGATCTTCAGGCCGCCACGCAGCTTGTTGACGACCAGCGTGGCAAGGGCTTCGCCCTCGACATCCTCGGCGACGATGACCAGCGGCTTTTGCGACTGGATCACGGCCTCGAGCAGCGGCACCATGGATTGCAGCGACGAGAGCTTCTTCTCGTGGAGCAGGATATAGGCGTCCTCAAGCTCGGCGGTCATCTTGTCGGGGTTGGTGACGAAGTAGGGCGACAGGTAGCCGCGGTCGAACTGCATCCCCTCGACCACTTCGGTCTCGGTCTCGAGGCCCTTGTTCTCCTCGACGGTGATGACGCCCTCGTTGCCGACCTTCTGCATCGCGTCGGCGATCTGGCGGCCGATTTCCGCTTCGCCGTTGGCGGAAATGGTGCCGACCTGCGCCACTTCGGCGCTGTCGTTCACCGGGCGCGAGGCGGACTTGATCGCGTCGACCACGGCCGAGGCGGCAAGGTCGATGCCGCGCTTGAGGTCCATCGGGTTCAGGCCGGCCGCGACCGACTTGAGGCCCTCGCGGACGATGCCCTGCGCGAGCACGGTGGCGGTGGTGGTGCCGTCGCCGGCCTCGTCATTGGTGCGCGAGGCGACTTCCTTCACCATCTGCGCGCCCATGTTCTCGAACTTGTCCTCGAGCTCGATCTCCTTGGCGACGGTGACGCCGTCCTTGGTGATGCGCGGGGCGCCGAACGACTTGTCGATGACGACGTTGCGGCCCTTGGGCCCGAGCGTCACCTTCACGGCGTTGGCGAGCACGTCGATGCCCTTGAGCATCCGCGAGCGGGCGTCGGAATTGAAGCGAACGTCCTTGGCTGCCATGTTATCTCTCCTGAATTTCCTGTGTGGCGAGGGGGGAAGCGTCTGCTCAGGCGATGATGCCGAGGATGTCGCTTTCCTTCATGATGAGCAGGTCCTCGCCGTCGAGCTTGACTTCGGTGCCCGACCACTTGCCGAACAGGATGCGGTCGCCCGCCTTCACCGCCGGTGCGATCAGTTCGCCCGAATCCTTGCGCGCGCCTTCGCCGACGGACACCACCTCGCCCTCGGACGGCTTTTCCTTGGCGCTGTCGGGGATGATGAGACCGCCCTTGGTCTTCTCTTCGCTCTCCACGCGGCGAACCAGCACGCGGTCATGCAAAGGCTTGAAAGCCATGTCGCAACTCCTTGTTGATGCGATCAGCACTCGGGTTGGGTGAGTGCCAACAGCGGGCGAGATAGGCACGGGTGCTGGCACTGTCAAGGCACGAGTGCCAGCCCGCGCGGGGTGATCGCATTTGCCTGCCATGCAGCAAACGGTCCCCTGATTTCCCCCTTCGGGCGTGCGCAGCACG
>JACFNP010000074.1 GCA_019454835.1 Rubellimicrobium sp.
GCCGTCCTCGTTCATGATCTCGCAGATCACGCCCGAAGGGTTCAGCCCGGCCAGCCGCGCGAGGTCCACCGCCGCCTCGGTATGGCCCGCGCGCACCAGAACGCCGCCCTCGCGGGCGCGCAGCGGAAAGACATGGCCCGGCGTGGCGATGTCCGCCGCCCCGTGCGCCGAGTCGATGGCCACCGCCACGGTGCGGGCGCGGTCATGGGCGGAAATCCCGGTGGACACGCCCTCGCGGGCCTCGATCGACACGGTGAAGGCGGTTTCGTGGCGCGACGAATTCTGCTGCGCCATCAGCGGCAGACCAAGCTGGTCGACCCGTTCCCCCGTCAGCGCGAGGCAGATCAGCCCGCGCCCGTGCATGGCCATGAAGTTGATCTTCTCCGGCGTCGCCATCTGCGCGGGGATGACGAAATCGCCCTCGTTCTCGCGGTCCTCGTGATCGACGAGGATGAACATGCGACCGTTGCGCGCCTCCTCGATGATCTCCTCGATGGGGCTGATCGCGTCGGACCAGTCGCGCTCGACCGGGCCGGGGTTTTCAAAGGGAATGTTCATCGGGTGCCGCCTTCATGCCACGTTGCGGCAGATAGCGGATGACGCTGCGAAAGCAAAGGGCGGGCGACGGGGCGCGCGGGCGTCCCTGCCTCAGTATCGGCCGCCGGTCTTGGGGTTGATCTGGTATGAGCTCGATTTCGGCGGCTTGGCAACCGTGTAGCGCGGCCTGCTGCCCCGTGCCCTGATCGAGACCCATGCAACAATACCCGCCCCCGCGATGATCGCTGCGCCCATGATCGGAACGATCAGGTTCGCCCAGTTCGCCGACATTCATGCCTCCGTCCCGCAATGCCCCCGCAGTAGGGATTCCGTTTCGGGAAATGTAAAGCCGCAGACTGCGGCGAGCCCGTCTGCGCGTCGCCGCGCGGATCAGGCGCCGGAACGGAATCGGCCCGGACCGTTGCGGCGGGCCTGCTTTCGGTCGGCAATGGCGGCTGGCCCGGACGCTCCGCGCCCTGCCCCCGGTGGCCGCTCAGCCCCGTTCGCGCAGCCGCGCGACGTAGCGGGCCATCGTGTCGACCTCGAGATTCACCGCATCGCCGGGCTGCGCCTGCCCCCAGGTCGTCACCGCCATCGTATGCGGAATCAGGTTCACGCCGAATTCCGCGCCATCGACCTCGTTCACGGTCAGCGAGGTGCCGTTCAGCGCCACAGAACCTTTCGGCGCGATGAACCGCGCAAGGGCGTCGGGCGCGCGGAAGGTGACGCGGGTGCTGTCGCCCTCGGGCTGCATGGCAATGATGTCGGCCACCCCGTCGACATGGCCCGAGACGATATGCCCGCCCAGTTCGTCGCCGACCCGCAAGGCGCGTTCGAGGTTCAGCCTGCGCCCGACCGGCCAGCCGTCCCGGCCCAGCGTGGTGCGCGCCACGGTCTCGGCCGAGATCTGCACGTCGAACCACGGGCGCGGATCGGCGCCGCGCGCGATCACCGTCAGGCAGACGCCGTCGCAGGCGATCGAGGCGCCGATGTCGATGCCCTCGGGATCGTAGCCGGTCGCAATGCGCAGCGTCAGGTCGCCCGCCTGCCGCGCGGCGATGACCTCGCCCATGTCGGTGATGATGCCTGTGAACATGCGCGCCCCCGTCGTGACCCCGCGTGAGGTAGCCCCCCCGGCGACCGCGAACAAGGGGCGGGGCGGACAGGGACAGGGGAATGGCGGACTGCATGTCCCGTCATTGCGAGGAGGCGCAGCCGACGCGGCAACCCCGATGTTGCGTGTGAGCGG
>JACFNP010000056.1 GCA_019454835.1 Rubellimicrobium sp.
AGGGAGAAGCCTATCGAACAGCCGGATGAACAACACACTTGCCCGATGTTGTGTGAGAGCGGTCGGGGTTGCTTCGGCTTCGCCTCGCAATGACGGGGTTTGCGGGCGGCGACGCCGTGGCACGGGTTGCCGCACCGGCTGCGCCGCCTCGCAATGACGGAACGCGCGGTTCGCCCGATCCCGTCGCGTCGCCTGCCTACACCCCTGCGTCGATGATCGCGCGGGCCAGCACGGGCACGGTGTCGCGGTTCAGCCCGGCGATGTTGATGCGGCTGTCGCCGACCATGTAGATGCCATGCGTCTCGCGCAGCGCGGCGACCTGTTCGGGGCTGGCGCCGAGGCGGCTGAACATGCCGCGATGCTGGCGGATGAATTCAAAACGGTCGGAATTGGTCAGCCGCTTCAGTTCGTCGGCAAGCTGGCTGCGCAGGGTCAGCATCCCCTTGCGGATGTCCTCGAGTTCGGCCTCCCAGTCGGCGCGCAGGTCGGGGTCGTTCAGGATCGTCGTCACCACGCGGGCGCCGTGGTCGGGCGGGAAGGAATAGTTCTGCCGGTTCAGATAGGCGAGATTGCCCTGCACCACCTCACGGCGGCCCGCATCCTGCATGACCGCCATCAGGATGCCGGTGCGTTCGCGGTAGATGCCGAAGTTCTTGGAGCACGACGCCGCGATCAGACATTCCGGGAAGGCCGCCGCCACCGCCCGCGTGGCCGCCGCGTCGTCGTCCAGACCGTCGCCGAAGCCCTGATAGGCAAGGTCCACCATCGGCAGCGCGCCGCGATCCTTCACCACCGCGATGATGCGCGCCCAGTCGTCCGCCGTCGGGTTGGCGCCGGTCGGGTTGTGGCAGCAGCCGTGCAGCAGCACCACGTCGCCCGGCGCGACGCGGCCCAGATCGGCCAGCATCCCGTCGATATCCAGGCCGCGTGTCGCCGCGTCGAAGTAGCGGTAGCTTTCCAGCCCGATGCCGAGATGGCGGACGATCGACAGGTGGTTGGGCCAGGTCGGGTCCGAGGCCCAGACCTTCGCGGCGGGGTTGGCCATCCGCACCAGCTCGAACGCCTGCCGCACGGCGCCGGTGCCGCCCGGCGTCGTGATTGCCGCGACCTGCGCGCGCGGCACCGCGTCGCCCAGCACCAGCGCGATCATCGCGTCGCCGAACGCCGGGTCTCCGGCCAGCGCGACATAGGCCTTGGTCGTCTGTGCCTCGACCAGCCGCCGCTCGGCCTCGCGCACGGCGCGCATGACGGGGGTATTGCCGGTCGCGTCCTTGTAGACCCCGACGCCGAGGTCGATCTTGTTCTTGCGCGGGTCGGCGCGGAAGGCCGACATCAGCGAGAGGATCTTGTCGGCGGGCTGTTCATTCAGGCGGTCGAACATCAGTCGGCTCCTTTGACGACGGGGAAATCGGACGGCAGGCCCCATTCGGCCCACGATCCGTCATAGAGTGCAACCTCGCCCGCTCCGGCGCGAACCAGGGCAAGGAAAAGCAGCGCGGCTGTGATGCCCGAGCCGCAGGTCGTGATGACCGGGCGGGTAAGGTCGATCCCGGCCCCTGTAAAAGTAGCGCGCAGTTCGCCGGGCGACTTCAGCGTGCCGTCGGGCGCCAGCACCTCGGCAAAGGGCAGGTTCAGGGCGCCGGGCATGTGGCCGCTGCGCAGGCCGGGGCGCGGCTCGGGCGCGGCGCCCGCAAAGCGGTCGCGCGCGCGGGCGTCGAGCACCTGCGCGCTGCCGTCGCGCAGCGCCGCCATGACCTGCGCGCGGTCGCGGATCAGCGCCGGGTCCGGCGCGGGGTCTGCCGGTCCGGCCATCGCGGGGCCAGGGTCGCCCTGCGCCAGCGCCCGCCCCTCGGCGCGCCATTTCGGCATTCCGCCGTCAAGCACCGCCACATCGCGCCAGCCCATCAGGCGAAAGGTCCACCAGACGCGCGGGGCCGAAAACATCCCCTGCGCGTCACAGACCACCACCTGATCGCCCGGCCCGATGCCGAAATCGCGCAGCGCCGCCGCAAAGACCGCCGCACCGGGCGCCATATGCGGCAGGCCGGTTGCGTGGTCGGCGATGGCGTCGATGTCGAAGAACCGCGCGCCGGGGACATGCGCCTGCGCGAACAGGTCGCGCGCGTCGCGGGGGTCGCCGGGCATGACCCACGTCGCATCCAGCAGGCGCAGGCGCGCATCACCCAGACGCGCCGCCAGCCAGTCCGTCGAGACGAGTGTCTGCGGATCGTCGTCCATGATCCCGCCCTGCCTGAGGTCGGGGCGGGCTTAGCGAAGGGGCCTGCGCGCCGCAAGGGGCGCACAGGCCCGCAGCGTCGTTCAGGACTTCGACATCATGTTCTTCACGACACCCGCCACGGCGGTCAGGACGATGCCGCCGATGCCGCCGCTCACGATGCCGTCGAGCGTCCCGTTGGCCAGCATGTTCGGCAGCAGCAGCCCGCCGCCGAGACCGCCCACCGCACCGGCGATCGAGTTGCCGATGGTGCCGAGCGAGACGCCCCTCGCCGCCGCGCCGGTGGCGTTGCCGGTCACGAGACCGGCGATGATCTGGATGACGTATTCCAAGGTCCACTCCCCTCGGGGCCGGTGACAGGAACTGCGCGCCGGCCCTGGGGCCCCGCAAGGCCGGTGCGCCCCATATAGCGGATTTCTGCCCGGCGGAACACAAGAACGTGTGGCGAGACGAAAAAAGCTGCCGGGATCGTGGAAACGGCATCTTCCGTCATTGCGAGGAGGCGCAGCCGACGCGGCAACCTCGATGTCGTGTGCAAGCGGTCGAGGTTGCTTCGCCTGCGGCTCGCAATGACGAGTAGAAGGCCGTCATTGCGAGGAGGCGAAGCCGACGAAGCAATCCCGATGTTGCGCGCGAGAGGTCGGGGTTGCTTCGGCTTGCGCCTCGCGGGTGACGGGATGTGCGGGCGGCGACGCCGTGTCTGCCGGTCAGCCGTGCTCTTTCAGCAACCGCGCCTTGCGGCGGTTCCAGTCGCGTTCGGCCTCGGTGGCGCGCTTGTCGTGCAGCTTCTTGCCCTGGGCTATCGCGATCTTAAGCTTCACCCTTCCCTTGTCGTTGAAATACATCACCAGCGGCACGATGGTCATGCCCTGCCGCTGGGTCGCGTTCCACAGCCGGGCGAGTTCCTTCTTCTTCACCAGCAGCTTGCGGCGGCGGCGTTCTTCATGGCCCCATTGCCGTGCGGGTTCGTAGACGGGGATATGGGCATTGGTCAGCCACAATTCGCCATTCTCGACGCTGGCGTAGCTTTCGGCGATGTTGGCATGGCCCTGCCGCAGCGATTTCACCTCGGACCCCATGAGCACGATGCCGCATTCCAGATCGCTCTCGATCTGGAATTCATGCCGCGCGCGCCGGTTCTCGGCGATGACGCGGTAATTCGAGGGCTTGGTATCCTTGGCCATGACCGGCCCGAGATAGGGGGGCGGCGGGGCGGTGTCCAGACGGAGGCTTGCACCGTCATTGCGAGGCGGAAGCCGAAGCAACCCCGACGGCTTGCACACAACGTCGGGGTTGCTTCGTCGGCTTCGCCTCCTCGCAATGACGAGGGCATGTTATCCCGCCGTGTCCTGTCTGCCGCCTCCGGGCGATAAAGCATCTGTGAGCCGAAGTTGCACTCAACATCGGGCGGCGGGCTGGATATTGTCCGGCGAAACGGGCAGGGCGCGGCACAAGCGCGGGAACGGGCGGGCGATGGCAGGACAGGGCAAGGGGCGGGGGCCGCTGGTGGCGGACCGGCGGTATCCGGCGGGTGGCGGCACGCGCGGCGGCGGTGGCGGCAAGGGCGCGCCGCCGCGCCGCGAGGCCCGCAGCCGCCGCAGGACCCGCCGCAGCCCGGCGCCGCGCCGCGCGCGCCGGGGGCCGATCGGCTGGATCATCGCCCTGGTCGCGGGGCTGGTCCTGCTGATCTGGCGCATCATCTGGGGCGTGGGCTGGCGCCTTGGTCTGGCGGTCGCGCTGATCCTTGCCGCCGCCGTGACATTCTATGCCGTGCAGCTTCCGGCGGTGAGCAGCCTGCTCGACGGGCGGGCGCGCGGCTCGGTCACCCTGCTCGACCGTTCGGGGCAGAGCTTCGCGCATCGCGGCGAGCAGTTCGACCTGACCCGCGCCGACGAGGTGTCGCCGTTCCTCGTCAACGCCGTCGTGGCGACCGAGGACCGCCGCTTCTGGTGGCATCCGGGCGTCGATCCGCTGGGCATCGCAGGCGCGATCCGCATCAACCTCAGCCAGGGGCGGGGGCCGCTGCACGGCAACGGCGGCTCGACCATCACCCAGCAGACCGCGAAACTGTTGTGCCTCGGTCGCCCCTATGACCCGACGAAATGGGACAGCGAAGCGGCTTATGAAGCCGACTGCCGCCAGACCACCCTGTGGCGCAAGGTGCAGGAGATGGTCTACGCGATGGCGATGGAAGTCGCCTATACCAAGGACGAAATCCTCACCATCTACCTGAACCGCGCCTATCTGGGCGGCGGTGCGCGCGGCTTCGAAGCGGCGGCGCAGCGCTACTTCGGCCATTCCGCCGCCGAAGTGTCCCCGGCCGAGGCCGCGATGCTGGCCGGGCTGCTGCAGGCGCCCTCGACCTATGCGCCGACCGGCAACCTCGCGCGCTCGCAGGGGCGGGCGCGGGTCGTCGTCGGGCTGATGGAGGAGCAGGGCTATCTGACGCCCGCGCAGGCCGCCGAGGCCCGCGAGCACCCCGCCGACCTGTCGCCGCAGGCGCGCAGCGGCTCGGGCGGCTATTTCGCCGACTGGGCGATGGAGCAGGGGCCGGATTTCTTCACCCGCAACACCACCGAGGACGTGGTGATCGAGACCACCTTCGATCCCCGCATCCAGCGCGCCGCCGAAGAGGCGCTGTCCAACGTGTTCGAGACCCAGGTGAGCGCGGGGTCGCAGGCGCAGGCCGCCATCCTGGTGATGAGCGCCGACGGCGCGGTGCGCGCCATGGTCGGGGGCCGCGACCTGCGGGCCTCGGGCGCCTTCAACCGCGCCACGCAGGCCCTGCGGCAGACCGGCTCGGCGTTCAAGCCCTTCGTCTATGCCGCCGCGCTCGATCAGGGGATCAGCCCGTGGTCGATGGTTGACGATGCGCCGCTGACGATCGACGTGCGCGGCTCGGGGCCGTGGAGTCCGCGCAACTACGACGGTGAGTTCAAGGGACCGATCACGCTGGTGCAGGCGCTGGCCGAAAGCCGCAACATCCCCGCCGTGCTGGTCTCGGAACAGGCCGGGCGGCAGGCGGTGGCGCAGGTGGCGCGGATGTTCGGGCTGGGCGGCGATCTTGCCGCCGGCCCGGCGCTGGCGCTGGGCGCGTCCGAGGCGACGCTGATCGACATGACCGGCGCCTATGCGGGCATCCTCAACGGCGGCTCGTCGGTGACGCCCTACGGCATCCGCAGCCTGCGGCTGGAAGGCGATGCGACGCCGCTCATGGACCAGTCGGGCGGGATCGGCGAGCGGGTGATCCGTGAAGAGGCCGACCGCGAGCTGATCTGGATGATGAACCGCGTCATCGAGCAGGGCACCGGCCAGCGCGCCCGCATCTCCGGCTGGCAGCTTGCGGGCAAGACCGGCACCACCAGCGCCGCGCGCGATGCCTGGTTCGTGGGCTTTTCGGCCGATTACGTCGTGGGCGTCTGGATGGGCTACGACGACAACACGCCGCTGCGCGGCGTGACGGGCGGGGGCTTGCCTGCGGAAATCTGGCGGCAGACGATGGAGCGGGTGCTGGCGGGCATGACCCCGACACCGCTGCCGATGCGCGAGCCGTCGGGCACCGGCGCGGGCTTTGTCGATCCGGGCGGGATTCTGGCCGAGGGCTGGGGCGAGCCGGGCGCCGCGCTGGGCACCACCGACCCGGCGGTCGATGCCGCCCTGCGCGAGGCCTTCGGCCCGCCCGGCGGCGGCGATTCGTCCGCCGACGCCATCGACCGCGCGCTCGAGGCGATCTTCGGCCCGCCGCAGTAGGGGTTGGCGCGTCGTCATTGCGAGAAGGCGTAGCCGACGAAGCAACCCCGATGTTGTGGCGCAAACGGTCGGGATCGCTTCGCCCGCACCCCGCTACGACGCCCGCCGCTACCCCGCCAGATCGTGCGTCAGCCGGTCGAGGCTGCCGCCCCTCTGGTCCAGCATCGCCTGGATTTCGGTGCGTTCCGACAGCAGCATGTTCACGCCGTCGATGATGATGTTGAAGAACGCCACCCGCCCCGAGGCGTCCGACACATGCCAGTCGACCCGGAACGGGGCCTTGCCCTGCAACACGGCGCGGGTCTCGACCTCGATGCCGTTGGGGACGGGGCGCGCGGTCACCATTTCCACCCGCCCGCCGATGAACTCGCGGAAGCGGCGGCCGTATTTGGCGGCGATGTAGTTGCGGAAGGCGGTGGTGAAATCGCGCAACTGCGCCGCCGAGGCCGCGCGGGCGTCCACCCCCAGGGTGTAGCGGGCGATGGTCGGCACGTCGGCATAGCGGTCGAACAACGCGCCGAAGTCACGGATCATCGCGGCTTCGGATTCGCCCGAGGCGATGATGCGGTTGATCTCGGCGATCAGCCCCTCGACATGGGCCTGCGCCTGCGCGGTGCTCAGCGCGGCGGCGGGCAGCGCCGCAAGGGCCAGCGCGGCGGTCGAGGCGGCAAGCAGGTGGCGGCGGGTCAGGGTCATGGCTGGTCCTCGTAGGGGTCGATATAGGCGGTGCTGTCGGCGTAGGGATCGACATGGTCATCCCCCGCCCCCTGCCCAAGCTGGAAGCGGCGGTTCTGAAGATAGATGAGCCGCGCCTGCGCGTAGGAATCGGCGCTTTCATACAGCACCGAATCGACCGTATCCGAGAACTGGCCCCGGTCGATCACCCGCCCGGCGGCCCAGGCGGGCCATTCGCCGCGCCGGATCGGGTCGAGGCGCGGGTTGTCCAGACGGCCCAGCGGGTCGAGAACATAGTCGACAAGCTGCCCCGCCGCATCGCGTTCGGTCGAGGGACCGAGGACCGGGAGTTCGAGATAGGCCCCCTCGGGCACCCCCCAGCGCGCAAGCGTGCCGCCGAAATCGGCCTCGACCTCGTAAAGGCCGATGGCGCCCGCCGGATCGGCAAGGCCCAGCACGCCCACCGTGGTGTTCAGGACAAAGCGCATGATGTTCGTGGCCGCGCCGCCGATGTCGCCCTGCAGCACGTTGTTCACGATGGCCGATGGCAGCCCGGCGTTGGCGGCAAAGTTGGTCACCGGCACGCGGATCACCTCGGGCAGATGCGCGCTGGCGCGCCCGGCGGGGCGCAACAGCGCCTGATCGAGGCCCTTGTTGAACTCGTGCACGGCGCGGTTGTTGGCCTCCCAGGGGTCGTTGATCGCTTCGGTCGGGGGCGCGGCCCCGCACGCCGCCAGCGAGAGCGCGGCCAGCGCCGCCACAATCCAGCGGCGCGGTGTCGGCAGTTGCAAGGTGATCCGCAGCACGCGCCCTCCGCTCCGGGGCACGACCATGCACCCCGCCCCCTTACTAGCGGCCTCGCGGGGGCGATGCCAGATTGCCTTTCATCAAGCGCGGCGTGACCTGCCACCACCACCCGCGCCGCCGTCATTGCGAGGAGGTGCAAGCCGACGAAGCAATCCACAGGGCCGGGGGCTGCACCCGGCATGGATTGCTTCGGCTTGCGCCTCGCAATGACGAAACCACCCCGTCATTGCGAGGAGGCGAAGCTGACGAAGCAACCCCGATGTTGTGTGTGAGCCGTCGAGGTTGCTTCGGCTCGCGCCTCGCAATGACGAATCCCCCCGTCATTGCGAGGAGCCGAAGGCGACGCGGCAACCCCGATGGTGTGTATGAGCGGTCGGGGTTGCTTCGGCTCGCGCCTCGCAATGACGGGATGTGCCGTTCGCCCGATCACCCCGGCGGCGGTGGAAACCGGATCGCAACGCCTTGGTCGCAGGCTGTCGGCATGGAGCAGGCGGCGGACAGGCGGGGCAGGCGGGAGCTGGCGTTGGCGCGGCGCGGGATGCGCGGGCTGCTGGTCGCGGTGGCGGTCTTTGGCGGCGCGGTGAACCTCCTGCTGCTGACCGGGCCGCTTTATATGCTGAACGTCTATGACCGCGTGCTCGGCTCGCGTTCGGTGGAAACGCTGGCGGCGCTGACGCTGATCGCCGGGTTCCTCTATGCGATGCTGGGCATCCTCGACAGCGCGCGCGGGCAGGTGATGGCGCGGGCGGCGCTGCGGTTGCAGGAACGGCTCGGGCCGCGCGTGTTCGGGGCCGGGCTGGCCGGGGGTGACGCGACGCGCGACCTCGATGCCGTGCACCGGCTGCTGGTGTCGCCCGCCTTTCTGGCGCTGCACGACCTGCCCTTCGCGCCGCTGTTTCTGGCGGGCGTCTTCCTGTTCCACCCGCTGCTCGGGGTGCTGGCCTGTGCGGCCGCGCTGCTGCTGGTGGCGCTGGCGCTGGCCAACCATGCGCTTGCGCAAAGGGCGCTGGCCGCCGCCGGTGTCGCCGGGCGCGACACGCAGGCCCTTGCGACGGAACTTGCCGCTGCGGGCGACACCATCCGGGCGCTGGGCATGGAGGGGGCGGCGCGCGCCCGCTGGCAGGCCGCGCGGGCGGCGGCGCTGGCCGCCGGGCTGGGCGCGGCGGACACCGGCGCCCGGTTCGGCGCCGCGATCCGGGCGGTGCGGCTGGCGGTGCAGTCGGCGATGCTGGGCCTCGGCGCGCTGCTGGTCCTGCGCGGCGAACTGGGCGCGGGCGCGATGATCGCGGCGTCGATCCTGCTTGGCCGGGCTTTGGCCCCGGTCGAGGTGATCGTCGGCCAGTGGGCGCTGTTCGCCCGCGCCCGCGACGGCTGGCGCAATCTGGCGCACCTGCTGGGCAGCCAGCCGCCCGGCACCGCGCGCATGGTCCTGCCCCGCCCCGAGGCGCGGCTTGCGGTCGCGGGGCTGGCCGTCGCAGCGGCACCCGGCCAGCCGCCGGTGCTGCGCGGCGTGGGATTCGCGCTTGGACCGGGGCAGGTGCTGGCGGTCATCGGCCCCTCGGGGTCGGGGAAATCCGCGCTGATCGGGGTGCTTGCCGGGGCAAGGGCGCCCGCGCAGGGCGAGGTGCGGCTGGGTGGCGCGACGCTTTGGCAATATGCCGACCGGGGCGCGGTGGTCGGGACGCTCCTGCAGGAGGTGACGCTGTTCGAGGGCAGCCTGCGCGACAACATCGCCCGCCTTGCGCCCCGGCCCGACGATGCCGCCGTGCTGCGGGCGGCACATATGGCGGGCGCGCATGAGACGATCCTGCGCCTGCCGCAGGGCTATGACACCCGGCTCGGGCCGGGCGGCGCCGGGCTGTCGGGCGGGCAGCGGCGGCGCGTCGGGCTGGCGCGCGCGCTTTACGGCGATCCGGTGCTGGTGGTGCTGGACGAACCCGATGCCGGGCTGGACGCAGACGGGTTGCAGGCGCTGGTCGCCACGCTGGACCGCCTGCGCGCGGCGGGCGCCTGCACGGTGCTGGCGACCCACCGCCCGGCGCTGGTCGCGGCCTGCGATCTGGTGCTGGCGCTCGACGGCGGCACGATGCGCGCCTTCGGCCCGCGCGACGCCGTGCTGGGCGAGGTGCTGGCCAATGTCCATGCGCTCCGCCCCACCGCGCGGGCCGTACCGTGACCGGCGCCTGGCGACCCCTGCTTTCGGGCCTTGCGGCGCTTGCGCTGCTGTGCGCCGTCACCGCGTTCTGGGCGGCGCGGGCGCCGGTCGCGGGCGCGGTCATTGCCGCCGGGCGGGTCGTGGTGGCCGATGGCCGCCAGCCGGTCCAGCATCCCGAGGGCGGGCTGGTCCGCGCCGTCCCGGTCGCCGAGGGTGACCGGGTCGCCGCCGGGCAGGTGCTGGTCGAACTGGACGGTGCCGAGCTGCACGCCGAACGCGACCTGGTCGAGACGCGGCTGCGCGACCTGGGCGCCCGCGCGGCGCGGCTGCGGGCCGAACGCGACGGGGCCGGGGCGCCGGCCTTTCCGGCGGCGGGCGACGCCGCGACCCGCATCGCGCAGGACGCCGAGGCGCAGCTATTCGCCAGCCGGGCCGGGGCCGAGGCGCAGGTGATCGCCCGGCTCGACGCCCGCGCGGCGCAGGCGGCGCGGCAGGTCGCCGCGCTGGGTGACGAGGTTGCCGCCGTCGCCCGCCAGCAGGCGCTGGTCGCCCGCGAACTGGCGACGCAGCAGGGCCTCCTTGACCGGGGCCTTGCCCAGGGCGCGCGGGTGCTGGCGCTGGAACGCGAGGCCGCGCTGCTTGACGGGCGGCGCGCGGAACTGGCCGCCGCCATCGCCGCCGCCGAGGCGCAACGCGACGACGCGCGCCTCCAGATCGCCGAACGCGCCGCCGCCCGCCGGACCGAGGCCGGCGCCGGGCTGCGCGACCTTGCGCCGGTCATGGCCGAACTGGACGCCCGGCGGCAGGTGCTGCACGACCGCATTGCCGCGCTTGTGCTGCGCGCGCCGGTGGCGGGGCGGGTGCTGGCGCTGCAGGTGCCGCGCGCGCCCGCCGTGCTGCGCGCGGGCGAGACCGCGCTGTTCATCCTGCCCGACGACGCGCCCGTCACCATCGCCGCGCAGGTGGCGCCCGACGACATCGACCAGGTGCATGAAGGCCAGCCCGCCCTGCTGCGGCTGACGGCCTTCGATCACCGCCTGACCCCCGAGATCGGCGGCCATGTCACGCGGGTGGCGCCCGATGTGCTGGCCGATCCGGCCACCGGCGCCGTCGCCTATCCGGTCGAGATCATGCCCGACGGCGACCGGCCCGACGGCGTCACGCTGACCCCCGGAATGCCGGTCGAGGTCTTTCTGGCCACGTCGCCGCAGACCCCGGCGCGGATCCTGCTTGGCCCGCTCCTCGATTATTTCCACCGCGCCCTGCGCGACGGCCGAGTTGCACCCGCCCCCCGGCAAGAGTAGCGTCCGCGCCGAATGGAGGGCATGACATGGCAGGAAAGATCGCGGCGCGGCTGACGGAACTGGGCATCACCCTGCCAGAGGCGGCGGCGCCGGTGGCGAATTATGTCGCCTGGGTGCGCACGGGCAACCTCGTCCACGTCTCGGGGCAGATTTCGCGCGACGCGAACGGGCTGATCTGCGGCAAGCTCGGCGCCGGGGTGGATGTCGATGCGGGCGCGGCAGCGGCGCGCAACTGCGGGCTTGCCCTTGTCGCGCAGGTGCAGGCGGCCTGCGACGGCGACCTGGACCGCGTGACGCGCGTGGTGAAGCTGAACGGCTTCGTGAACTCGGCCCCCGATTTCGGCGACCAGCCGAAGGTCATCAACGGCGCCTCCGACCTGATGGTCGAGGTGTTCGGCGACGCGGGGCGCCATGCGCGTTCGGCGGTGGGCGTGGCGGCGCTGCCGCTGGGCGTCGCGGTCGAGATCGACGCGGTGTTCGAGATCGCCTGACATGGCGCGGGTCGCCCTGCCCGAGGTCTTCGTGACCGTGCCGCTGGCCCATCGCGGCCTGCACGGGCCGGGGGTGCCCGAAAACAGCCTCGCCGCCGCGCAGGCGGCGATGGATGCGGGCTACGGGATCGAATGCGACCTGCAACCCTCGGCCGACGGCGTGGCGATGGTGTTCCACGACCCCGACCTGGCGCGGATGACCGGGGCCACAGGGCGGATCGCCGCGCGGACGGCGGCGGAACTGGGTGCGCTGCGGCTGGCCGGGACGGACGAGAGCATCCCGACCTTCCGCGCGCTGCTCGATCTGGTCGCGGGCCGGGTGCCGCTGCTGGTCGAGCTGAAGGCGCAGGACCTGTTCACCGGCGAGAATACCGGCGCGCTGGAACACATGGCCGCGCGCGATCTGGCGGGCTATGCCGGGCCGCTGGCCTTCATGTCGTTCCATCCCGGCGCGGTGGCGGCCATCGCGCGGCAGGCGCCCGACATCCCGCGCGGGCTGACGACCTGGTCATGGGCCGAAGACCCCGAGGAACCGATCAGCCGCGAGCTGGCTGCGCATCTGCGGTCGATCCCGGATTACGACGCCACGGGTGCCAGCTTCATCAGCCACGAGGCCGCCGACCTGTCGCGCCCGCGCGTGGCCGAACTGAAGGCCGCAGGCGCGCGGGTGCTGTGCTGGACCATCACCAGCCCCCAGGACGAGGCGCGCGCGCGCCTTGTCGCCGAGAACATCACCTTTGAAGGGTATCGGCCTTGAGCGGCCACAGGCTGACGCGGCCCGGATGCACCCCCGCTGACCCCGGATGACCGCCGCCTTCGACATCACCCTTCACCGCAGCATCGCCGGAATCGCGCAGGCCGAATGGGACGCCTGCGCCTGCCCCGAGGCGGCGGACGGCGGGCGGCCCTTCGATCCGTTCACGACCTGGCGCTTCCTGCATCTGCTGGAAGACTCGGGATCGGTCGGCCCCGGCACCGGCTGGCTGCCGCATCATCTGGCGGCACGGCGGAACGGAGTGCTGGCCGGGGTGGCGCCGCTCTATCTGAAAAGCCATTCGCAGGGCGAATACATCTTCGACTTCAACTGGGCGCACGCCTGGGAACGCGCGGGCGGGCGCTATTATCCGAAAATGCAGATCGCGGTGCCCTTCACGCCGGTGACCGGGCGGCGGCTGCTGACCCGTCCGGGCCATGACGACGCCCGTGCGGCGCTGCTCGATGCTGCGGTGCGGCTGGCCGAGGGCAACGACCTGTCGTCGCTGCATGTCACCTTCTGCACCGCAGACGAGGCGCAGGCCGGTGCGGCGCTGGGCCTGATGCCCCGCCTCTCCGAGCAATATCACTGGCATGATGCGGGCTACGGCGATTTCGAGGGCTTCCTTGCCGCGCTGTCCTCGCGCAAGCGCAAGGCGATCCGGCGCGAACGCCGCGAGGCGCAGGCTTTCGGCGGGCAGATCGTGGCGCTGACCGGGGCCGGGCTGACCCGCGCGCATTGGGATGCGATGTGGCGCTTCTATCAGGACACCGGCGCGCGCAAATGGGGGTCGCCCTACCTGACGCGGGCGTTCTTCGATCTGGCGGCGGAACGGCTGGCGGATGACGCGCTGATGGTGCTGGCCCTGCGCGACGGGCGCCCGGTGGCGGGGGCGCTGAACTTCATCGGCCGCGCGGCGCTTTTCGGCCGCTACTGGGGCGCGAGCGAACATCATCCGTTCCTGCATTTCGAGATATGCTATCACAGGGCCATCGACTGGGCGCTGGCGCATGGCCTGCAAAGGGTCGAGGCCGGGGCGCAGGGTGAGCACAAGATCGCGCGCGGCTATCTGCCGGTGCAGACCCATTCGCTGCACTGGATCGCCGATCCGGGCTTTCGCGCCGCCGTGGTGCAATTCCTGCAGGCCGAGGCCGGGGCGGTCGAGGAGGAAGTCGAGGTGCTGACGGCGCTGGGGCCGTTCCGGCGCGACAGACAGGAGGACAGCGAATGAGCGAGAAACTTGCGGGCGCGGCGCGGCAGGCGGCGCTGGCGGCACTGGCCGCGACCGGCTGGCAGGCGGTGCCGGGCCGCGACGCGATCACCCGGAGCCTGCGGTTCCGCGACTTTTCCGAAGCCTGGGGCTTCATGTCGCGCGTGGCGCTGGCAGCCGAAAGGATGGGCCATCACCCCGAATGGTCGAATGTCTGGAATCGGGTCGAGATCACGCTGACCACCCATGACGCGGGCGGGTTGTCGCAGCAGGACGTGGACCTCGCGCAGCGCATCGACGCGATCGCGGGCGGTTAGGGCGCGGGTCCACCCCCTCACCCTCGTCATTGCGAGGAGGCGCAGCCGACGAAGCAACCCCGATGTCGTGCGCAATCGGTCGGGGTTGCTTCGGCTTGCGCCTCGCAATGACGGGAGTTGCGGGCGCAGCCGCCGTGGCAATCCACGGGGCCGGGCATACGGACTGCGCCCTGCAATAACACCCCGCGTTGGCATCCGCCCGGCCCGGCGCTAGTGTCCCGACAGCAATCCGGACGGGGTGATTTCATGGCGCATGTGGTGGTGATCGGCGGCGGGCAGGCCGGGGCGTCGCTGGTGGCGCGGCTGCGCGCCGACGGGTTCGAGGGTGCGATCACGCTGCTTGGCGCCGAGGCGGTGCCGCCCTACCAGCGCCCGCCTTTGTCCAAGGCCTATCTGCTGGGCGAGATGGCGCTGGAGCGGCTGTTCCTGCGGCCCGCCGGGTTCTATGCCGACCAGGGCATCACCCTGCGCACCGGCACCCGTGCCGAAAGCATCGACCCCGAACGCCGCCGCGTGACGTTGGCGGGGGGCGAGGTGCTCGAATATGACGCGCTGGCGCTGACCACCGGGGCGCGGCCCCGGCGGCTGCCTGCCGCCATCGGCGGCGACCTGCCCGGCGTGCATGTCATGCGCGACCTCGCCGACGCCGACCGGCTGGCGCCCGAGATGCAGCCGGGCGCGCGCGCGGTGGTGATCGGCGGCGGCTATATCGGCCTTGAAGCGGCGGCGGTCGCGGCGAAGAAGGGCCTGAAGGTGACGCTGATCGAGGCCGCGCCGCGCATCCTGCAACGGGTGGCGGCGCCGGTCACCTCGGACTGGTTCCGCGACCTGCACCGCAGCCACGGCGTCGATATCCGCGAGGGCACCGCCCTGTCGCGGATCGAGGGTGCGGACCGCGTGACCGGGGTGCGGCTGGCCGACGATACCGTGATCCCCGCCGATCTGGTGGTGGTCGGCATCGGCATCACCCCCGACATCGCCCTTGCCGAGGCCGCCGGGCTGACCATCGACAACGGCATCGCCACCGACGCCTTCGCCCGCACCTCGGACCCGCATATCTGGGCGGCGGGCGACTGCGCGAGCCTGATCTTCAACGGCGAGCGCATCCGGCTGGAAGCGGTCTCGAACGCGGTCGACATGGGCGAGGCGGTGGCGCGCAACATCATGGGCCGCGCGGAACCCTATGTGGCGAAGCCGTGGTTCTGGTCGGATCAATACGACGTGCACCTGCAGATCGCCGGGCTGAACCGGGGCCATGACGCCGTGCATGTGCGGCGGGGCGAGGCGGTCTCGCATTGGTATTACGCGGGCGCACGGCTGGTTTCCGTCGACGCGATGAGCGATCCGCGCGCCTACATGGTCGGCAAGCGCCTGATCGAGGCCGGACGCTCGCCCGCGCCGGAAATGGTCGCGGATGCGGGCATCGACCTGCGCGACATCCTGCGCGGGTGAGGATCATCGCGGGCAGGCACCGGGGGCTGAAGCTGGCCGAGCCGGGCAAGGGCGACCCCGCCGCCCATCTGCGCCCGACCGCCGACCGGGTGCGCGAGGCGCTGTTTTCCATGCTCACCGCCGGGCGGCTGGGTGACCGGGTCCGGGATGCGGTGGTGCTCGACCTGTTCGCGGGCACCGGGGCGCTGGGGCTCGAGGCCCTGTCGCGCGGCGCGAAGGCGGCGGTATTCGTCGAACGCGGCCGGGTGGCGCTGGGCCTGCTGCGCGACAACCTGTCCCGCGCCCGCGAGGTGGCCGAGGTGATCGTCGCCGACGCCACCCGCCTGCCTGCGCGGCGGGGCGCGGCGGCGAGCCTCGTGTTTCTTGATCCGCCCTACGGGCAGGGGCTGGGCGCGGCGGCGCTGGCATCTGCGCTCGCGGGCGGCTGGATCGCGCCCGGCGCGGTGGTGGTCTGGGAAGAGGGCGCCGAGGTCGCGGTGCCCGAGGGGTTTGTCCTGGTAGAGCGCCGTCGCTACGGGGCGGCGGTGGTGACGGTGCTGCTGCATGAGGGGGGTGGCTGAAGGCCCCGCCCCTGCCGTCATTGCGAGGCGCAAGCCGAAGCAACCCCGACCGCTCTCGCGCAACATCGAGGTTGCTTCGTCGGCTTGCGCCTCCTCGCAATGACGGGGCTCGGGAATCGTCATTGCGAGGCGAAGCCGAAGCAACCTCGACCGCTCGCACACAACATCGGGCAAGTGTGTTGTTCATCCGGCTGTTCGATAGGCTTCTCCC
>JACFNP010000075.1 GCA_019454835.1 Rubellimicrobium sp.
GATCGGGCTTCGTCATGCGTTTCTCCGATGAGTTGAAGTTGCATGACGGCATTGGTCTGGCGGATAGTGTAGGCAACTTTCTCCGGTATCGTCAGATACTTCGCCCGTCTCTCGCATCCGCAGCCGGACCAGCCCGAGCGCCAGCAGGCCGCACAGTTCGGTGCGGCGCTCGGCGGACGCCATTGCCGAGGGGGCGAGCGGGTTGGGGCGACGGATGGGACCGGGATCGAACATCATGATCCATCGGTGCAGGATTGCACCGATGACCGCGACCTTGGAACGGGTCACCCCGCATACGGACGGAAAGGGTGGACCCCTTCGGGGATGCAACGTCATGGTGGGTTGAGGGGTTCCGACGTTCCCATTATGTTCAGGCCACCCCCAACCGAGTCACGAGGCCGCCGATGTCACTGCAGACGCTCGACCGCACGCAATGGAGTTTCGCAGAGGCGCTGGCCCATGTGCAGAACGTGACGGTCGCGCGGCGGGCGGTGGAAGCGGCGAAACTGCCACCCAAACCCGCGCCGGCGCACCAGCAATGGAATCCGCCGCAGGATCCGACATTGGCCTGGAAGGCGGAGGCCGAGACCGAACTGCTCGTCGCCCTGCGCGACGGCGACCTTCTGGCGCAGGGGCGTTACACGGAAGAACGGACGCATGGCTGGGGCCATGGCGGCAACAGCAGTGGTTTCGGGCTGCATTCGGGCTATCACAGCAGCATCCGGCCCGAAGAGTGGCGCGAGGGCAAGTATCTGATGGGCAGGCTGACCGCGCGGAACTGGGAATTCATCGACATCCGCATGCCGCGCTTCCTGGTGAAGACGATCTGGCCGGATTACGTCCCGGAGACTGCGCGCCCGGCGGCAGACACGGCGGATGTCCCCTATACCACGCCCTATCTCGACCTGATGCAGCGCGCGATCGCGCATTTCGGGATCTCGGCCGGCAATCAGGAGAAGAAGGAATGCCTTCTGGACTGGTTCCTCGGGCAGGAGATCGACGGCGAGCCGGTGTCAAAGAACCTCGCCGACGCGATGGCGACGCTGATCCGGCTGCCGGCGGCGCAGCGCGGCGGGGCGAAGCGGGTGTTGGGGCCGGACCTGCGGAACGCCGGATAGCCGCGATGCACGCCTGACGGGCGTAACACCCGTCCGACTGATCATGACCACATTCGATCACGTCTGCTGAACCGGTCGGCGGCTCTGTGCCGCCGCAAGGTGCCGGGCCGCACCGATGTGGGCCCGTGCATCGTGGGGTCCACCCTCGCCGCCTGCGCGCGGACGATGGGGTGAACCGTTCACCCCGTTCGCGCGAAACCGGGTTCACCCCACCCCGGCGCGCTGGCCCGGCGCGACCTTCGAAACGGCTCGCCAGAACGCCTGGGGTCCACCCATGATCTGACGTGATTACAGTGCCTTGCCGGAAGGGGGCCACCCTTTCCGAAAGCAGGGCGCGCAGCCGGGCGGACCGGCTCCGACGTCGCGAGGAGTGGCAGGAAACCGGCAGAACCGGGGGCAACAGCCCTCAACCCGGTTCCCGACGCCCGTGTCCGCCCGTCCCCGCCATCCCCTGCGCATCGCTGCCGCGGCCCCTGTGCCGACCGGCCTGCGCGGGCGCGCCCTTGGGGGGCCGCGATGAGCGGGCGGGACTGGCAGGCTTTCGATGCCGAGCTGCGCGCGGGTCGTGTCTCGGAAGTGGTGGAAATTCGAAGGCGGCGTAATCTCCGGGTGAA
>JACFNP010000057.1 GCA_019454835.1 Rubellimicrobium sp.
AGCGCTACAAGTCGCTTCAGGACATCATCGCCATCCTCGGCATGGACGAGCTGTCCGAAGAGGACAAGCTGACCGTGGCCCGCGCGCGCAAGATCCAGCGCTTCCTGTCGCAGCCCTTCGACGTGGCGCAGGTGTTCACCGGCTCGCCGGGCGTGCAGGTGCCGCTGGAGGAAACCATCGCCTCGTTCAAGGCGGTCGTGGCAGGCGAATACGACCACCTGCCCGAGGCGGCCTTCTACATGGTCGGCGGCATCAAGGAAGTGGTCGCCAAGGCCGAGCGTCTGGCCGCGGCAGCGGCATAAGGGGCAGAGATGGCGGATACGGTCCAGTTCGACCTCGTGGCCCCCGAGCGCAGGCTTGCCTCGGTCGCCGCGCGCGAGGTGCAGATTCCGGGCGCCGACGGCGACATGACGGCGATGGCGGGCCACGCGCCCACCATCACCACCCTGCGCCCCGGCATCCTGCGCGTGACGCATGACGGCGGCACCGACGAATATCTGGTCTCGGGCGGTTTTGCCGACATCGGTGCGGCGGCGATTTCCGTGCTCGCCGAGGAAGCGCTGCCCCGCGACGAGGTGAATGCAGGCGTGATCGAGCGCCTGCTTGCCGCCCTGCGCGACGGCGCGCAGGACGACGTGAGCGCCAAGGCCATCGCCGACCTGCAGGCCGCAGGCGCCGCGCTGGGCGTCCACGCGGGCTGAGGCAGCGGGCATCGGTTGACAAGGGGCGCCTCGCGGGGCGCCTTTTTGTTTGCGGCCTATCTCCGGTCAAGCACCTTCAGCCCGCGTCGCGCCCTCAGGGCCGCCACCAGTCGCTCAAAGGCGGTTCTGCCCATCCGGCCGAAGACGTAACTTCGACCGGGCGCAATCGGTTTCAGGTCGTAGCCCGGCCAGTCGAAGCTGTTGATGTCGCGCAGGTTCACCCAGTGATCGCCGCTGTCCAGACCCATCTGCCGTGCGTCTGCGGCTGTCAGCCGCATGTAGTCATGTGCTGCCGATGCGGCTGGCGGTGAATGACTGATCGCGACCACGCTCACCCGCTCGCCGGGGTGATCACCCACCACCAGCACGATGGCGCAGGGGTGCGGGCGGGCAGCGTTTTCCCGCCCTGCGGCGGCATCCTCGCGGTAGAGGAACTCGTAGCCGATCACGAGGCCGGGCCGGGGCGCGGGCAGCGGCATCGCTCAGGGGTTATCGTCATATGAGGCGACCGCCCGGTCGAGAGCGTCGAAAAATCCATCGTCCAGGTCTTCGATCCGGTGCAACTCGCGCTTGCGGCGGCGCAGCTCTTCCAGCTCGGCCAGCACGGCGGGCGAGACGAAGGCGCCGACCCGGCGATTGTGGCTGAGAACCGAGATGACGCCGTGCTCACGGACATCTTCCTTCATCCGGGGGAACTGGCGTGCAAACTCGGTGGCGCTGACCTCAATGTATTTCATGGCAATGACCGGCCTTTCAGGATGTATGAGCAAAATACGCATTTCGCAGGGAATGCGCAATATCGCATGGTACTCCCTCCGCCCAGGGCAATCGGGCGAGCCGCCCTGCGCAGGTCGGCACGGCCCCGCCGCCTCGAAAATCCCGTCATTGCGAGGAGGCGCAGCCGACGAAGCAACCCCGAAGCAATCAGGTAAGCAATCGGGGTTGCTTCAGCTTACGCCTCGCAATGACGGAATATGCCGTTCGCCCGATCGCCACCCCCTCCGCCCCCCCTTGCAACCCTCGCCGGATCGGCTTTCCTCTGCCGGGGGAGGACGCAGCTTGCGCCGGTTCAGAAGTCACACGCTGGGCGTCGACGAGGGCGAGGTGCCGCTCTTCGACGATTTTGAACATTCCGGCCCGATGTGGACCGAACGCGGGGTGCGCGAGGTCGATGTTGCCGTGGCCTTCGCCGAAGGTTTCGCCGAGCCGCCCTCGGTGCGCGTCTGGCTGGTGATGTGGGACATGGCGTCGAGCACCAACTCGCGCGTCGATCTGCGCGCCGTCGATGTCAGCCGCGACGGCTTCACGATCCGCTTCCGAACCTGGGACGACAGCCGCATCGCGCGCGCGCGCGCCGCGTGGCAGGCGATCGGCCCGCTGCGCGACGACGACGACTGGGAGGTGGACTGAGGGCGGCCCTCAGACGTGGGGGTAAAGCCCCTCGTAGATCGGCACCAGCGTCGCATCGTCGAACAGCGACGAGACCGACGTGCCGTTCCAGGTGTTGAGGATCGCCTGCGCGAACATCGGTGCGGTCGGCACGATGCGGATGTTGGGGCAGGCGGTGACCTTGCTGCTGGCCTCGATGGAATCGGTGATGACCAGCGACTTCATCACCGACTTGCTGATCCTGTCCACCGCCGGACCCGAGAGGACGCCGTGGGTGATGTAGGCATGGACCTCGGTTGCACCGGATTCCATCAACTGCTCGGCCGCCTTGCACAGCGTGCCCGCCGTGTCGCAGATGTCGTCGACGATGATGCAGGCCTTGCCGGTCACGTCGCCGATCACCGTCATTTCCGCGATCTCGCCCGGCTTCTCGCGGCGCTTGTCGACGATGGCGAGCGGCGCGTTGATGCGCTTGGCCAGTTCGCGGGCGCGGCCCACGCCGCCCACATCGGGGCTGACCACCATGATGTCGTCGATATGGCCGTTGAAATGGTGGCGGATGTCGATGGCGAAGATCGGGCTGGCGTAAAGGTTGTCCACCGGCATGTCGAAGAAGCCCTGGATCTGCGCCGCGTGCAGGTCGAGCGTCAGCACCCGGCTGATTCCCGAGGTGGCGATCAGGTTGGCGACCAGCTTGGCCGAAATCGGCGTGCGGGCCTTGGTGCGGCGGTCCTGGCGGGCGTAGCCGAAATAGGGGATCACGGCGGTGATCCGTGCCGCCGACGACCGGCGCAGCGCGTCGGCCATGATGAGCAGCTCCATCAGGTTGTCGTTCGCGGGGTTCGAGGTCGGCTGGATGATGAACATGTCCTCGCCACGGACGTTGTCATAGACCTCGACGAAGATTTCCTGATCGTTGAAGCGCTCGACCCGTGCACCGACGAGGCCGGTCCTGACGCCGCGGTGCATCGAGATGCGCCCGGCGATGGCTTCGGCCAGCGGGCGGTTGGCATTGCCTGCGACAAGTTTCGGTTCGGTCATGGCGGGCATCGGGGACTCCGGGCTGGCTTACGGGATTCGCTCCTGCGGGTGCCCTAGCACGCGCAGGCGGTGAGGCAAGGGAAAGCGGGCCGCAACGCGCCGCTCGGCCGCAGCCCGGCACATTCGTGCCGCACCCGCCGGGGCGCCGGGGCGGGCCTGCCCTTCATCCTTGCAAAAATACTCATTCGGGCGCCTGCGGCGGGGGGCGCGGGCCGGTCGGGTGCGTCTGTCGGCGGCATTGTTGCGCGACGCGACCGGCGCATGTATCACCCGGAAACGTGCTGAGGATCGGGGGCTTGCACATGCGTCGTGTCGTCGTAACCGGGTTGGGACTGGTCACACCGCTTGCCGACGGGGTCGAGAAGACCTGGGAGCGTCTGCTTGCCGGGCAGTCGGGCGGCGGGCCGATCACGCAATTCGATGCGTCGGAAGTGGTCACCAAATACGCCTGCGAGGTGAAGCGCGGCGACGGCAGCGACGGCACCTTCAACGCCGACCGCTATCTCGAGCCGAAAGAGCAGCGCAAGGTCGACACCTTCATCATCTTCGGCATGGCCGCCGCGCAGCAGGCGGTGGAAGATGCGGGCCTTGCCACGCTGGGCGAGGCTGAAAAGCTGCGCACCGGGGTGATGATCGGCTCGGGCATCGGCGGGCTGAATTCCATCGCCAATACCGCGATCATGATGAAGGAAAAGGGGCCGCGCCGGGTGTCGCCGTTCTTCGTGCCCGGCGCGCTGATCAACCTGATCTCGGGGCAGGTGGCGATCCGCCACGGCTTCAAGGGGCCGAATCACGCCGTCGTCACCGCCTGTTCAACCGGCGCGCACGCCATCGGCGATGCCTCGCGGCTGATCAAATACGGCTCCGCCGACATCATGGTGGCCGGTGGCGCCGAGGCCGCGATCTGCGAGATCGGCATCGCCGGGTTCAACGCCTGCAAGGCGCTCTCGACCAAGCGCGGCAACGAACCCGACAAGGCATCGCGGCCCTATGACGCCGACCGTGACGGTTTCGTCATGGGCGAAGGCGCCGGGGTGGTGGTGCTCGAGGAATACGAACACGCGAAGGCGCGCGGCGCGAAGATTTACGCCGAGGTGCTGGGCTACGGCCTGTCGGGCGACGCCTACCACATCACCGCGCCCTCCGAGGACGGCGACGGTGCCGAACGCTGCATGCGCGCGGCGCTGGACGATGCCGGGCTGACGCCCGATGCCATCGACTACATCAACGCGCACGGCACCTCGACCATGGCCGACGTGATCGAGCTGGCGGCGGTCGAACGGGTGCTGGGCGACCATGCGGGGCAGGTCACCATGTCCTCGACCAAGGGCGCGACCGGGCATCTGCTGGGGGCGGCGGGCGCCATCGAGGCGGTGTTCTCGATCCTCGCCATCCGCGACCAGATTTGCCCGCCGACGATCAACCTCGACAATCCGGCGGTGGAAACCCCGGTCGATCTGGCGCCGAACGCGGCGCGCAGGCGCAGGGTCGGGGTGGCCCTGTCCAATTCCTTCGGCTTCGGCGGCACCAATGCGAGCGTGATCTTCGGAAAGCCCGCGTGATGTGGCGCCATCTCGCCTCGAACACGCTGACGCTGCTGGTCGTGGTGCTGTTCCTGGCGGGCGGCGGCATCGGCTGGGCGATGCGCGAATATCGCGCGCCGGGGCCGCTGGAACAGGCGATCTGCCTGCGCGTGGCGCCCGGCGCGACCATGCGTTCGGTCGCCGACGATCTGGCGGGGCAGGGGGCGTTGCGCTCGGGCGCGATCTTCCGCATCGGCACCTCCTATGCGGGCCTCGATCAAAGCCTGAAGGCCGGCAGCTTTCTCGTCTCGGCGGCCGCCTCGATGCAGGGGATCGCCGACATCGTCACGCGGGGCGGCGCCTCGACCTGCGGGGCGCAGATCCAGTTCACCATCGGCGTGACCCGCAATATCGTGCAGTTGCGCGAGCTGGACCCCGCGACGACGCAGTTCGTCGAGCTGGCCCGCTTCGATCCGGCGGCCGAGACGCCGGTGCCCGCCGAATACGTGCGCCTGCGCGGCGATGCCGATACGCAATACACGGTGGTCGTGGTGCCCGGCGTCACCGCCTGGCAGGTGGTGAACGGGTTGCAGGGGATCGAGTTTCTCGACGGCGACGCCGACGGCATCCCGCCCGAGGGGATGCTGGCCCCCGACAGCTATCAGGTCAGCCCCGGCGACGAGATCGCGCCCCTGCTGGCGCGGATGCAGTCGGCGCAGGAACGGATCCTCACCGAGGAATGGACCAACCGCGACAGCGGCCTGCCCATCGCCTCGATGGAAGATGCGCTGACGCTGGCCTCGATCATCGAGAAGGAAACCGGGCTGCCCGAGGAACGCCCGCTGGTCTCCAGCGTGCTGGTCAACCGCATTCGCACGGGCTGGCAGTTGCAGTTCGACCCGACGATTATCTATGGCATCACGCGCGGCGTGGGGGTGTTCGACCGCCCGATCCGCCAGTCCGACATCGCCGGGACGACCGAGCAGCGCGAACACGGGTCGGTGGACTACAACACCTATGTCATCCGCGGCCTGCCGCCCGGCCCCATCGCGTTGCCCGCGCGGTCGGCGATCCACGCGGCGCTGCATCCGGCGCAGACCGATTTCATGTTCTTCGTGGCGACGAACGACGGCAGCGGTGGCCATGCCTTCGCCGTCACCCAGGCCGAGCACAACCGCAACGTCGCGGCGGCCCGCGCGGCAGCGGCGGCGGCGGAAGGCGGCGGCGAATAGGGCGCGGCTTGCGGGCCGTCCGGGGTAATAGGGCGAACGCCATGTTCCGTCATTGCGAGGAGGCAAAGCCGACGAAGCAACCCCGATGTTGCGCATGAGCGGTCGGGGTTGCTTCGGCTTCGCCTCGCAATGACGGGATGTGCGGGCGGCGGTGCCGTGCCAGCCCGCGCAGCCGCAGTTCTCCCGATTGCCCTGGCGGGCCGCACCCGGTCGCAACCCCGCATCCTGCTGAACGATTCCCGACACCTGCGCGCGGCGCCCCGCTGCGAAAATTTGACCGATGGCGCGCCCCGTGGCAGATCCTGGCCATGCCGGGGGCAGCGGAACATGCGTCTCCGGCGATCCCGGCGACAGGCAATCCATGAACAACGAAGAATCGGCACAGGCCGACACCGGCGGCAGCACGCCGCGCCAGTATCGTGACGACGCCGTCGTCCTTCTGCGCGCCGTGCGCGCGACGCTGGCCGACCTGTTGCGGCAACTGCTCGAGGGCGACGGCGCCGCCCTGCGCGACATCGTGGCCAAACAGGCGGAACTGGAAAGCGCGCTGAAGCGCGTGTTCGAGGCGGAGACGAGATATGACGACTGGATGCAGCGCAGTTCCGGCGGCGGTGACGGCGTGCTCGACCTCGATGCCGCGCGGGACGAGATCGGGCGCCGCCTTGATCGCCTCCGCGCCGCCGCAGGTGCAGGCTGAGTTTCTGGCCGCGCTCTCGCCCGCCGCGCTGGCGGCGCTGCCGTGGCTGTTCGACTTCTGGGCGCTGCCGCATCAGGTGCCGCCGGGCGGCGACTGGCGAAGCTGGCTGATCCTCGGCGGGCGCGGCGCGGGCAAGACCCGCGCGGGCGCCGAATGGGTGCGCGCCATGGTCGAGGGCGCCCGGCCCGGCGCGCCCGGCCGGGCGCGGCGCGTCGGGCTGGTCGGCGAGACGCTGGCGCAGGCGCGCGAGGTGATGGTGTTCGGCGAAAGCGGCATCCTCGCCTGCGCGCCCCCCGACCGGCGCCCGGAATGGCGCGCGACGCGCAACCTGCTGGTCTGGCCGAACGGTGCCGAGGCGCAGGTGCTGTCCGCCCACGACCCCGACGCGCTGCGCGGCTTTCAGTTCGACGCGCTCTGGGCCGACGAGATCGCGAAATGGCGGCAAGGGCAGGCGGCATGGGACATGCTGTCGCTTGGCCTGCGGCTGGGCACGGCGCCGCGCGCCTGCATCACCACCACGCCGCGCAACGCCCCGGTGCTGACCGGCCTCATGGCGCAGCCCTCGACGGTGATGACCCATGCGCCGACCCGTGCCAACCGCGCCTGGCTGGCGCCCGGTTTTCTTGACGAGGTCGAGCGCCGCTACGGCGGCACCCGTGCCGGGCGGCAGGAACTGGAGGGGCTGCTGGTCGCCGACACCGAGGGCGCGCTCTGGACCCGTGCGATGCTGGAAACGGCAGCGGCGGCGGTGCCGCCCGTGCTGGATCGCATCGTCGTTGCCGTCGATCCGCCGGTCAGCGGCCACCGGGGATCGGATGCCTGCGGGATCGTGGTCGCCGGGGTGTCGATGCGCGGCGCGCCGCGCGACTGGCGCGCGCATGTCCTTGAGGATGCAAGCGTGCAGGGCGTCTCGCCGGGCGAATGGGCGCGCGCCGCCGTCGCCGCCTTTCACCGCCACGGCGCCGGGCGGCTGGTGGCCGAGGTGAACCAGGGCGGCGCGCTGGTCGAGGAGGTGATCCGCCAGATCGACCCGCAGATCCCCTATCGCGCCGTCCACGCCACGCGCGGCAAGACCGCGCGGGCGGAACCCGTCGCCGCGCTTTACGAACAGGGCCGGGTCGGCCATGCGCGCGGTCTCGAGGCGCTGGAAGAGCAGATGGCCCGCATGACCCTGCGCGGCTACGACGGGCCGGGCAGCCCCGACCGCGTCGATGCGCTGGTCTGGGCGCTGACCGAGCTGGTGGTGCGGCCGTCGGCCGGTTTCCGGCAGCCGCTGCTCAGGGCAATCTAGCCTCGGTTCAGGCCGCCCAGTCCGCATACCAGGCGCGGAAGCGGGCATAGGTGTCCTCGGCCCAGCCCTTCTGCGACGGCGACAGCGCGTCGCTCTCGTTGAAATGCAGCGCATATTCGGCGTCGCCGTTCAGGACCATGAGATACTTGTAGTAAAGCACCAGGTCGCTGCCCTCGTCCCATTGGGCAAGAATGGTCATCGCCTCGTCCAGCTCGCGCGCCCGGCGCCGCGCCTCGACATCGCCCGCCTGCGCCTTGCGGCTGAGATCGACCAGATGCAGCACCTCGCGCGGCAGGCAGTTGCCGATGCCGGTGATGCAGCCGGTCGCACCCGCATGGACAAAGCCGTGATAGACCGAGGAATCGACGCCGACCATCAGCGTCAGTTCCGCATCCCCCGAGGTGATGTGCTCCGCCGCATAGGACAGCGCATCGTCGCCGCCGAATTCCTTGAAGCCGACAAGGTTGCGATGTTCCGCGCGCAGCGCGAAGAACAGGTCGGCGCGGGTGGCAAAGCCGTAATGCGGCGAGTTGTAGATCACCGCAGGCAGGTCGGGCGCGGCGGCGAGGATCGCCTTGAAATGGTTGCGCTGCGCCGTGGCCGAACCGCCGCGCGACAGCACGCGCGGAATGACCATCAGGCCCTTCGCGCCGATCTTCTGCGCATGGGCCGCCAGCGCGACAGCCGATCTCGTGTTGATGGCCCCGGTGCCGACGATGACCGGCACGCCCGCCGCGACAAGGCGCACGGTGCCCTCCATCCGCTCGGCGTCGGTGAGCAGCGGCCAGTCCCCCATCGACCCCGCATAGATGACGCCCGACATGCCGAGGTCGATCAGCTCGCGCGCCTTGCGGACAAGCGCGTCGAAGTCCGGCCGCCGGTCGGGCGTGCAGGGGGTCATGAGGGCGGGAATGGTGCCGGTAAAGGGCGAATCGGTCATGGCGGGCCTCGTGTCGGTGACTGGGTTTCGGGCCGTGTAGCATGTTAAATACAGTGTGTCGACAGGAAAGGCGCGCAGAGCGGGGCAGGTGGGGGAACGGCGATATTCCCGCCACCCTTCGTCATTGCGAACGAAGTGAAGCAATCCATGCCGGGCGCAGCGCCCGGCCCCGTGGATTGCCACGTCGGCTGCGCCTCCTCGCAATGACGGGAGGTTTCGTCATTGCGAGGCGAAGCCGAAGCAACCCCGACCGCTCATGCGCAACATCGGGGTTGCCGCGTCGCCTTCGGCTCCTCGCAATGACGGAAACATGCCGCGTCGGCCCTGCCGCCTTGCAATGACGGCACCGCTCACCGGATCGCCCCTTCTCCGCGGCCGGTCCGCTACAGCGGCGCGCAGGCTGCCTTCAGCCAGTCCAGCGCCTCGCCCTCGACCCTCGGGCCGATCCTGGCCAGCACTTCGGCGTGGTAGGCATCGACCCAGGCGCGTTCGCCTTCATCGAGCATATCGGCGACGATCAGCCGCCGCTCGATGGGCACGAAGGTGATGGTCTCGAAGCCCAGCCAGCGCCGGTCGGGGTCGCCGCCCTCGGGAGGGGCCTTTTCCTCGACCACCAGCAGGTTCTCGATGCGGATGCCGAAGGCGCCCTCGCGGTAGTAGCCCGGCTCGTTCGAGACGATCATGCCCGGTTCGAGCGGCACGTTCGAGATCCGCGAGATGCGCTGCGGTCCCTCGTGCACCGACAGGCCCGCGCCGACGCCGTGGCCGGTGCCGTGGTCGAAATCCTGCCCGGCAAGCCACAGATGATAGCGCGCCAGCGCATCAAGCTGCCCGCCCGTCACCCCGTGCGGGAACCGCACCCGGCTTAACGCCACCATGCCCTTGAGCACCCGCGTGAACGCGCCTGCCGCACCGGCGGGCGGCTTGCCCACCGGGATGGTGCGGGTGATGTCGGTGGTGCCGTCCACATATTGCCCGCCCGAATCGACCAGCAACAATTCGCCCTGTTGCACGGGCAGGTTGGTCGCCTCGGTCACGCGGTAGTGGTTGATCGCGCCATGCGGGCCGGTCCCGGCGATGGTGTCGAAGGACACATCGATCAGCTTGTTGGTCGCGCGGCGAAAGCCTTCGAGCTTCTCCACCACGCTGATTTCGGTCAGCCCGCCCTCGGGCGCGGCCCTGGTCACCCAGGCGAGGAAGTTCACCATCGCCGCGCCGTCGCGCAGATGCGCGGCGCGCATCCCGCGCAACTCCGCCGGGTTCTTGCGGGCCTTGGGCAGGATGCAGGGATCGTCGCCCTCGACCAGCGCGATGCCTGCGGCGCCCAGAACCTGCGCCACCGCCACCGGCGCCCGCTGCGGATCGACCAGCACCGGGCCGGACAGCGCGGCAAGGGCGGTCTCGAACCCGTCGCGGTCGTGCAGCCGCACCGCGTCGCCCAGATGGGCGCGCAGCGGATCGGCCTTGCCGGGTCCGGCGAACAGATCGACGCTGCCGTCACTGTGCAGGAAGGCCAGCGCATGGGGCACCGGATTGCAGCGCACGTCGCTGCCGCGGATGTTCAGCAGCCAGGCGATGGAATCGGGGCCGGTCAGCACGGCAACCCCCGCGCCCGCTGCCGCGATGCCCTTGCCCAGCCGTGCGCGTTTCGCGGCATGGTCCTCGCCTGCGACCTCGATCGGCCAGACGGTGAAGGGCGCGTCCGGCGGGGGCGGGCGGTCCTCCCACAACGGCGCGACCAGATTGTCATGCGCCACCATCTCGATGCCCGACCCGGCCAGCGCCTTCTCCCAGGCGGCGACCTCGGCCAGCGTGTGCAGCCACGGGTCAAAGCCCACGCGGCCGCCTTCGGGCAGGGCCGCGCGCAGCCAGCCGGGCAGTTGTGTCGCGGGCCAGTCCACGGGCGCGAACACGTCGGCGACCTGCTCGCGCACCTGCAGCCGGTAGCGGCCGTCGACGAACACGGCGGCCCTGTCGGCGGTCGCGGCGCAGAACCCGGCGGACCCCGTGAAGCCGGTCAGCCATTGCAGCAGCGCGTCGCGTTCGGCGACATATTCGCCCTGGTGGATGTCGGCGCGCGGCGTGATCCAGCCGTCGAGCCCCGCCGCCTTCATCGCGCCGCGCAGCGCGGCCAGCCGTGGCGGTCCCTGCTCGGGACGGGCGCTCACCTCGAAAGTCTGGAACATCGCGTCCCCCTTCATCCTTGCCGAAATACTCCGCAGGGGTCCGGGGGGCGCGCAGCCCCCCGGCGACCCTAGCGCAGACGATTCATCCCCAGAACCTGTGCGAGCTTGCGCCGGTCGGTGTCGAACAGCGCGGCCAGTTGTTCGGTCATCGCGCCCGCAAGCTGTTCCACATCGGTGATCGTCACCGCGCGGTCATAGTAGCGCGTCACGTCATGGCCGATGCCGATGGCGATGAGTTCGACCTGCTTCTTGCGCTCGACCATGGCGATCACGTCGCGCAGGTGGCGTTCAAGATAGTTGGCGGGGTTCACGCTCAGCGTCGAATCGTCCACCGGCGCGCCGTCCGAGATCACCATCAGGATCTTGCGCGCCTCGCGCCGCTGCACGAGCCGCCGGTGCGCCCATTCCAGCGCCTCGCCGTCGATGTTCTCCTTGAGCAGCCCTTCCTTCATCATCAGGCCGAGGTTCATCCGCGACCGCCGCCACGGCGCGTCGGCGCCCTTGTAGATGATGTGCCGCAGGTCGTTCAGCCGCCCCGGATTGGCCGGGCGCCCGTCCGCCAGCCATTTCTCGCGCGCCTGTCCGCCCTTCCAGGCGCGGGTCGTGAAGCCGAGGATTTCCACCTTCACCTGACAGCGTTCCAGCGTGCGCGCCAGCACGTCGGCGCAGATCGCGGCGATGGAAATCGGGCGGCCGCGCATCGACCCGGAATTGTCCAGAAGCAGGGTGACGACGGTGTCGCGGAACTCCATGTCCTTCTCGATCTTGAAGGACAAGGGCGTCGTCGGATTGGCCACCACGCGCGCCAGCCGGGCGACATCGAGGATGCCTTCCTCGCGGTCGAATTCCCAACTGCGGTTCTGCTGCGCCTGCAGGCGCCGCATGAGCTTGTTGGCCAGCCTGCCGACCGCGCCTTTCAGCGGATCGAGCTGCTGGTCGAGATAGGCGCGCAGCCGTTCCAGTTCGCCCGCATCGGCCAGCTCCTCGGCGCCGATCACCTCGTCATGGGTGGTGTCGAAGGCGCGGTAGTCGGCGCTGGCGTCCGAGATCGGCGGCGGCGCGGCCTCGGGCGGGGACTCGCCCTCGGGCGTCTCCATCTCGGCCTCGTCCTCGCCCTCGGCGTCCTCCTCGAGGCTGACCTGCGCCTGGGCGGGGTCCTGGGTCTCGTCCTGGGCCCGCTCGGGGCTGGCGTCGGCGTCCTCGCTGTCCTCGTCCTCGTCGCCTGCGGATTGCTGCTCCTGCTCGTCGTCCGAGGCTTCGGTGTCGTCCTCGCCCTCGTCGTCCTCGGCGTCGGGGTCGTCGCCCAGTTCGTCGCCGTAGCCCAGATCGGCGATCAGCGTCCGCGACAGCCGCGCGAATTCGCGCTGGTCGGTAATCAGGTCGGGCAGCGACCCGAGATGGTCGCCGACCCGCTCCTCGATGAAGCCGCGCCAGAGATCGAGCACATGGCCCGCCCCTTCGGGCAGCGCGCGGCCCGTGGCGATCTGGCGCACCAGATAGCCCGCCGCGGCGGCCAGCGGCGCCTCGGTGCGGTCGCGGAGCTGGTCGTAGCCCTTGCGGCGTGCGTCCTGCGCGATGCGGGCGTCGATGTTGCTGGCGGTGCCGGGCATCACGGCGGCGCCCACGGCCTCGACCCGCGCGTTCTCCATCGCCTCGTAGAGGTCGCGCGCCATCGGCCCCTGCGGCAGGTAGCGGGCGGCGATGCCCTCGTCGTGGTGACGGTGGCGCAGCGCGAATCCGTCGGCGGTGCCGCGCGCCAGCAGCACCTCGTCGCGGGTCAGGCGGCGGCTGACCTGCGGCAGGCGCAGGGACTCCGCGCTCATCCCCGGCGGATCGACGGAATAGGTGACGGCAAGCTCGCGGTCGTCGGCAAGCACCTTCGTCGCTTCGGCGAGGGCCTTCTTGAACGGATCGGCGGGGTTGATGTCGGCGGGCTTGACCATGGGCCGGGTAAAGCACTGCGCCGCAGATCAGGCAAGCCCGTGCGCCAATCCGGCAGCGCCTGTGCGATGGCGCGCAGGCGGCGCGGTTGAGGGTGCGGCCCCGCGCCGCCATATCCCGGCGAAGGACAAATCACGTCACATCAGAGGTTTCCATGACCAGACCCCGCATCGGCATCATCATCGGCTCGACCCGCCCGACCCGCTTCGGCGACATCCCCGCGCGCTGGATCCGCGACAAGGCCGACGCCACCGGCGCGTTCGAGACCGAGATCGTCGATCTGCGCGACTACGGCCTGCCGTTCTTCGATGACGTGGCCTCGAACCTCTGGGCGCCCACGCAGCACGAGTCGGTGCGCAGGTGGCAGGAGAAGATCGCGGAACTCGATGGCTACATCTTCATCGTTGCCGAATACAACCGCTCGATCACCGCCGCGCTGAAGAACGCGCTCGACAGCGCCTATGTCGACTGGAACCGCAAGCCGTTCGGCGCCCTGGCCTATGGCTCGATGGGCGGCGCGCGCGCGCTCGAACACCTGCGCAGCATCGGCACCGAATTGCAGATGGTCTCGACCCGTTCGGCGATCCACATCGCGGGCGCGGATTTCTTCAAGGTGCATCCGGGCTTCGGCGGTTCGGGCAACCTCGACGACATCGAGGGGTCCATCGGCGATTCGACCAGGGCGATGCTGGCCGATCTCGAATGGTGGACCAACGCGACCCGCGACGCGCGCGAAGCCGACGCGCAGCGCGAGGCGGCCTGAGACAGGGCGGGGGCAGGGCACCGCAGCCCGCAACTCCCGTCATTGCGAGGAGCCGAAGGCGACGAAGCAACCCCGATGTTGTGTGTGAGCGGGCGAGGTTGCTTCGGCTGCGCCTCGCAATGACGAAATTTGCGGGGCGGCGACGCCGCGCCGTCGCGCGTCACGGCCCGGCGCCCGGCGCCCGCCCCGGTCTCGGCCGCGCGCCCGAAGGGGGAAATCAGGCGGCCGTCCGCCGCATGACAGGCAAATACGCTTGCCCCCGCTGCCCCCGGTGCGGCGGTTGAGCGTGACCCTGCCCGGTGTTAGCCTTGCGTTTTGCGGGGGGAAACCGGATCATGGCAGGCGACAACAAGGGCGGCTGGCAGCCGAAGGCGCCGTTGCCGCCGCTCGCGCCCGGCGAGGTGCGGCTTCTCACCGGGGGCAATCCCCAGATTTCCAAGGGCGACGGACCGGGGCCGGTTGTCGCCTATATCGCCGCGATGCCGGGCTGGAAGCGCGCGGTGGGCCAGAGGATCGACGCCCTGGTGACCGAGACCTGCCCGGATGCGCGCCGCGCGGTGCGCTGGAACACGCCGTTCTGGGGGATGCCCGGGCGGGGCTGGTTCCTGACCGTGAATTGCGCGACGCACTACGTGAAGGTCGGATTCCTGGTCGGCAGCCGCCTCGTGCCGCTGCCGCCGGTGGACTCGAAGCACCGGACGGTGCGCTACCTGCACCTCCACGAGAACGAGGTAATCGACGAGGCGCGTTTCCGCGACTGGCTGGTGCAGGCTGCGCGAATCGACGGCGACCGGATGTTCTGAGCGCCGATCAGCGCGCCGCTGCCGACACCGCGCTTTCGGGCAGTTCCTCGTCGAAGCAGCGCTGGTAGAATTCCGCGACGGTCTGGCGTTCCAGCTCGTCGCACTTGTTGAGGAACGTCAGCCGGAACGCATAGCCGACATTGCCGAAGATACGCGCGTTCTGCGCCCAGTTGATGACCGTGCGCGGCGACATCACCGTGGACAGGTCGCCGTTCATGAAGGCGGTGCGGGTCAGGTCGGCGACCGTCACCATCTGGCCGATCATCTTGCGGCCCTCGGCGGTGTTCCAGACCGGGTTCTTGGCCAGCACGATCGCGGCTTCGGCGTCATGCGACAGGTAGTTCAGCGTCGCCACCAGCGACCAGCGGTCCATCTGCGCCTGGTTGATCTGCTGGACGCCGTGATAAAGCCCGGTCGTGTCGCCCAGACCGACGGTATTGGCGGTGGCGAACAGCCGGAAGCTGGGATGCGGGGTGATGATCTCGTTCTGGTCCAGCAGCGTCAGCTTGCCGTCATGTTCGAGCACCCGCTGGATGACGAACATCACGTCGGGGCGGCCCGCGTCGTATTCGTCAAAGACGATGGCGGTCGGGTTGCGCAGCGCCCAGGGAAGAATCCCCTCGTGAAATTCGGTCACCTGCTTGCCGTCGCGCAGCTTGATCGCGTCCTTGCCGATCAGGTCGA
>JACFNP010000058.1 GCA_019454835.1 Rubellimicrobium sp.
GCTACCACGCTGGATTCGCGAGGTGAATCCATCATGGGATTTGTGCAACAGAGCCATGATAAGGCTGTCGCTGCCTGAAACCGAAAAGGGGCGAGAAATAGCTGCCGTGCCCACAGGCGCCGGTCCCTATGCAGAGCCTACATCAGATGTAGGGGAAACACGGCACTTTGATTCGAACGGCCATTTCCGGGAATGCCGTCACGTAGAAATCAGGCTCGGCGATCAGCAGCTCTGGGCCGAAAGTGTCATGCGTCGCGCGACACTGCCTATCGTTGGCGTGGGCTTTACGGTCGGCGGGGCGGTGAGATGTTGGCGACATGTGTTGATCTGATCGACATGCCGGGACAGATGTGTCGATCTGTTCGACCCGGCTCGACATGTTCCAGTCTATAGGGGCTGTCGTGCCTCCGAGTTTTCCTTGAAAAATCCCTGGTTGGAGTGCTTGGAGCACTGGACTTGGGCATTTCTTAAAGAGCTATATGGCGTTTGCTTTGAAAATGTGCCATTATAGGCGTCATGGTAGCCGAAAGAGCGAAAAACCTGAAGAAGGTCCTCGATGCAGTACCCTCCGGGCATCTGGTCGATGCCGCGTGGCTCACAGCGCATGGCATCGCCTACGAGACCTTTCGTGACTACGTCAAACGGGGCTGGCTCGAACGTCTAGCCCGCGGCGTATTCCGTCGCCCGTCTCCGGGCGCTTCTGCGTCGGATATGATCGACTGGAGGATCTGCCTGCTCTCGATCCAGCACATCATGCGCTACGATGTCCATGTCGGCGGCATGACAGCGCTCACCCAGCAGGGTCACGGCCACTATCTGCGTCTGGGCGGCAACGCCCCGGCATGGATCTACGGCGAAGCCATACCGAACTGGCTCTCAAAGCTGCCGCTGAACGCACCAATCGAGACCCGCAAAAGGTCCCTCTTTGACGATCCGCAGCCTGGTCTTCCCGATGATAGCATGGATGCAGGGCAACCCCTTCCATGGGACTGGCAACTCAGGATGTCGTCTCCCGAACGGGCGATCCTGGAGGCCATGGATGAGTTGCCCGACCACGAGAGCTTTCATAACCTCGACATGGTGTTCGAGAGTCTGACGACGCTGCGCCCGAAGCTGCTGTCGGCGCTGCTGCACGGTTGCAGGAAGATCAAGGTGACGCGGCTGTTCTTCGTTTTCGCAGATCGCCACGATCATCCCTGGCGCAAACGTCTCGACCCCGAGAAATTCAATCTCGGCCGTGGCGACCGCGCTCTGGTCAAGGGTGGCAGGATACACCCGCGCTACCGTATCATGGTGCCGGAGGAGTTCGTAGCGACCGGGACTGGCGATGGCGCGTGAGGATTATGAAGCCCAGGCCGCGTTGCTCGTGCGCCTGCTCCCGCATGTTGCCAGGGAAAAGGTGTTCGCGCTCAAAGGCGGCACGGCGATCAACCTGTTCTACCGTGATCTGCCTCGTCTGTCGGTCGACATCGATCTGACCTATCTGCCGATCAAGGATCGCGGCGAAAGCCTCGCTGAGATCAACGAAGCGATGGATCGCATCGCAGTCGCCATTGAAGACGGCATCATCGGCGCGAAGACGTAGCGCATCCACGGTGGAGGAGGGGGCGCCACCCGCATTCATCGCTTGACGGGAAAACCCCCGATCAGGCCTACTTCAACCAGCCGATGCCCGAAGCGGTGGCGGCGTAACCAAAGCGGAAAACCACTTGGAAAACGCCCGGAACCTGTTCAGATCAACCGAGCCGCCTCTTCCATAACTGCTGGAATCCTGACCGAGTCCGCACCGGGTCCTGGCGCGGAACTTGCCCCGCCCCCCTTCACCGACACCACCCGCCCCTCGCCCGCTCACGGGCGTTGCGCGCCGTTCACGCAGAGCGTCACCGCGTAAAGCGAGGTCGTTCCCGTCATGTAGAGCCGGTTGCGCATCGGGCCGCCGAAGCACAGGTTCGAGACCACCTCGGGCACCTTCACCTTGCCCAGCAGGGTGCCGCCGGTGTCGAAGCAATGCACGCCGTCGAAGGCCGAGGACCACAGCCGCCCCTCGTCATCAATGCGGATGCCGTCGGGCAGGCCGGTGTCGATGCGGCAGAACTCCTCGCCCCCGCTCAACCGCTTTCCGTCGACGGCAAAGCGGCGCACGATGGGCGGGAAGTCCGGGTCGTGGCTGAAGGCGCTGTCGGCGATGTAGAGGAACCGCTCGTCGGGTGAAAACGCCAGCCCGTTGGGCTGGGTGAAGTCGTCGCAGACCACCTCGAGCGCGCCGCTCTGCGGGTCGATGCGAAAGACGTTGCGGGCGTCTTGCTCGATCTCGCCCCTGAAGCCCTCGTAGTCGGACATCGAGCCATAGGTCGGATCGGTGAACCAGACCGCGCCATCGGACGACACCACGACATCGTTGGGCGCATTCAGGCGCCTGCCCTGATAGGCGTCGGCCAGCACGGTGATGCTGCCGTCCCATTCGGTGCGGGTCACGCTGCGGGTGCCGTGCTGGCAACTGACCAGGCGGCCCTGCCGGTCGCGGGTATGGCCGTTGGCGAAATTCGACGGCGCGCGGAACACGCTCACCGTGCCCATGCCGTCCGATCCGACCGGGTCGGGCGCAAAGCGCATCATGCGGTTGTTGGGGATGTCGCTGAACAGCAGGCAGTTCATGTCGGCGAACCAGACCGGCCCCTCGGTCCAGCGCGCGCCGGTCCACAGGCAGTCCACATGCGCGCTGGCGACGTGGAGATCGCGGAAGCCCTTGTCGAACTGTTCAAAATCCATCTGCTCCCCCTAGCTGGCGCGCCTGCGGCCCGAGGCCACGAGAATGACGGTGATGATGATGATGCCGGTGAATATCTGCCGCGCCCCGGATTGCAGCCCGTAGGTGTTGAGCATCGTCACCACCAGATACATGAACAGCGACGCGCCCCAGATGCCCGGCACGTTGGAATCCCCGCCCGCGACCGATGAGCCGCCGATCACCACGACGGCAATCGACATCAGCAGGTATTCCTTGCCCATATCCAGCGCCGCGCCGCCCGAGAAAGAGGCCATCAGGTAGCCCGCAATCGCCGCCAGCACCGCGCAGAGGACATAGGTTGCCAGCCGGACGCCATCGACCGGAACGCCCGCCATGCGGGCGGCGGCGATGCTCTGGCCGATGGCGGGAACCCAGCGGCCGTAAACGGTGCGGTTGAGCAGCAGCCAGGCCGCCACCGTCACCAGCAGCGCCACCCAGGCCAGATTCGGCAGGCCGAGGAGACTGCCGGTCGTGAAATCGGCGAGCATCTGCGGCGGCTTGATCCGCAAGCCGCGATTGGTGGCGATGGCGGTGGACTGGATGACGAAGGACATCGCCAGCGTGGCGATGATCGGCGGGATTCGCAGCAGCTTTATCAGCGCGTAGTTCAGCACGCCGATGGCGACGCCGATGCCCAGGGCGATCAGCAGCCCCGGCACGATCAGCACCGCCACCCCGTCCATGTATTTCAGCGCCAGCGTCGCCGCCAGCGTCATGGTCGCGGGCACCGCCAGGTCGATGTTGCCGGGGCCGAGGGTGATGACGAACATCTGCCCGGTGCCGACGATGATCGAGATCGCGGCGAAGGTCAGCGCCGCCTGCATGACGCCGCCGGTCGATGCGCCTGCCGTGGCGGCGATGGTGATGACGAACACGACCAGGGCGGCGACGAAGGACCACAGCCAGGGCTTGCGCGAGATGCTCATCGACTTGCCTCCCCCCGGCCCAGCGCGATGCGCAGCGCCAGCACCGCGATCAGGATCATGCCCTGTGCGCCGATCTGCCAGTCGGGCGGCACCCGCAGGAAGGTGAAGACCGAGGTGGCCAGCAGCAGGGTCGCGGCCCCGAACACCGCGCCGATGGGCGAGACCTTGCCCCCCATGAATTCGCAGCCGCCGAGGATCGCGCCCGCAATCGACAGCAAGGTGTAGTTCACCGCCATGTTGGCATCGCCCGAGGTCATGATTCCGGTGAGGCTCATGCCCGACAGCACCCCGAAGGCGCCGGCGATCGCATAGGCGATCCCGCGCGCCCGCAGCACCGACCAGCCGGCGCGGGCGACCGACCGCTCGTTGCCGCCGATGCCGCGGATCAGCACCCCGAGCGTCGAGCGCATGATGAGCAGATGCGCCAGCACCATCACCACCACCGTCGACAGCACGCCGAACGGCACCAGCGGCGGCCGCCAGCCGGTCAGCGCCGCGATCCACGCGGGCGCGGTGCCGCCGGGCGAGGGCAGCATCAGCACCGCAAGCCCGCTCCAGACGAAGGACATGCCCAGCGTGACCACGATGGCGGGCAACTGCCGCCAGGCGATGATCATGCCCAGCGCCGCATAGGCGGCGATCGCGGCCAGCAGGATCAGCACCCCCAGCGCCGGGGTATCGACCAGGAAGGTCGCGGTCACGCAGGTGACGAAGCTCACGAACGGGCCGGTGGAAAGGTCGATGTCGTTGACCGCGAGGATCACCATCTGCGACAGCGTCGCCAGCGCGATCGGCAGCGCCAGCTTGAACAGCAGGTGCAGGCCGGTATAGCCCATCGTGTTCGGCCGCAGCCAGAACACCGTGCCCAGCAGTACCGCGAGGGCGAGGACCGGCAGGATCAGCCGCAGCGCGTCGGACGACAGCCTCATGCGGCACCTGCGAAGCTGGCGGAAAGGACGTTGGCCTCGGTGATGGCGTCGCCCTCCAGTTCGGCGACGATGACACCGTCGCGGAATACATAGACCCGGTCGCAGAGCGTGATCTCGTCCATCTCGGTCGAATACCAGACGAAGGTGCGGCCGACTTTGGCCTCGGCGCGGATCATGGCATAGACTTCCTGCTTGGTGCCGACATCCACCCCGCGCATCGGATCGTCCATCAGCACGACCGGCGCGCGGCTGGACAGCGCGCGGGCGAACAGCGCCTTCTGCTGGTTGCCGCCTGAAAGCGACAGGATCGGCAGGTTCAGGTCCGGGGTGCGGATGGCGATGCGGCTCTGCCATTCGCGGCCGCGCGCGGCCTCGGCCCGGCGGTCGATCCAGCCGCGCCGCGACAGGTCGGACAGGGTGCCGATGCTGATGTTGCGCAGGATCGACCAGACATCGAAGGTTCCGTTCACGCGCCGGTCTCCGGCGACGAAGGCCACCTGCGGATCGCGCGCGGGCCACCATTGCGGGGTCTTGAGGTCATGCAGCGCGTGCAGCATCCGCGTCTGGCCATGCCCGGCCAGCCCGGCGAGGCCCACGACCTCGCCCTTGCGGACGGTGAAATCACCCCCGCCGCGCGCGCCTGCGGGCAGCGACAGCACCGCCGCGCCGGTCTGCGCCGTGCGGCGGCTGCGGTCCTGGTCTCCGGCGGGCGACCCCATCGCATCGACCAGCGTTGCATGGGTAAACGCCTGCGCGGGGCGTTCGGCGGCGATGCGCCCGTCCTTCATCACCACGATGCGGGTGGCGGTGGACAGGATTTCGCCGAGGATATGGGTAATCAGGATCACCGCGCCGCCGCCTGCAACGAAGCGGCGCACATGCGCGAGCAACTGCTCGGCCAGCCCGGCGTCCAGCGACGAGGTGGGTTCGTCGAGAATCACCAGCCGTGGCGCGATGCCCGCATCGGCAAAGGCCATCGCGATCTCGACCATCTGGCGTTCGGCGATGGACAGGCTGCCGACCTGCATCCGGGGTTCGATCCGGTGGCCGGGGAACACCATGTCGAGCGCTGCGCGCGCGACATCGCCCGCGCGCCTGCGCCAGCCGCGCCCCGACAGGCTGCGGTGCATCAGCCGCGCGTTTTCCGCCACGGTCAGGTTGGGGCAGAGCGACAGTTCCTGAAACACGCTGCGCAGCCCGATGGCGCGGGCGGCTGCGATGCTCCAGTCGCCGTCGTGGCCGCTGGCACGCACCGCGCCCTCGGTCGGGGCGAGGCCGCCGTTCAGCACGTTCACCAGCGTCGATTTTCCCGCGCCGTTGTGGCCGACCAGCCCCAGACATTCGCCCGCAGCGACGGTCAGGCTCACGCCGTCCAGTGCCACGACCTCGCCGAAACGCACCCGCGCGCCCGTTACCTCGACCAGAGCGGTCATCTCTCTGCCTTCATCTGGCCCTCGCGCGTGCCGCTGCCGGAGCGGCCCGCCCCGGCACCGGGGCGGGCCTGCGTCTTCAGGTCTCAGCCACCCGTGGCGGCATTGATGACATCGATCGCATCCTGCTGGCTGTATTCGGTGTTGGCAACGCTGCCCTCGGGCGTGTTGGCCAGCGCCTCGTCCAGCGTGTCCTGGGTGACGACCAGCATCGGGACGATCAGATCCTTGGGCGGCTCGGCGCCGTCGAGGATCTGCTGCGCGATCCAGAAGCCCGCCGTGGCAACACCCGGCGCGATGGACGCCGATTGCGTCACATAGCCGCCCGCCTCGTCCTGTTCCTTCCACCAGAGCAGTTCGTCCTGACGGTTGCCCATGAAGATCAGCGGCATGTCGCGCCCGGCGGCGGCAAAGGCCTGCGCGGCGCCGTAGCCGTCGCCGCCCTGGGTGACGATGCCCGCGATCTCGGGCAGCGACGGCAGGATGCCCGCCACCTCGCGCTGCGACACGTCGCCCGCCCAGTCGCCATGAACCGAACCGACGATGGTGAACTGCGGATATTCCGCAACCCCGTCGAGGATGCCCGCATGGATGTTGTCGTCGACCGAGGTTCCGGCGAGGCCGCGGATTTCCAGCAGGTTGCCGCCTTCGGGCAGTTGACCGGCCATGAATTCGAGCTGCATCCGCCCGAGTTCGTGGAAATCGACCTCGATGCGCCAGGCGCAGGGTTCGGTGGCGATGCCGTCGAAGGTGACGACGACGATACCGGCATCGCAGGCCTCGCGGATCGCGCCGTTCAGCGCGGTGGGCGAGGCGGCGTTGATGACGATGGCGTCATAGCCTTCGAGGATCATGTTCTGGATCTGCGCCGCCTGTTCGGTGGCCTGGTTTTCCGCCGTGGTGAAGGCGGGGGCCTCGGCCACGATGCCGTCGGCCACGGCCTGCGCGGTCTCCTTGTTCCAGCTTTCGAGCATCGCCTGTCGCCACGAGTTGCCCGCATAGTTGTTCGACAGCGCGATCCGCGCGTTGCTGGTATCGGCCTGCGCCGTCATCGCCGAGGCGGCGATGAGAACGGAGCTGGCGAGTATGGTCCTTGCTTGCATTCAGGGTTCCTCCCGGCTTCGGCAGGACGAGTGCGCGCCCCGGACCCCGCCGCCATTGCATGAGCCGCCCGCCAGCACCCTGCGCACAGGGTGCGTGGTGGTCGGCAGGCAAAGAATGACCGGCGCACGGGACCGTGACCAGTGCCGTTGCGGCAGCATGTTTGCGGGTTCCCGCACCCCGACCTGCATGATCGCGCAGGCGGCGGGCGGCAGCGGCCCTTTACCCGGCCTGCCTGCCCGGCGCAGACTGGAGGGCGGATTTGAAGATGGCCCGCAAGGGCCTGCGCGGGACGGGGCACCTTCTGCCGCACGCGTGCACGATGCAGGGGCAGATCATGTCAGGGCCGGGAATGGCGGAGACGGGACAGGCGGCGCGGCTCAACCAGTTTTTCCGCATCGCGCGGCTGCTGGCGGGCAAGATCGAATTCGGCCCCGCCATCCGGGCCGTCCGCGACGAGGTGGCCCGCATCGTGCCGCACGACCATCTGGATGTCTGCATCGTCGGCGACGACGGCCGCCTTCATACCGCCTACGAATCCGGCATCGACACGATCTGGGGCCGGATGGCCCCCACGCCCGTCACCGAAAGTCCGATCTGCCCGCTGCTGACCGGCGAGACCGACCACATGCTGGCCCGCGACGCCTGCAACGACCCTCGTTTCGACCCGGCCAGCCCCTATCACCGCCCGATCTGGGACCATGACCTGCATTCGCGCATCCACCTGCCGATGCAGGCGCATGGCGAGATTATCGGCGCGCTGTCGATCTCGTCCCACAAGCCGGGCCGCTACGGCCCCGCCGATGTGCGCAATGCCCGCTACATCGCCGAAATCCTCTCGCCCTATTTCTACGCCCTGCGCGCCGCCGAACAGGCCCGCCATGCCGCCGTGACCGAGGCCGAATCGCGCGCCCGCGAAGAGGGGCTGCGGCTGGGTGCCCTGCGCCTGACCGAGGCGCTGGAAGAAGAGCGTCAGCGCATCGGCATGGACCTGCACGACCAGACCCTTGCCGATCTCACCCGCATCACCCGCAGCCTCGACCGGCTGCGTGAAAGTGGCGAGGCGGTCGATCCGCAGGCGCTGGCCGCCCCCGTCGCCAGCCTGCACGAGGCCATGGCGGCGCTGCGCCAGATCATCGAGGCGGCAAAGCCTTCGGTGCTGCACCTGTTCGGTCTGGTGCAGGCGATCGAAAACCACCTTGACCGCGCGATCCGCGATTCCGGCCAGCCGATCCGGAGCCTGCTCACCGACCGCACCCGCGACGCGCTGGACGCGCTGGACCCGGCGGTCTCGGTGGCGCTGCTGCGCATCGTGCAGGAGGCGGTGAACAACGCGGTCAGCCATGCGGGCGCCTCGGAAATCCGCATCGACCTTGCGCCTGCACCCGCGACGACGGCGGGGCGCGCGCAGATCGTGCTCTCGGTCGAGGACGACGGCATCGGCTGGCGCAGGCGTGGCGGCGAGGCGCGGGCGGGCGATGCGTCCGGGGGCAGCGGCATCGACAACATGCGCACCCGCGCCAGGCTGATCTCGGCCCGGTTCGCCATCGGTCCGGGCGCAGGCGGGCGCGGCACGCGGGTGGCCCTGACCCTGCCGCCGGGCGAGGCCGCCGCCGCCCCGGCCCCGCTGGCACGGGCGCTGCCATGAAGGTTCTGGTGATCGAGGACGACCCGCTGCACCGCGCCTATCTGCTCGAGGCGGTGGCGGCGGCGCTGCCCGAATGCGAGACGGTGCTCGAGGCCGCTGCGGGCGGCGCGGGCGAGGCCCTCGCCCGCGCCCATCCCGAGGCCCATGTGGTGATGGACCTGCAGATGGCGCCCCGCAACGGGATCGAGGCCGCCCGCACCATCTGGCGCGAGCGGCCGGGCACCCGGATCCTGTTCTGGTCGAACTATGCCGACGAAGCCTATGTGCGCGGCGTCTCGCGCATCGTCCCGGACGGGGCGGCCTACGGCTATGTGCTGAAATCGGCCTCGGACGAAAGGCTGCATCTGGCGCTGCGCTCGATCTTCGTGGAAAATCAATGCGTGATCGACCGCGAGGTGCGCGGCACGCAGGCCCTGTCCTTCGGGCGCAAGGGCGGGTTCAGCGAGGGCGAATACGACATCCTGCTCGATGTCGCGCTGGGCCTGACCGACCGCAGCATCGCCACCCGCCGCAACCTGTCACTGCGCACGGTGCAGAACCGGCTGCAACAGATCTATGAAAAGCTCGACCTGCACGAGGGCAATCCCGCCGCCGAGGGCACCTTCAACCTGCGCGCCCGCGCCGTGGCCACCGCCCTGCTGCGCAAGCTGCTCAACCACGGCGCGCTGGAACGCGCCGAGGCCGAGCTGGCCGAGTGGCTGCGCAGGCAGGGGTAGGGGGCAGGGCAAGGGGGCGAACGACATATTCCGTCATTGCGAGCGCAGCGAAGCAACCCCGACCGCTCGCGCACAAGATCGGGGTTGCTTCGCTGCGCTCGCAATGACGGGGTTCGCGGGCGGCGGCGATTGCCGGGCACGGGCCGCAACGCCCCGCAGCTTGAATTCCTCCGCTCCCGGCGCGAGACATGCGGGGAGGAGCGGAGATGACGATGGGCGCCGTGCGGCAGGAAACGGAAGGCGGCAGCGCCCTGGGCGGGGCGCTGGCGGCCTATCTGCGCGCGGCGCAGGATGCGCGGCCGCTCTATCGCAAGGTCGCCGACGGCCTGGCCGAGGCGATGGCGCAAGAGCAGTTCAACCCCGCCACGCATCTGCCCGGCGAGCGCCATCTTGCCGAGGAACTGGGCATCGCGCGGGCCACCTTGCGCCGCGCGCTGGACGAACTGGCCGAGGCCGGGCTGCTGCACCGCCGCCAGGGCGCGCGCACCGAGGTCACGCCCCGGCTGGAGAAGGCGCTGGCCACGCTGACGGGGTTTTCGGCGGAACTGCGCGCGCGCGGCGTCGTGCCGGGCCACCGCTGGCTGTCACGCCGCACCCTTGCGCCCGGCGCTGCCGAGGCGATGGCGCTGGGTCTGGGCAGCGGCGAGATGATCGTGCGGCTGGAACGGGTGCGGCTGGCCGACGGGCGCCCCATCGCCATCGAACGCGCGGCGGTGCCCGCCGCGGTCCTGCCCTCGGGGCAGATGGTGGGAATGTCGCTATACGAGACACTGGCCGGGCTGGGCGCCGCGCCCGCGCGCGGCATCCAGCGCATCCGCGCGGGCGTGATGACGGCAAGCGACGCCGAGCATCTGCAAAGCCGCCCCGGCGACCCGATCCTGATCGTCGAGCGGCGCTGCTTTCTGGCCGACGGTCGCGCCGTCGAATTCACCGAGACCCGCTACCACGGCGCAAGTTACGATTTCCTCACCGAACTGCGGCCCTGACGCGCGCCCCCCCGTCATTGCGAGGCGCAGCCGAAGCAACCCCGACCGCTCGCGCAATGCCCTCGGGGTTGCTTCGTCGCCTGCGGCTCCTCGCAATGACGGAAGTGAGGGTCAACGAATCAGTTGCCCACTGGTCTGCATCTGGTCTAGCCTCGGCGCGAGAGGGGGCTGCGATGGATGTGCTCGGGCGGATCAGGGGCGGTCTGGTGGTCTCGTGCCAGCCGGTGCCGGGCGGCGCGCTGGACCGGCCGGGGATCGTGGCGGCCTTCGCGCAGGCGGCGCTTGACGGCGGCGCGGTCGGCCTGCGCATCGAGGGGCTGGCCAATCTGGCCGCCGTGCGCGCGGTGACCGACGCGCCGGTCATCGGCCTCATCAAGGTCGACCGCGACGACACCCCCGTGCGCATCACGCCGCTGGTCGAACATGTGCAGGGCCTGATCGCGGGCGGCGCCGACATCGTGGCGGTCGATGCGACCGACCGCATCCGCCCGGTGCCGCTGCCCGATCTGCTGGCGGCGATCCGCGCGGGCGGTGCGCTGGCGATGGCCGACTGTGCCACCGCCGCCGACGGACAGGCTGCGCAGGCGCTGGGCTTCGACATCCTCGGCAGCACGATGGCCGGTTATACCGGCGGGCCGGTGCCCGAGGGGCCGGACCTCGGCCTCGTGCGCGCGCTGGCCGCGACCGGCGGCTTCGTCGTGGCCGAGGGCCGCTATCAGGCGCCCGCGCAGGCGGCGCAGGCCATCGCGGCGGGGGCAAGCGCGGTGGTCGCCGGATCGGCCATCACCCGGCCCGAACATGTCACCGCGTGGTTTGCCGAGGCGATCCGCAGCGCCGGGGCCGCCAGATCCGGTGCCGCGAGATGAGCGCGCCCGCCCTCGCCATCGACCTTGGCGGGACGAAGATTCTTGCCGCGCTGGTGGCGGGCGGGTGCGTGATCGAACGCGCGACCGCCGCAACCGACCGTGACGGCGGCCCGCAGCGCTGGTTGCAGCAGATGGGCGAACTGGTCCGCAACTGGTCCGGGCGCTGGCAGCGCGCGGGCATCACCGTCACCGGCCTCGTGCAGGACGGGCGCTGGTCGGCGCTGAACCGCGCCACGCTGGACCTGCCAAGGGATTTTCCACTGGCCGAACGCGCTGCGGCGCTGCTGGGCCGCCCGGTCACGCTGGCCAACGACGCGCAGGCCGCCGCCTGGGGCGAATTCCGCCACGGTGCCGGGCAGGGCTGCACCGACATGGTGTTTCTCACCGTCTCGACCGGGATCGGCGGCGGCGTGGTTGCGGGCGGGCGGCTGCTGCGCGGGCGCGCCGGGCTGGCCGGGCATGTCGGGCTGCTTGCCCCCTTGCCCGACGGCGACGGGCCGATCCTCGAGGACAGCGCCTCGGGCCGCTTCATCGCCCGAAGGGCCGGGCAGCCGGATGCGCGCGCCGCCTTTGCCGCGCTGCCCGAGGCGCGGGCCGAAGCCGCCGTCGCCGCCTCCGCCCGGCGCGTTGCCCGGCTGTGCCGCAACCTGCACCTGATCCTTGCCCCCGACCGCATCGTCATCGGCGGCGGCGTCGGTCTTGCCCCCGGTTATCTGCCGCGTGTCACCGCTGAACTGGCGGTCGTGGACCCGCGGCTTCGCCCGACGCTGACCGCCGCCGCGCTCGGTCCCGATGCCGGAGTCGTCGGTATTGCGGCCTTGACGTTCGAGCCACCAGACTGAACCCCAGACAGAGAGGAACCACCATGCGACTCCATCATCTCCTGCAATCGGCGGCGGCGCTTGCGCTGGTCGCGGGTGCGGCCCAGGCCGAAGTGACCGTGCTCGGCTGGCCCGGCGGTCCCGAGGAAGCGGCCCTGCGCGCCGTCACCGAAATCTACAACGCGCTCCCGACGACGACGGCGGAAAACCATGTCTCGCTGCTGTTCACCTCGCGCGACGGGTTCTTCGACAAGCTGGCGGTCGATCTGGCGGCGGGGACGACCAATTTCGACATCAACCTGATCGCCACCTATTCCATCGGCCGCTATGCGCCCTTCATGGAGCCGGTCACCCTTTCGGACGAGGCCGGGACCACCTTTGGCGACACCGTCCTGTCGACCATGCAGTATGACGGTCGGCAATACGGCGTGCCCACCGACCTGAGCCTGCATTTCCTCTACTACCGCTCGGAGCTGATCGACGCGCTGCTGGCCGATGACGCCGCCCGCGCGAGATACAGCGAAATCGCCGAGGAATATCTGGGCGAGGCGCTGGAGCCGAAGACCCCCGACGAATGGACCTGGCGCGACTTTGCCGCCAATGCGCTTTATTTCAGCCAGTCGGTGAACCCCGACAGCCCGACGCGCTACGGTACCGTCATCCAGATGCAGAACCTGCTGTTCAACATGATGGTGTTCCATTCCTGGCCGCGCAGCTATGGCGCGAACTGGATGGATGACGACGGCAACATCACCATCGACACCGCCGCCTGGCGCGAGCCGCTGGAAATGGTGAAGATGCTCTACGACCTCGGCGCGACGCCTGCCGATTCCACCAGCTACGAATTCCCCGAGGCCAATGCCGCGTGGAACTCGGGTCAGGTGGCGGCCATGGTGCAGTGGAACGCCGCAGCGGGTGAACTGACCGAAGGCGAACCCGACACCGTCGCCATCGCGCCGCCTGCCGGGCCGGAGGGGCGCTTTACCCATATCCACGGGCTGGGTCTGGGTCTGAACGCGGCCTCGCAGAACAAGGAGGGCGCGATTGCCTTCCTGCAATGGCTGTCCACCGCCGATGCCGCCGTCGCCTACGGCGAGGCAGGTGGCGCACCGGGCCTTGCGCCCGAGACTGCCGTCCGGCTGGCCGAAACCCGGCCCGATCTGGTGCAGGCGGGTGACTATGCCTCGAACTACGGCTTCGTGATGAACGGCGCGACCAGCGCCAATGCGCTCTCGGTCTATGAACTGCAGGCGCAGGAATTCACCGGCTACTGGGCGGGCACGCAGGATCTCGATACGGCCATCGCCAACACGGCGGCGGGCATGGCAGACCTGCTTCACTGACCGGGCCGGGGTCGGCGGGCGATCCGCCGGCCCCGCCCATCCGGGCGACGGGGGTGCCGATGACTGCTGCCGCAACACGCGAAAACCGCATCCTTGCCGCGCCGCTGGTGCTGTTCATGCTGGCGCTGCTGGGCTTTCCGGTGGTGCTGAGCATCATCTACGGCTTTTCCCAGACCTCGTTCGAGACCCTGTCGCATCCGCGCTTCAACGGGTTCGAAAACTTCAACCGCGTGATCCACGATCGCAACTTCTGGGGCGCCGCCTGGTTCTCGCTGCGCTTCGGCGTCATCACGGCGGTTGCGGAATGCGTGCTGGGGCTGTTTCTGGCGGTGTTCCTCGCGCCGCTGATCCGCAGGCATGGCTGGATGGTCGCGGTGCTGATCGCGCCGATGGTGGTGGCACCCGCCATGGTCGGTCTCATGTATCGGCTGGTATTGCACGAATTCGCCGGGCCGCTGCCGCATTACCTGTGGGAATGGTTCGGCCTGCGGCTGTCGTTCTTCGGCGCGCGGCAGGTGTTCTGGACCGTGGTTGTGGTGGAAACGCTGCAATGGACGCCGTTCGCCTTCCTGCTGTTCCTCACCGCCTGGCAGGCGATCCCGCAGGAGATGCGCGAGGCAGCGGCCGTGGACGGCACGCGGCCATGGCGCACCTTCTGGCGCATCGAGCTGCCGCTGATGGTGCCGACGATGTTCGTCGCGCTGTTCATCCGCTTCATCGACGGGTTCCGGGTCTTCGACAACATCTACACGCTGGTCGGCGCCGGGCCGGGCGGCGTCACGCGGTCGATGTCGATCTACATCTACGAGGGGTTCTTCCGCTCGAACCAGA
>JACFNP010000076.1 GCA_019454835.1 Rubellimicrobium sp.
GCAGCACGACCGGCGCCCGCCCCGCCCCCCAGGGCGGGCGCATCCGCGCCCCCCCGGTGCGGGCGCCGGTCATGCTGCCCCATCGTTGCACCACGCGGGCTGTTGTGCAGGGCATGTGTGATTGCCCTGGCCACCCCCGCCCGCCCCGCTTTCGCTTTCACCCCCGCCGCGCTATCAGGCGGCAAAGGAGATGCCCATGACATTCGACCGCAGCGTGAAGATCGCGCCCTCGATCCTTGCCGGTGATTTCGCCGATTTCGGCAATGAATGCCGCCGTCTGGCCGCAGCCGGGGCCGACTGGGTGCATGTCGATGTCATGGACGGGCATTTCGTCCCCGCGCTCAGCTTCGGCGCCCAGACCGCCAGCGCCATCCGCCCGCATGTGCAGGGCGTGATGGACGTGCATCTGATGATCTCGCCGGTCGATCCCTGGCTGCCGGGGTTCATCGAGGCGGGCGCCGATGTCATCACCCTGCACGGCGAGGCCGGGCCGCATGTGCATCGCTCGTTGCAGATGATCCGCGCGGGCGGCGCGAAGGCGGGTTATGCGATCAATCCGGGCAGCGGGCTGGATCAGTTGCCGTGGCTGCTCGATACCGTGGACCTCGTGCTGGTCATGTCGGTGAACCCCGGCTTCGGCGGGCAGGCGTTCATTCCCGACGTGCTGCCGAAGATCGCCGCCGTCCGCGAGATGATCGGCAGCCGTCCGATCCATATCGAGGTCGACGGCGGCGTCACCGCCGACAACGCGGGCGCGGTGCGCGCTGCGGGGGCCGATGTGCTGGTCGCCGGTTCGGCGGTGTTCCGGGGCGGACCTGCGGCCTATGCGGACAACATCGCCGCGATCCGCGCCGCCGCCGGATGAGGGGCGCGGTGGTCTTCGATCTCGACGGCACGCTGGTCGAGAGCGCGCCGCAGATCATGGGGGTGGCGAACGAACTGCTGGCAGGAGAAGGCGCGGCGCCGCTCAGCCTGCCCGAGACCGTCAGCTTCATCGGCCATGGCGCAAGGGTGTTCGTGCAGCGCATGATCGCCGCGCGCGGGCTGCCGGATGATGCGGCGGACCGGCTCTATCACGATTTCGCCGCCCGCGCCGAAAGCAATGCCGAAGGCGCCGGGCTGTTCCCCGGCGTGGCCAGAGCGCTGGCGGCACTGGCGAAGGCCGGGCACCCGCTGGGCATCTGCACCAACAAGCCCGCCGCCCCGGCGCGGGCGATGCTCGATCTGCTCGGGATCGGGCATCGGTTCACGGCGCTGGTGGGCGGCGATTCGCTGCCGGTGCTGAAACCCGACCCGGCCCCCCTGCACGCGGCCTTTGCCGGGCTGGGGGCGCCGTTTCTTTATGTCGGCGACAGCGAGGTGGATTTCGCCACCGCCCGCGCCGCGAATGTGCCCTTCGCGCTGTTCACGCGCGGCTACCGGCGCGGCGGGCCGGGCGATTTCCCCGGCGCGCGGATGTTCGACGACTGGGCGGATTTCCCGGCGCTGGTGGCGGGGCTGGCGTAAGCCCCGTCATTGCGAGGAGGCGCAACCGACGCGGCAACCCAGTCCGTTCGCTTTATGTGATAAGCGGGTTGCGGGCGGGAGGTCTTCG
>JACFNP010000004.1 GCA_019454835.1 Rubellimicrobium sp.
ACCACCACCAGGACCGCGCATTCGCCGCCTGAAACGGTTGTTCAGAGCCGACTATACTACCATGCACGCTTCGTCAGGAATATATATGTCGTGACCAGCGGTCAGGTGCCGTCATGGCTCAACGTCGAGCACCCGCAGGTAACGGTTGTCAGCCACCGCGAACTCTATCCCGACGCTGCCGTCCTGCCGACATTCAATTCAAGCAGCATCGAGACCGTGTTGCACCGTATTGAGGGGCTTTCCGAACATTTTCTCTACTTCAACGACGACATGATGCTCGGCGCCCCGGTCACGCGGCACGATTTCTTCTCGTTACGCATGCAGCCGAAATACTTTCCAGCCGGGCAGAAAGTGTTTCTGCCCGACATCGACGCCACAAGCGAGGAATACATCGTCGCCGACGTGAACGCGATGCAGCTCTTCCAGCATGAGCTGTATCCATTCGGAAACGACATCATGCAGCACGCCCCCTACCCCGCGACGCGATCCGCGCTGCGGGATTACGAATCCACCTATGCTGCACTCTACGAGAAGTGCCGCCGCAACCGTTTCCGTTCGCTCGACGATATCCGGCCCATCGCATTCCTGATCGGTAATTGCGGTCGGACAACGGGCGCCGCCGTCGAGGGGAAGATATCACATGCCTATGTGGCGCTGTGGCGACCGGACCTGAAGGCGCGCCTCGACAAGTTGCTCAAGCAGCGGGACATGAAGACAATCTGCCTCAACGATGTCGGTATTCCGCCGGATGCGCGCAATGACGTTGCGGACACGGTTCGCCGGTTTCTCGAAGCCTACTATCCGCTGAAGTCACCCTATGAGCGTTGACACGGATCTCGCCGCACCGGCTGGTGTCGTCTGCCGGGCGCGCCGTTCCCCTGGCCGGGACGGGTCTATTGCACCCGGCGGAGCGCGGCAGGCCAGGCCGGGGCCTCGGCCTCAGCCTCGCGCCCCGATGCTCTGCGGCAGTCATGCTCCCACCCCGCCGCCTCCGGCCATCTTGCCGCCAGCGCGCGCCGCACCGTGCGCTGCCAGTCGCGGCCGGGGGGGTCGGCGCCGCCTTCGTTGATGCAGAACACATCGGTCGTATCCGCCAGCGCCTGCGCCAGTTGTGTGCGCCAGCGGACATCCTGCGATTTCACCAGGACGCTGCGGCCCGCGCCCAGCGTCGTGCGCCCCGTCGCCAGCCCGTAATGATGGGCCAGAAACGATGCGACGTTCAGGTCATGCGCGGTGCGAAAGAGGTTGCGGCGCGTGGCGGCGATCTGCGCAGGCCAGCGCGCCTCGATTTCGGCCATCACGTCGCGGCGCAGGGCATAGGGGGCGTGGCGGTGCAGGCGGGTCGGGACGAAGCCGAATGTCTCGCGGATCAGCGCCGCCGAATTGCGGGCGGCGTTGAGGTAGTCGGGCGCGCCCTCGACCACCGGGCCGAGCACCTTGCCATAGGGTTCCAGCAAGGCCCGCGCAGCACCGTTCCCGTCGAAGAAGAACGGCTTGCCCAGCGGTCTTGCCACGAAGAAATCGTCGTTCATGTAGATGAAATGCCCGGCCAGTCCCGGAATCCGGTGCAGGCAGCTTTCGATCACATGCGAATTGAAGGTCGGCAGGTATTCGGGGGGGATCACCTCGTCATGGCGGACCCAGCGCAGCCGGGGATGGCCTGTGTCCAGCCAGTCGGGCGGCGCGCAGTTGCTGAGGACGTATATCTGCCGCACCCAGGGCAGGTTTTGCGCCACCGAGCGCAGCGAATAGCGCAATTCGTCGTTGGAATGGAACCGGGTCAGCGCGGTGGCGTCGTCGCTTTGCGGGCGCGGGCCGTCGCCCGGCCGGTCCAGTTCCGCCCGGTGCTGCCGATACAGCGCCGCCCAGTCGGGGTCGGCGTGATTGACCCAGGTATAGACCAGGTCGATCTCGCGGGCGCGCCAGCGCTGGTCGAAGCTGGGTGCGCCGAGCAGGTCGTCCAGGCGGGTCAGGCCCGGTGTTTCAAGCCGCGCGTCATAAAGGGCGCGCGCCTCGGTGTTGGCGGGGTTCGCGGAAACCCATTTCCCGGCCTCATGGCAAAAATAGGGTTCGAGGATGATCGTGTCGGCGCGCCCGCCGGGCCGGGTGTAGTGGACCGCAATCTCGCGCGCGGCCAGCGCCCGGCTGCGGAAATCGTGGCTGGCGAACGACACCGCTGCCCCGCCGATCATGATTCGCGGCGCATGTGTCGCCTGCCCCAGCCACCATAGCGCCGACAGCAGATCGACCTCGGCCAGACCGAGCCGGACCTGTTCCGCGTCCTCGGCCAGCAGCACGATGCCGGACTGTCCGGCAAGCCCCACGATCAGTGCCGGGCGATCAAGCGGCCCTGCCCCGGTCGTCGCAAGCGCCACGCGGTTTTCGGCCAGGCGCAGGCCGCTTTCGACCATGCGCGCCCGGCGGCGGGTGACATGCCGGAAGGCCGCCAGAAACAGGCGCGGCTGGCCGATACTGGCGAGGGCAAGGTCCGCAAGCCGGTAGCCGCGCCCCGACCGGCGCCGCAGACGAGAACGGAACTTGCGCAGCATCAGTCACCCGGCGGCCATGTCACCCGACCCGGCGGCGCGGGACCCTGCCCCGCCGCCGGTGCGGCCACTCTGGCCCGGAATTGCTTAAGACCGCCTTAACGCGCGCGCGCCCACCCGCGCCGCCCCTGGAGCGGGTCGCATTTTCACGGATTCGGCGGACCCGCTCTGACACATTGGTTTTTCCGCATTGTCTCGGGCGTCAAATGTTACCATTTGACTGCGAAATGCTCTACCCGCGCCCCCGGTCCCGCAGCGCGACGAACCGGCGCCAGGTCGCGGCGATGCCGTCGACGATGCCGATCTGCGGAAAGTTCAGATGCGCGCGGACCGGCGCATCGTCCATATCGGCAGGGAACGGGAACGGGCCGCCGCTTGCGGTGATCCTCGCGTCGGGCGCCAGCGCGCGCAGGATCGCCAGCCCGGCCTCGACGGTTCCGGTCCTGCCGTTCAGGTCGAAGACCCGCGCCGCGTCGCCATCGCGCGAGACCGCCGCGATGAAGGCGGCAGCGGCCTCGCCCGCGTAGAGCCAGCTCGTCGGGCCGGTGAACGGGATGTCGAAGGACTCGCCTCGCGCGGCGGCCTGCAGCGCGAGGGTGAACCCCGCGCTGACGCCCTGATCGCGCCCGACGCCGTAGACGACATTGGGACGCAGGCAGATGCTGGGCACCTGCCAGTCCTGCCAGTAGACGGCGGCGCTCTGCTCGTTGGCAAGCTTGTAGGCCCCGTAGAGCGTCCGCTGCCAGGTGCTGCCCGCCGCCATGCCATGCGCGGCGACCGAGCTTGCAAAGGCCGTGCGGCGGATGCCCAGCGCGCGCGCGGCTTCAAGCACGTTGATCGTGCCCTCGACATTCACCCGCGCCCCGAGCGCCGGGCTGGCGGCGCAGAACGGCACCTGCAGCGCCGCCAGATGGATGATCGCGCGGATTCCGTGTCCGGCGCAGAGGTCGGCGAAAGCCTTGCCGTCGGTGATGTCGCCGGTCTCCCAGGCCAGCGCGGCGGCGCCTGCCTCGCCCATGACCATCGCCGGGCGGCGCCGGTCGTCGCGCAGGTCGAAGGCCACGACCGGCACGCCCGACGCCTGCAGGATCGCCACCGCCCAGGCACCCAGGCATCCGCCCGCGCCAGTGACGAGGACCGGGCCGTCGAAGGCATCCGGCGCGACAGGAAACGGATCGGTCAGCGCGGTCATTCGGCATCCCCTTCGGTCGGCGTGACGACCTGCATCTCGCAGCTCAGCGAATTGGCGACAAAGCAGTAGCGGTGCGCGCGCTCGTGCATCACGGACAGTTCCGCCGCCGTGCGCTCGTGGCCGGTCTCGAAGGCGACCACGGGGTTGAGGGTGATGCGCGCGATGCGGGTCCGGCCGTTCTCCATCCGGCCCAGCGTCGCAACCGCGTGGTCGCGGTAGCCCGCCAGCCGCCACCGCGCCTTGGTGCACAGCGCGAGGAAGGTCATCATGTGACAGGACGACAGCGCCGCGGCCATCGCCTCCTCGGGGTTCACGGCGGCGGCGTTGCCGCCGTAGTCGGGCGCCGCGCTCATCGTCACGGCCTGCCCGCCCGGAAACGCGATGCGGTGGTCGGGCCGGTATCCCGCAGGCCCCGGCCCGCCGTCGCCCGGCGCCCAGGTCAGGTCGATTGCATAGCTCATCCGTCCCTCCAACTTCTGCTTGCCGCATCCGGCAATCTGAAATATATGATTTCAGTAGCAGAGAACCCGGCGGGCGGATAGAGGGATTCACACGATGCAGGACGTGGTGCAGACGGCCTTCCCGACCCGGAACGATACCATCCGCGCCATGCGCGACGGTCATGTGGCCACGGTCACGCTGAACCGGCCGGAATCGCTGAACGCGCTGTCCGGGGAGATGATCGCCGCGCTGTCGGCCTGTCTGGACGATCTTGCCGCCGAAAGCCGCGTCCGCGTGGTGGTCCTGCGCGGTGCGGGCGCGCATTTCTGCGCCGGGCACGATCTGGCGCAGATGACGGCGCACCGGGGCGACGGCGACGGCGGGCGGGCCTGTTACCGTCGGCTGTTCGCCGACTGCTCGGCGATGATGCAGCGCATCCGCTCGATCCCGCAGCCGGTGATCGCCTGCGTGCGGGGCGTCGCCACCGCGTCGGGCTGCCAGCTTGTCGCCGCCTGCGATCTGGCGATTGCCGCCGAGGATGCGCGCTTTGCGACCTCGGGGGTCCGGCTCGGGCTGTTCTGTTCGACGCCGCTGGTGGAGCTGACCCGGACGCTCGCGCCCAAGCACGCAATGGAACTGCTCTGCACCGGCGCCTTCATCGACGCCCGGCAGGCCGAGGCCATCGGCCTGGTCAACCGCGCCGTGCCCGAGGCGCGGCTGGACGACGAGGTCGCCGCGCTTGCCGCCACGATCGCCGCCCATTCGCCGCTTGCGCTGGCCACCGGCAAGCGGCTCGCGCAGGCGCAGGCGGGCATGACGCGCGATGCGGCCTATGCGCTCGCCGCCGAGACCATGGCGGACAACATGATGTCCGCCGATGCCGAGGCCGGGATCGGTGCCTTCCTGTCGAAACGGCCCCTGCCCGAATGGACCGGCGCATGACCACGCCCGGCCCGCGTTTCGACGGACCGGAACTGGCCCGGACGCCCGCAAACCATGTCGCGCTGTCGCCGCTGTCGCTCCTGCGGCGCACCGCGCTGGTCCATCCCGACCGGCCCGCCGTCATCCACGGCGACCTGCGCCGCACCTGGCGCGAGGTCGACCTGCGCTGCCGCAGGCTGGCCTCGGCGCTGACGGCGCGCGGGATCGGGCGCGGCGATGTGGTCGCGGTCCTGCTGCCGAACGGCCCCGAGGCGCTGGAATGTGCGCTGGCCATCCCGATGACGGGTGCCGTGCTGAACGCGCTGAACACCCGGCTCGATCCTGAATCGCTGGGCCATATCCTCGCGCATGGCGGCGCGCGGGTGCTGATCGCGGATGCCGCGCTCGTGCCGCTGGCGCGCGAGGCCATGGCGCGGGCCGGGTCGGCGCCGCTGATCGTCACCACCGGCCCCGCATCCGCCGGGGACGACCTGACCAGCGACGCCCTGACCTGGGACGGGCTGATCGCCGCAGGCCGCGACGATTTCCTGCCCGCGCTGCCCGACGACGAATGGGAGCCGCTGTCGCTGAACTACACCTCGGGGACGACCGGGCTGCCTAAGGGTGCGGTCTATTCGCATCGCGGCGCCTGCCTCAACGCCGTCAACAACGCGATCACCTGGGAGATGGGGCATTTCCCGGTCTATCTCTGGACGCTGCCGCTGTTTCACTGCAACGGCTGGTGCTTTCCCTGGACCGTGACGATGCTGGCCGGAACCCATGTGTTCCTGCCCGGCGCGACCGAGGGCGCGGCGATCCTCGATGCGATCCGGCGCCACGGGGTCACCCATCTGTGCGGCGCGCCGGTCATCATGGCGATGCTCGCCGACGCCGCATCGGCGCAGCCGCAGCGCCTTGTTCGCCGGGTCGCCTTCATGACCGCCGCCGCGCCGCCGCCCGCGCCGGTGATCGCCGCGCTCGAATCCTGCGGCTTCGACATCACCCATGTCTACGGCCTGACCGAGGTTTACGGCCCCGCCGTCGTCTGCGCGATCCCGCCCGGATGGCAGGACCGGCCCGCCGACGAACGTGCGCGGCTGAAGGCGCGCCAGGGCGTCGCCTACGAGCTCGAGGAAGAGGTGAGCGTGCTCGACCCCGCCACCGGCACTCCGGTCCCCCATGACGGGCAGACGCAGGGCGAGGTCGTCTTTCGCGGCAACATCTGCATGATGGGCTATCTCGGCGACGCGGAAGGCACCGCGCGGGCCTTTCGTGACGGCTGGTTCTGGTCGGGCGACATCGCCGTGCGCCACGCGGACGGCTATATCGAGATCTGCGACCGCGCCAAGGACATCATCATCTCGGGCGGCGAGAACATCAGCTCGATCCGCATCGAGAAGGCGATCTGCGACCATCCGGCGGTCGCACAGGCGGCGGTGGTGGCCCGGCCCGATGCGCGCTGGGGCGAGGTGCCCTGCGCCTTCGTCGAGATCAGGCCGGGATGCACGTTGACGCAAGCCGCGCTTGCCGAACATTGCCGGGCGCGGCTGGCCGGGTTCATGATGCCGAAGGCCTTCGTCTTCGGCACCCTGCCGGTGACCGGCACCGGCAAGATCCAGAAACATCGCCTGCGCGAGGGCGCGCGCGCCGATCCGCCCGCCTTCCTGCCCGACGGAGCCATGCCATGAGACTGTGTCGTTTGCGCAAGGACGGCGGCATAAGCCCGGCCGCCCTGGTCGGGGATCATCTCCATGACCTGTCGGGGCTGGTCCGCGACATCGACCCCGGCTTCTTCGCCGCAGGCGGGCCGGACCGGCTGCGCGGGCATGACCTTGCCGCCCTGCCCCGCATCGCGGCGCATGACGGCTTTGCCCCGGCGGTGGCGCTGCCCTCGAAGATCGTCTGCATCGGGCTGAACTATCACGACCACGCCGCCGAGGCGAAGATGGCGGTGCCTGACGAGCCGGTGGTCTTTCTCAAGGCCCCCTCGGCGCTGAGCGGCGCGAACGACCCGATCCCGCTGCCGCCCGGCGCCGGGATGCTGGACTGGGAAGTCGAGCTTGCCTGCGTGATCGGTCGCCGCACGCAGCGGGCGGATCGGGGCGGTGCGCTGGCCTGCGTCGCCGGATATGCGGTGCTCAACGACATCTCCGAGCGCAGTTTCCAGCTTCATCGCGGCGGGCAATGGACCAAGGGCAAGAGCCACGACGGCTTTGCGCCCTTCGGCCCGTATCTCGTCACCGATGTTCCCGACCCGCATGCGCTGCGCCTGTCGCTGGCCGTGAACGGCGAGGTGATGCAGGACGGCACGACCGCCGACCTGATCTTCGACCTGCCTGCGGTGATCGCCCATGTCAGCAGCTTCATGTCGCTGGAGCCGGGCGACATCATCGCCACCGGGACGCCTGCGGGCGTCGGCTTCGGCAGGGTGCCGCAACGCTTTCTGGCGGCGGGCGACCGGGTGCGGGCCGAAATCGCCGGGCTGGGCGTGCAGGAACAGGTCGTCCGGGCCGAGACCTGAAGGCAGCGCGGCGTCAGTAGATCGCCGCGCCTTCCTCGGCGGTGCTGAGATGACGGTTGAGCTGGTCGCGGATCGTGCCGGTCTCGGGCCAGTCGGGTTCGCGGTAGCTCCGGGCGCGGGCGTCCATTTCCGCATCGCGCAGCCCGCCCGCAGCATCGACCAGCGCGACGATCCGCCGCGACGGCGCGAACAGGACGCGGTCGCCGTCGGCAAGCGAGCGCAGCCGTTCGCGGGGCATGTGGTAGGCGGCCTTGGCGCGCGTGCCCGCGAAGCCCGAGGTGCGCTGGTCGGTCAGCAATGCAATCTCCAGCCCCGGCGCGGCGTCCATGCCCTGCCCGATGGCGTAGTTGATGGTCAGAAGCTCGATCATCGACCTGTCGCCGGTCACCGCATAGGCGGTACCGTCCTCGAACACCCGCCCGCCCTGCGTCAGCGCGAAGAAATCGCGCTGCGTCGGGCACATCCTGACCGCAAAGACCCGGTCGGCGGCCATGGCGGCGGATTCCTTCACCCAGGCGCCGCCGGGGCAGAGATTGCCCCGGTAGAGCGCCACCCGCGGCCCCGGCGACACCGGCGCATCGAGCGGGCGGAACACGTCCTGCGCGGCGAAATCCAGGTCGGGCGCATCGGCGTAAAGCTCGGACAGCCGCATCCCGAACAGCGTGGTGACATCCTTCAGCGCCCCCTGTTCGACCAGATAGCGCAGCACCGAGGGCAGCATCGCGCCGACATGGTTGATCGGATAGCGCCCGACCGGCTGAAGGTCGGAGACCATCGGCGTGGTCTCGATCCGCGCCCATATGTCGGCGGGGGTGAGGCGGATGCCCCAGCTTCGCGCCATGTAGGGCAGGTGCAGCGCGAGATTCGTGGACAGGCCGAACAGCGCGATGGCCTGGATGAAATTGTCGAAATTGGCGGGGCCGATCATGTCCGCAGGCACGATGCCGTCGCGCAGCGCCGGGCGGAACAGCGCGACCGCGCGTTCGGTAAAGGCCCGCCGCCCGGCGGCGTGGCCCGCGTGCAGGTCGTCGGCGGCAAGGATAAACCCGCCCGCGCAGAGCGCGAAATAATGCGACATCGCCGAGGCCAGATTCTCGCAGACCCCGGCATCGCGCACGGTATGGCGGCGGATATCCTCAAGCGCCGCGTCGCCCAGCCGCCCGTTGCGGTTGGCGATCCGCGCGGCGGCAAGGTCGCCGATGGTCACCTCGCGCCCGTCGGGCAGGCGGCCGACGCTGCGGTGCCCGGCATGGAGCAGCAGCCAGGGCAGATAGCGGTAGGGTTCCAGCCCCATCGTGTGAATCAGCGCCGGAAAGGTCTTGTCGCAGCCGCCGCCCGCGACGACGCCGAACGGCGTCATCAGCCCCAGCGTGCCCTGCAGCGACCAGGCGGTGACCATCTTGTAGGCGTTCGAGAACCCCTGCCCCGACGCCTCCATCCCGCGATGGTCGGTGAAACCCGAGAACGGCACCTCGTAAAGCGCGGGGCCGCCGTCGCGCTGCAACAGGTCGGCGGCATGGCGCACCATGGCGACCAGCGGCAGGTCGCAGGGCGACCCGGCGGGATAGGTGCCCAGCAGCGGCGTGTCCTGATTGCCGGGCGGGTCGAAGACCGCGCGGTAATGCTGGTCGCCGGTCCAGGCAATCGGCAGCGACAGCGGATCGCCGGTCAGCAGGTCGTCGAAGGCCGCAAGGCGGGGATCGCGGGTCAGTTTCATGGCAGGGCCTCGCTGCGGTCGGCGGCCATGTCGTCCTCGACATAGGCGGCAAGGATGTCGTCGAAACGCGCCTCGACGCGAAAGCCCAGTTCCTGCGCCCGCGCGGTGCGGAACCTCTGCGGCCAGTTGCACACGATGCCGCTGACGGCGGGGTCGGGCCGGTGGTCGATCAGCGCCACCGCCTCGCTGCCCGCAAAGGCGCGCAGGCAGTCGATCTGCTCGGCAACGGTGCAGGATACCGACGGCATGTTCAGCGCCCGGCGCCCGTCCAGACGCGCGGTGTCCAGCGTGGCCGCATGGAGGAAGAACCCCGCCGCCGCGCGGGGCGAGGCGTGGATATGGCGCGTGTCCTCGGGCAGCGGCAGCACCGCGCGGCGCCCGCGCAGGGGTTCGCGGATGATGGCGCTGAAGCAGGACGACAGCGCCGCATTCGCCTGGCCGGGGCGGACGGTGATCGTCGGCAGCCGCAGCGAGATGCCGTCGATGAACCCCTTGCGCGAGAAGTCGCCGACCATGTGTTCGGCAATCACCTTCTGTGCACCGTAGGACGAGCGCGGCTCGCAGATGAAGCTGTCGTCGATGCCCTCGGCCGCGAAGGGCGGGCCGAAGGCGGCTGCCGACGAGGCCAGGACCAGACGCGGACGCCAGGTGCCGCCCGAGGCAAGATGTTCGGCGCGCAGCGCCATGAGCAATGCCCAGAACGACAGCACGTTGACCTGCCAGCCAAGATCGAAGTCGCGCTCGGCCTCGCCCGAGACGATGGCGGCGAGATGGAAGATCACGTCCGGACGCCCGGCGGCCAGCGCTCGGGCGGCGGCGGGATCGCCGAACTCGATCCGCTGCCGGTTCATGCCGGTCAGGCCGACGCCCGGAAAGACCCGGTCATAGAGCGTGACTTCGAGCGCCGCGACCCCGGCAAGGCCGCCGTGTTGCAGGCGGTGCGCGATCTTCCGGCCGATCATGCCCCCGCCGCCGATGATTGCGATTGCTGTCATGGTGCGGCGATGTCCTTTCCGTTCAGGTCGCAGAGTTCGAGATAGAGCGCCGCATGATCCAGCGCGGCACCGCCCAGATCGTCCACGAGACGCCGGTAACGGGCGCGGACCTGCGCGATCATCGGCAGATCCAGCGACAGGTCGCGCGCCACCGACAGCGCATTGTCCAGATCCTTCAACTGGTTGGCGCTGGCGCCGCCGGGGGCGAAGTCGCGCGCCTGCATCCGCCTGCCGTGCTGGCGCAGGATCGTGCTGTCGGCGAAACCGCCCTGAAGGGCGTCGCGCACCGCCGCGCAATCGGCGCCGCCCTCGGACAGAAACAGCATCGCCTCGGCGACAAGGCCGATGGTGCCCGCGACGATCATCTGGTTGGCGAGCTTGGCCATCTGCCCCGACCCGAGCGGCCCGACCCGCACCGCGCGCCCCAGCACCGACAGGACCGGCAGCGCGCGGCGAAACGTCGCATCCGCACCGCCCGCCATGATCGCAAGACTGCCCTCGGTCGCGCCGCGCACGCCGCCCGACACCGGCGCGTCGAGAAATGCCACGCCCACATCGCCCAGCCTGCGCGTCGCCGCGACAGCCTCGTCCGGCAGGGTGGAACTGGTGTCGATCCAGAGGCTGCCCGCCCCGGCGGCGCCGGTATCGACGACCTTCTCCACCAGATCGAGCATCGCCCGGCCATCGGTCAGCGAGGACAGGATGACCGCCGCACCCGACACCGCCCCGGCGAGGCTGGCGCAGGGACGGCAGCCGTCGCCCCGCAGCGCCTGCGCCTTGCCGGGCGAGCGATTCCAGACATGCGTGACGAATCCCGCCCCCGCCAGGCGGCGTGCCATCGGCGCGCCCATCAGGCCGGTGCCCAGAACACAGACGACCATTTCACCCTGCGCGGCGGACACGGCATCCCCTCCCTGCGTCACTTACGTCTGTAATATCAGATTTCTGTTGAAGCAAGCGGTGATTTGATCTAGGCACGGTCAGGGTTCGCCCCCCCAGGCGGGCCGCAGCTTCAGGAGGAGGAGCTCACATGATCAGAAGACAGTTTCTGCGGGCCGGTTGCGCGATGGCGGCCCTGACGGCCCTGCCGGGCGTTCCGGCCTTCGCCCAGGGGCAGGAGATCGTCTACATCACGCCGTCGCTGAAGATCGGCTTCTGGCGGATCATCGGCACGGGTGTCGAGGCGGCGGGAGCGGCCGCAGGCTACAGCGTCCGGCTGCTCGATTCGAACGACGATGCCCAGGCCCAGCTTCGCAACGCGCAGGACGCGATTGCTTCGGGCGTGGCCGGGATCGTGCTGTCCCCGACCGACAGTTCCACCGCACCCAGCGTGCTGCGCCTTGCCGCCGAGGCCGGAATCCCGGTGGCCATCGCCGACATCGGCACGACCGAGGGCGACTACGTGACCTTCGTGGGCTCGGACAATCTCGGCGGGGCGCTGGGCGTGGGTGACTATGTCGGCGGGCTGGTCGAGGCCCGTGGCTGGCAGGACGGATCGTTCGGGATCATCGGCATCCCGCAGGCGCGCATCAACGGCCAGTTGCGCACCCAGGGATTCCGCGAGGGGCTGGCGGCGCACGGGATGACGAACGAAGTCCCGCTGATGGAGATGCGCAGCTTCACCTCGGAGGAAACCTACAAGTTCGCGCAGGACATGATCGCGGCCAATCCCGACCTGCGGGTGATCTTTGTGCAGTCCGATTTCATGTCGCTGGGCGCGCAGCGCGCGGTGCAGGCCGCCCGCAAGACCGACGACATCATCGTCGCGGCCTTCGACGGCACGCCCGAGCTTCTCGACTTCATCCGCGACGGCAAGATCGTCGCCTCGGGGATGCAGCAGCCCTACCGGCTGGGCCTCGTCGCCGCCGAGAACCTGATCGCCAGCCTGGCGGGCGAGAGCGTGGGAAAGGAAATCCAGGTGCCGATCCTTGTCACCACCACCGACAATGCGGTCGAGATGACGGACGAAATCAGCTTGAATGTCTTTGGCGAGACCGAATGATGTCGAACCGGGCAGCGGTCGCGGCTGTTGCCCGGCGCCTCAGCGAGGAACGCGGATGACATCGGAGCCTCTGGTTGCCGTGCGCGACGTGTCCAAGACCTACGGCCATATCCGCGCGCTGCGCGCGGCGAACTTCACGCTGCGCCCCGGCGAGGTCCACGCGCTGTTCGGGGCGAACGGGGCCGGGAAATCGACCCTCGCGGGGATCATCAGCGGCCAGACGGCGCGCAGCGGCGGCGCGCTGACCATCAACGGCCACGACATCGCCCCGCGTTTCTCGCCGCGCGAGGCGATTGCCGCAGGCGTCGGCATCGTCACGCAGGAGACCTCGATCGCCGATGACCTGACCATCTGGGAAAACGTGGTCCTGCCGCATTACGGCCTGCGCGGGCGCATGTCGCGCCGCGACCTGCGCCAGCAGGCTGCGCGCGCCATCGACAAGCTGGGCTTTGCGGACGAACTGCCGCTCGACACCCATTGCGCCGACATCTCGGCCGCGCATCGCCAACTGGTCGAGATCGCGCGCATCGTCGCGCTGGGCAGCCGGGTCATCATCCTCGACGAACCCACCGCCTCGCTCAGCCCCGGCGAAACCTCGCGTCTGTTCGGTGCCATGGACCGGCTGCGCCGCGAGGGTCAGGGGCTGATCTTCGTCTCGCACCGGCTCGAGGAAATCTTCGCCATCTGCGACCGCATCACCGTGCTGCGCGACGGCGAGACCGTGGCCGAGGGCCGCGCCATCGACAGCCTCGACCAGGCAGGTCTCATCCGTCTCATGGTCGGCCGCGAGATCGAGAGCCTGACCGCCCACGACATCCCCGAGTGCGCCGACCGGCCCGTGGTGCTGTCGCTGCGCGGCGTCGGCGCCGCGCGCATGGTCCATGACGCGAGCCTCGATCTGCACGAGGGCGAGATCGTCGGTCTGGGCGGGCTGATCGGTTCGGGGCGCTCGGAACTGGCCGAAATCCTTGTCGGCCTGCGCCCGATGACGCGCGGCACGATCTCGTTGCTGGGGGCGCCCTACCGGCCCGCATCCTCGGTCGAGGCCATGCGGCGCGGCATCGGCTACCTGCCCGAGGACCGCTGGCGGCAGAGCATCATCCCCGACTTTTCGGTGCGCGAGAACATCCTTCTGTGCCATCTCGGCGGCCTGTCCGGCCCGGCGCTGCGCTACGCCGGGCGCGCCGCCGACATCGACCGGATCGCCGATCTGATCGAACTGCCGCGCGACCGTCTGGACGAACGCTCGATGCGCAACTTTTCCGGCGGGATGCAGCAGAAGGCGTTGCTCATCCGGGCGTTGCTGATGGAGCCGCGCGTCCTCGTGCTCGACGAACCGACGCGCGGCATCGACATCGGCTCGCGCGCGACGATCTACCGACTTTTGCGGCAACTGGCGGCGCAGGGGCTGGCGATCCTGCTCATCTCGTCGGATTTCGAGGAACTTCTCGCGCTGTCGCACCGCATCGTGCCGATCAGCGACGGGCGGACGCTGGGCGCGCTTCATGCCGACGGCACCGACGAGGAACAGTTGACCCTGATCGCGGTGCCGCGCGCCTCGCTGAAGGCCCAGCAGGCATTTCTCACCGACCTGGCGCGGCAGTTGCCGGGCGCCAGCGCCTGGTTCATCCCGTCCGGGGGCCGCCTGTTCTGCCTGAGCCGCGATGATGGGGGCGGCGACACCCTTCCGGCGGTGGGCGAGATCCTGACCGTCGGCGACAGCGCCACGGCCCGCGCGGTGGCCGGGGGCGACGGACGCTGGCACGCGCTGCCGCAGGGCAGCCATGCGGCGGGATTCATCATCGAGAACGCGCGCGGTCATTCGGTGGGCATCGTCGGCCTGACCTGCGCACAGGTGCCCGGCACCGATCATCACGCCGCCGTCGCGCAGGGGCTTGCGCGGCTCGAGGACGGCCGCCTGCGGATCAGGGCGGCCACCACAGCGCCGGAAAGGGCATGACGACCATGACGCATCTGAAGCGGTTCATCACCATTCTCGAACTCAGGATGGTGCTTCTGGTGCTGCTGCTGGCACTGGTGCTGTCGGTCGCCTCGCCGCATTTCCTGACCTCGAGCAATCTCTACAACCTGCTTGACCAGTCGGTCGTGCTGGGGATCGTCGCCATCGGCATGACCTTCGTGGTGCTGACCGGCGGCATCGACCTGTCGGTGGGGTCGGTGGCGGGCATGACGGGCATCGTGCTGGGGCTGCTGCTGCGCGAGATGCCGATCGTGCCGGCGGTCGGGCTGACGCTGCTGGTCGGCGCGCTGACCGGGGCGATCTCGGGCGCGCTCATCACCTTCTTCGGGCTGGCCTCGTTCGTCGTCACGCTCGGGATGCTCGCCATCGGGCGCAGCCTGGCCTATGTGCTGTCGGGCCAGCGGTCGATCTCCGACATCCCCGACGCCCTGTCGCAACTGGTCTATACGGAAATTTTCGGCATCCCGCTGAACGTGGTCATCCTGCTGGTGCTCTATGCGGCGGCCTGGGCCTACCTGACGCATACCAAGGGCGGGCGCACCATCTATGCGCTGGGGTCGAACCCGCGCGCCGCGCGGATCGCGGGGCTGAATACGGTGTTCTACTCGATCCTGCCCTATGCGGTGTCGGGGATGCTGGCGGCGGTGGCGGTCACGCTGATCTCGGCGCAGATCCTCTCCATCGACCCGCTGGCCGGGAACCTGCTGGAACTGGACGCCATCGCGGCGGTGGTCATCGGCGGCGCCAGCCTGATGGGCGGGCGCGGCTCGGTCGTCGGCACCCTGTTCGGCGTGTTCATCCTGGTGATGGTGCGGAACGGCATGAACCTGCTCGGCGTCTCGCCGTTCTGGCAGGGCACGGCCATCGGCGTCATCATCATCGCGGCCGTCCTGGTCGAGAAACTGCTGGCGGGGCGCACCCGCTGAACCGTCGAAAGGAGACCGCGCATGTATCTGCCGCATCTGGTGTTCGAGGACCGCGCGTTCGGCGCGCTCGTGCTGCCCAACTGCAGGCTCGAGGCGCTGTGGACCGGCGCCCGCTGGATCGAGGGGCCTGCGTGGTTTCCCGCCGGGCGCTATCTGCTGTTCTCGGACATCCCCGAAGACCGGATGATGCGTTACGACGACACCGACGGTTCGGTGTCGGTGTTCCGGTCGCCGTCGCAGCATTCCAACGGCAACACCCGCGACCCGCAGGGGCGGCTGGTGTCCTGCCATCACCTCGGCCGCTGCGTGACGCGGACGGAATTCGACGGCACGGTGCGGGTGATCGCCGACAGGTTCCAGGGCAGGCGGCTGAACTCGCCCAATGATGTCGTCGTCTCGTCCGACGGCGCGGTCTGGTTCACCGATCCGACCTACGGCATCGACATGGATTACGAAGGCCAGCGCGCCGAAAGCGAGATCGGCGCAAGCCATGTCTACCGCATCGACCCGGATTCGGGCGATGTCGCCGCCGTGGCCACCGATTTCGTGAAGCCGAACGGCCTGGCGTTTTCGCCCGACGAAAGCCTGCTCTACATCGCCGACACCGGCGCGAGCCATGTCGAGGGCGGCCCGCGCCACATCCGCCGCTTTCGCGTGCGGGGCGACCGGCTTCAGGGTGGCGAGGTGTTCGCCGAATGCAGCAACGGCTTCTTCGACGGCTTTCGCTGCGACCGGCTGGGCAACCTGTGGTGTTCCTCGGCCGAGGGCGTCCATTGCCTCAACCCCGAGGGCGCGCTGATCGGGCGGATCATGGTGCCCGAGGTGGTGGCGAATGTCTGCTTCGGCGGGCCGAAGATGAACCGGCTGTTCATCGCCGGTTCGACCACGCTCTACGCGACATTCCTCAACGTGTCGGGCCTCAACGTGTCGGGCTGACCGGCTCGGGACCGGCCCCGGCGGCCGCCGCGGTGTCATGCGCCGCCAGCGCGGCACGAAGGCGCAGCTTCGCCCTGTCGACATGGACCTGACAGGCCGCACGGAACCCGTCGCGGTCGCGCGCCTCGAGCGCATCGAGAATGGCCTCGTGGTCGGCCATGGCGGCCTCGAAGGTCGCGGGTGCAAAGCGGCCCCGTGCGCGCGCCACCGCCGACAGCGTGTTCACCTGCCGGTAATGTTCGAGCAGCAGCTCGTTGCCCGCTGCCGCGATGATCCGGTCGTGGAACTCGGCGTCGAGACGCAGGAAATCGCGGCTGCTCTCGGGGTCGATGGCGGACACCAGCTCGCGCATCCGCGCCTGCGCGTCGCGGATGTCGGCCAGGCTTGCGTCGGTCAGCCGCGCGACGATCCGGTCGGCGGCACCGATCTCGAGCGCGATCCGGAAGTCGAAGGTCATGTCGATCTCGTCGAGATTCAGCACGCTGACGAAGGTGCCGCTGCGCGGCCGCACATGCAGCAGCCGGTCCTGGATCAGCTTCTGCACCGCCTCGTTGATCGGCGTCTTGCTGACGCCGAACATCGCGACAAGCTGGTTCAGGTCAAGCCGGGCGCCGGGCAGCAGGGCGCCGTCGAGAATCATCTCGTGCATCCGCTCGTAGACCTGGTCGCGGACCGAGTTGACCTTTATCTCCACATCCTGCTCCGGGCTGTGCTGCGTTTGAACCTGATATATCACAGCCGCCCCGGCGGCACAAACCCCGAAGGAGGCTCGGACTTTCGCGCCCCGCAGCGGCCCGGTGGCCCGTCATTGCGAGGAGCCGAGGGCGACGCGGCAATCCACGGGACCGGGCGGAGCGCCCGGTGTGGGTTGCTTTGGCTGCGCCTCGCGGGTGACGGTGGGAAGATGTCGTCATTGCGAGGAGCCGAAGGCGACGAAGCAACCCCGATGCTGTATGTGAGCGGTCGGGGTTGCTTCGGCTTGCGCCTCGCGGGTGACGAGAACATGCCGCGCGCCCGATTGCCCTATCCCACCCGGCCCGACCGCTTGCCCCGTGCCGGGACCGGCCCTAGAAGGCCGCATCCCCGAGCCGAGGCTGCCATGATCCCGCGTTACTCCCGCCCCGAAATGACCGCCATCTGGGCGCCCGAGACCCGTTTCCGCATCTGGTTCGAGATCGAGGCCCATGCCTGCGACGCCCAGGCCGCACTGGGCGTCATCCCGAAGGAAAACGCGCAGGCCGTCTGGCGCGCGAAGGACGCGACCTTCGATGTCGCGCGGATCGACGAGATCGAGGCCGTCACGAAACACGACGTGATCGCCTTCCTCACCCATCTGGCCGAGATCGTGGGCCAGGACGCGGCGCGCTTCGTCCATCAGGGCATGACCTCGTCGGACGTGCTCGACACCGCCTTCAACGTGCAGCTCGTGCGGGCGGCGGACCTGCTGCTGTCGGGAATCGACCGGGTGCTTGCCGCGCTGAAGGCGCGGGCGTTCGAGCACCGCGACACTCTGCGCATCGGCCGCAGCCACGGCATCCACGCCGAGCCGATCACCATGGGGCTGACCTTCGCGCGGTTCTACGCGGAAATGTCGCGCGCCCGCGCGCGCCTGCTGGCCGCCCGTGACGAGGTGCGCACCGGGGCGATTTCCGGCGCGGTCGGGACATTCGCCAACATCGACCCCGCCGTCGAGGCACATGTCTGCAAGATGATGGGGCTGGAACCCGAACCGATCTCGACCCAGATCATCCCGCGCGACCGCCACGCGATGTTCTTTGCCACGCTGGGCGTGATCGCGTCGTCGATGGAAAACATCGCCACCGAAATCCGCCACATGCAGCGCACCGAGGTGCTCGAGGCCGAGGAATATTTCAGCCCCGGCCAGAAGGGGTCGTCGGCGATGCCGCACAAGCGCAACCCGGTGCTGTCGGAAAACCTCACCGGGCTGGCGCGGCTGGTGCGCATGGCGGTGGTGCCCGCGCTGGAGGACGTGACGCTCTGGCACGAACGCGACATCAGCCATTCCAGCGTCGAGCGCGTCATCGGGCCGGATACGACCGTGACGCTGGACTTCGCCCTGCACCGGCTGGCCGGGCTGGTGGAAAGGCTGGTCGTCTACCCCGAAAACATGCGCCGCAATCTGGAAAAGTTCCGTGGCCTGGTCAATTCGCAGCGCGTGCTGCTGGCGCTGACCCAGGCGGGCGTGTCCCGCGAGGACGCCTACCGGCTGGTGCAGCGCAACGCGATGAAGGTCTGGGAAGAAGGCAAGGATTTCGAGACCGAGCTGCTGGCCGACCCCGAAGTGACGGCAGCCCTGCCGCCCGACCGCATCAAGGCGCAGTTCGACATGGCCTATCACACGAAACACGTCGCCACGATCTTCGCGCGGGTGTTCGGCGAGGGGTGAGGGCGGCGGCGCGTCGTCGTTGCGAACGAGGTGAATCCATCCATTCCCGGCGCTCCGCCCGGTTCCGTGGATTGGCCCGCATCGCCTGCGGCTCCTCGCAATGACGGAGGGTTCGTCATTGCGAACGAAGTGAAGCAACCCCGACCGCTCACACACAACATCGGGGTTGCCGCGTCGGCTGCGCCTCCTCGCAATGACGGGGTGTTCTCGTCATTGCGAACGAAGTGAAGCAACCTCGACCGCTCACACACAACATCGAGATTGCCGCGTCGGCTGCGCCTCCTCGCAATGACGGGGTGTTCTCGTCATTGCGAACGAAGTGAAGCAACCCCGACCGCTCGCGCATGACCATCGGCGTTGCTTCGTCGCCCCGCGCCGCCTCGCAATGACAGTGCAAGCACGCCGGGACGGCCCGCGAAAGGCAGCGCTGCCGCTCAGGCGCCGACCGCGCGTGTATTCCCCGCCCGCACCCGGTTGCGCGCGTGTCTTGCCCCCCTGGTCGTGATGAGCACCCAGGTTGCGAAGGCGATCCTGTCGGTTCTCGAGACCGCCCCGAGCGCGGCAATACCGTCCTCGGCAAGCGCGATGAAACCCTGCACCTCGACCTTGCCGAGACGGATCATCGGGTCGTAGTCGGCAGCCTCGCGGGCGATCTGAAGCTGCCGGAAAGCATCTGCAAAGGTCTTTACCCCGGCCGGGAACCCGACGTTGCCCGCACCGTCGCAGGCGGCCCGCGCCGCGCCATGTTCGATACCGCGATACACCTCGACCCAGGCGCGGTTGGGACGCCGCTGCCGCGATGTCCCGACCAGGGCATCGGCGCAGCTTCGTGCCAACTGGTGAAAGGCCGCGTAATAGGCCGAACTGACCGCGCGGCGCAGGCTGGCCTGCGCGGGCTTGCGTCTGCCCGACGCATCAACCAGCGCATTCGCCGAGACGATCAGACCGGCGGCGAGCGTCGTGTCAGGCATGCGCCTCCATCGGGCGGATGAAGGGGAACACGTCGCGCAGGTCGTCACCCATCGCCTTGCGGACCAGTTCGGTCAGGCCGATGAACCTGCCCCGGAAATCGTCGGCGGTCGTGTCCGGGGACATGTGGATTTCGATCGTCAGGATGTCGTCGCCCATGTTGTCCACATCAAAGCGGAAACGGACATCCCGGACCTTGCCCGGAAAGCGCGCCCGGACAACATCGCTGATCGAGTCGCGCGTGGCCGCGCTCAGCGCTGCATCCGTCAGTTGCATGTCGAACCCGCCCCCATGTCACCCTTTCGTGCATGGCGCCTGCCGCAGGGCAACCCGCGCCAGAGGCCTCGCGCCCATCAGACGCCCCTGCCATGAGTCGTGTCAACCTACGCCGCTATGGGTAAAGATTCCGTTACCCGACCCTCACCTCACCGGCGCCGAAATCGCCGCCGGGTTCGGGCCGGTGCGGCTGCGTTCGTCCAGTGCGACCATGGCCGCCATCTCGTCCCCGCTCAGCGGCCCCGCATCGAGCGCATGGAAATTCTCGGCGATCCGTCCGGGGTTTACCGACCGCGACAGCACCGACAGCCCGCGTTGCAGGTGCCAGCGCAGGATCGCCTGCGCGGGCGTGATCCCCAGCCGCGCGGCCACCGCCTGCACCGGGGCGGCGTCGAAGCTGAGGCCGTTGCCCAGCGGCGTCCACGCCTGGGTGACGATGCCGCGCGCGTCCATCTCGGCCTGAAGCGGGTGCTGCTGCATCCGGGGGTTGATCTCGACCTGGTTGAGCACCGGCGCCACCCCGGTTTCCGCCACCAGCCGGTCGATCTGCTGCGCGTCGAAATTCGACACACCGATCGAGGTCGCGCGGCCCTCGTCGCGCAGGCGGATGAAGGCGCGCCAGGTGTCGACGTAAAGATCGTCCTTCGGGCAGGGCCAGTGGATGAGCAGCAGATCGACATGATCCAGCCCCAGCCGCCCGAGGCTGGCCTCGGCGGACTTCATCGTCCGGTCAAAGCCGTGATGGTCGTTCCAGACCTTGGTGGTGACGAAATAATCCCCGCGCGCAAGGCCGCTGTCGCGCAGGCCCCGGCCCATGCCGTCCTCGTTGTTGTAGGCGGCGGCGCCGTCGAACAGCCGGAATCCCGCGCGCGCCGCAGCGGCGACCGAGGCGGCGGCCACATCATGGGGCACCTGCCAGAGGCCGAAGCCCGCCTGCGGGATCGTGTGGCCGTCATGGAAGGCAAGGCGCGGCTGGGAGGCGGGCATGGCGGAATCCTTTCAGACAGGGGGCCGGTCAGACAGGGGCCGGGGCGGCGATTCACCTGTCCGGCACCCGATGCAGGCCCCGTGTCTGGACCCCGCCGGACGGGGTGTAAAGGTGCGGTCGCCCCGCCCGGAGAGCGGCGGCACACACGCGAAAATCCGCGCCATCGCTGGCATCCGCCTCATTGCGGCCTTATGCCGCATCAGAAATGCGGCTATTGTCGATAAGACTTTGTCGGCATCTGATGCAGATCAGGGCATATCCCGTCCCGATCCGCGATCTTGCCCGCGCCAGCCACCCCGCCCCGGAGGGAGCCAATGCGTCTGACCGTCCGCACCAATCTTGCCGCCCGCGCGCTCATGGCCTGCGCGGCCAATCCCGACCGCGTGCTGCGCACCCAGGACATCGCCGAACGCTGCAACGCCTCGGTGAACCACATGTTCCAGGTAGTGAACGCGCTGCAGGAGCACGGCTTCATCGAAACGATCCGCGGCCGCTCGGGCGGCGTGCGGCTGGCGCGCCCGCCCGAACGGATCTCGGTCGGGGCGATGTTCCGCGACCTCGAGGGCAGCGTGCCGTTCACCGACTGCTTCGAGGGCGGCGCGGGCACCTGTCCGCTGCACGGAAGCTGCCGCCTTGCCGCCTATCTGCGCCGCGCCGTCGAGGCGTTCTACCACGAACTCGACATGGTGACGCTGGCCGATCTGGTGAAGGGCAACTGCGGCCTCGAGGCGCTGCTCGACATGGACCCGCGCGGCCGCGGGCAATGCGCGGGAATGGCGCCCGCCTGACCCCGTCCGCAGCGCGGCCCAGGGCAATCGGGCGAATGGCATATTTTCGTCACCCGCGAGGCGAAGCCGAAGCAACCCCGACCGCTTGCTCAACAACATCTGGGTTGCTTCGTCGCCTTCGGCTTCTCGCAATGACGGATTTCGCGGGCAGCGACGCCCTGCCAACCCGCGCAGAGCGGTTCGCCCGATTGCCGCGCAGCGCGGCCCGCGCGGTTGAGCTTTGCCCCCGAAAGCACTAGCACCCCGGACATATGGTCTTACGGGGGTACGAATGGACACGCGGGTCATCAGGCAGGGATTGCAGGTGTCGGCCGGGCTGGCCGCCTTCATCGAGGACGAGGCCCTGCCCGGCACCGGCATCGCCGCCGATGCGTTCTGGACCGGCCTTGCCGGGCTGATGCGTGACCTCGCGCCCGAAAACGCCGCGCTGCTGGCCCGGCGCGCCGGATTGCAGCGGCAGATCGACGAATGGCACATCGCACAGCACGGCGCGGGCGATCCGGCGGATTACGAAGCCTTCCTGCGCGAGATCGGATATCTGGTGCCGGAGGGGCCGGATTTCACCATCACCACGACCGGCACCGACCCCGAGATCGCCACCATCGCCGGGCCGCAACTGGTCGTGCCGGTCACCAACGCCCGCTTTGCGCTGAACGCGGCCAATGCGCGCTGGGGGTCGCTCTATGACGCGCTTTACGGCACCGACGCGCTGGGCGACGCGCCTGCGCCCGGCCCCTTCGACGCGGCGCGCGCGGCAAGGGTGGTCGCCTGGACGCGGGCGCACCTTGACCGGGTGGCGCCGCTGGCGGTCGGGTCATGGGCCGACGTGACGGCGCTGGCGGTGCGTGACGGCGCCCTCGCGGTGACCACCGGCACCGGCGCGACCGGGCTGGCCGACCCGGCGCAGTTCGCGGGCTGGTCGGATGTGCAATGCGAATTGCAGGTGCTGCTGCGCGTGCACGGGCTGCTGATCGAGATTCGCGTCGACCGCCGCACGCCGGTGGGCGCGGGTGATCCGGCCGGAATCGGCGAGGTGCGCCTCGAATCGGCGCTGACCTCGATCATGGATTGCGAGGATTCGGTCGCCTGCATCGATGGCGACGACAAGGCGCTGGCCTATCGCAACTGGCTGGGCCTGATGAAGGGCACGCTCGAGGAGAGCTTCGAGAAGGGTGGCAAGACGATGACCCGCCGCCTCGCGCCCGCGCACGAGACCTGGCACGCACCCGACGGCAGCGACCTGGCGGTGAAACGCCGCGCGTTGATGCTGGTGCGCAACGTCGGCCACCTGATGACCACGCCTGCGGTGCTGGACGCCGAGGGCCGCGAATTGCCCGAGGGGCTGCTTGATGCCGCCGTCACCGTGCTGTGCGCCATGCACGACCTGCGGGGCGCGCAGGCCAACAGCGCCGCCTCGGTCTATGTGGTGAAACCCAAGATGCACGGCCCCGACGAGGTCGCCTTTGCGGTGCGCACCATGGACCGGGTCGAGGACATGCTGTCGCTGCCGCACAACACGGTCAAGCTGGGCATCATGGACGAGGAGCGCCGCACCTCGGCCAATCTGCGCGAATGTATCCGCGCGGCGGGCGCGCGGGTCGCCTTCATCAACACCGGCTTCCTCGATCGCACCGGCGACGAGATTCACACCAGCATGGAAGCCGGGCCGATGCTGCCCAAGGGCGAGATGAAGTCGCAGCCGTGGATCGCCGCCTACGAGGCGAGGAACGTCGCCATCGGCCTGGCCTGCGGGCTGCGCGGGCGGGCGCAGATCGGCAAGGGCATGTGGGCCGCGCCCGACCTGATGGGCGCGATGCTGAAGGACAAGATCGCCCATCCGCAGGCGGGCGCGAATACCGCCTGGGTGCCCTCGCCCACCGCCGCCACGTTGCACGCCACCCATTACCATCTGGTTGACGTGGCCGCCGTGCAGGACCGGCTGGCCGCGCATCCGGCAGGCGCGGCGCTGTCCGACCTGCTGACCATCCCGGTCGCCGCCGGGCGCAACTTCACCGAAGGCGAGGTGACGCGCGAGATCGAGAACAACGCGCAGGGCATCCTCGGCTATGTGGTGCGCTGGGTCGATCAGGGCATCGGCTGCTCGAAGGTGCCCGACATACATGATGTCGCCCTGATGGAGGACCGCGCCACCTGCCGCATTTCCTCGCAGGCGCTGGCCAACTGGCTGCATCACGGGGTTGTCAGCGAAGATCAGGTCATGGGTGCGATGCGCCGCATGGCCGAGGTGGTCGACCGCCAGAACGCGGGCGACCCCCTGTATCACCCGATGGCCCCCGCATTCGACGGCCCTGCCTTCCGCGCCGCCTGCGCGCTGGTGTTCGAGGGCCGCGTGCAGCCATCGGGTTATACCGAGCCGGTGCTGCACCACTGGCGGGCCGTGGCCAAGGCGCAGGCGTAGGACCGGGGCTTCGCCCCGGACCCCGAGAGTATTTGAGCAAGGATGAAGAGCAGCCTGCTGATTCACCTCTTCCATAAATATCCCTGGGGGAGGCGCGTCAGCGCCGGGGGGCAGCGCCCCCCGCAAACGTGAAGCAAGGGCACGAGTGCGCGGTTGGAGCGCATCCCGTGCCGCGCTAGAGCGGGTCGGGTAATCATGGAGTCAGCGGACCCGCTCTAACTCTCTGTTTTGTCGCATTGTCGCGGGCGCCAAATGTTCCATTTGGCTGCGAAATGCTCTAGAAAGGCAGCACCATGGTCGCCGAGCTTGGACATTTCACCCTGATCCTCGCGGCGCTTGTCGCGCTGGTGCAGGCCGTCGTCCCGATGGTGGGCGCGCAGCGCAACTGGGCCGGATGGATGGCGCTCGCGCGGCCTGCGGCGGTGCTGCAGTTCCTGCTGGTCGGCTTTGCCTTCGCAACGCTGGTCCATGCCTTCATCACCTCGGACTTCTCGTTGCGCATCGTCTACGCCAATTCGCACAGCGCGAAGCCGTTCCTCTACAAGATCACCGGAGTCTGGGGGAACCACGAAGGCTCGATGATGCTCTGGGTGCTGATCCTGTCGCTGTTCGGGGCGGCGGTGGCCGTGTCGGGCGAGGCGCTGCCGCCGCGCCTGTCGGCGCGGGTGCTGTCGGTGCAGGCGATGATCGGGGTGGCGTTTCTGGCCTTCATCCTGTTCACCTCGAACCCGTTCCTGCGGCTGGCCGAACCGCCGCTGAACGGGCGCGACCTGAACCCGCTGTTGCAGGACCCCGGCCTCGCCTTCCACCCGCCGTTTCTCTATCTCGGTTATGTCGGCCTGTCGGTCAGCTTTTCCTTCGCCATCGCCGCGCTGATCGAGGGCCGGATCGATGCCGCCTGGGCGCGCTGGGTGCGGCCCTGGGCGCTGGCCGCGTGGATGTTCCTGACGCTCGGCATCGCCATGGGCGCGTGGTGGGCCTATTACGAACTGGGCTGGGGCGGGTTCTGGTTCTGGGACCCGGTGGAAAACGCCAGCCTGATGCCCTGGCTGATCGCCGCCGCGCTGCTGCATTCGGCCATCGTCGTGGAAAAGCGCGAATCGCTGAAGGCGTGGACCGTGCTGCTGGCGATCCTCGGCTTTGCGTTTTCACTGCTGGGCACCTTCATCGTGCGCTCGGGCGTGCTGACCTCGGTGCATTCCTTCGCCTCGGACCCCTCGCGCGGGGTGATGATCCTGGCGATCATGGGCGTCGCGGTCGGCGGCGCGCTGCTGCTGTTCGGCCTGCGCGCGGGCGCGATGGAGGCGCGCGGCATCTTCGGCCTGGTCAGCCGCGAGGGCGCGCTGGTGCTCAACAACATCCTGCTGGCGGTGGCGGCCTTCGTCGTCTTTGTCGGCACGCTGTGGCCGATGGTCGCCGAGACGCTGATCGGGCGCGTGTTGTCGGTCGGGCCGCCGTTCTTCAACCTGGCCTTCACGCCGTTCTTCATGCTGCTGGCCATCGTGCTGCCTGCGGGCGCGGTGATCGCCTGGAAGCGCGGCGATGCGGGCCGGGCCGTGCGCGCGATGCTGCCTGCGGCGCTGCTGGCCTTTGCCATCGGCGCGCTGGCCTGGGCGATCACCAGCGACCGTTCGGCGCTGGCGCCGGTGGGCATGGCACTGGGGGTCTGGCTGATCGCAGGTGCGGCGATGGACCTGTGGCTCAAGACCGGGCGGCAGGGCCTTGCCGCCCGGCTCGGGCGGCTGGGCCGGTTGCCGCGCTCGGACTGGGGCCGGGCGCTGGGCCACGCGGGCCTCGGCGTCGTCTTCGTCGGGGTCGCGGGCGTGCTGGGCTGGCAGGTCGAGGACATCCGCACCGTCGCGCCGGGCCAGAGCTTCGATCTGGGCGCCTATACCGTCACCTTCGAGGGCGTCGAATCGACCGAAGGGACGAACTACCTCACCGACATGGCGACGATGACCGTGACGCGCGGCAGCCGCAACATCGCCGTGCTGCATCCCGAAAAGCGCTTCTATCCGGTCGCGCAGATGCCGACGACCGAGGCCGCGATCCACAACGGGTTCTGGGCCGATGTCTATCTGACCCTCGGCGACCGGCAGCCGGACGGGTCCTGGGCGGTGCGCTCCTATGTGAAGCCGATGGCGCTCTGGCTGTGGTTCGGGGCGCTGATGATGGCGGCGGGCGGGCTGGTGTCGCTGACCGACCGCCGCCTGCGCGTCGCCGCAGGCGCGGCAAAGCGGACACCCGCTGCCGCCGTGCCCGCACAATGAGACGGCTGCTGGGGCCGCTGGCCGCCCTGCTGCTGGCGCTGGCCGCCTGGCCCGCGCTGGCGGTCGAACCCGGCGAGATGCTGGCGGACCCGGTGCTCGAGGCCCGCGCCCGCACCATCAGCGCCAGCCTGCGCTGCCCGGTGTGCCTCAACGAGAGCATCGACGAATCCAACGCCCCGATCAGCCACGAGCTGCGCGTCCTGATCCGCGAACGGCTGGTCGCTGGCGACACCGACCGCGAGGTGATCGACTTCGTCGTCGCGCGCTACGGCGAATTCGTGCTCATGCGGCCCGATCCGCGCGGGGCGAACCTGATCCTGTGGATCGCCGGACCGGCCATGCTGCTGATCGCGGGCGGCACCGTGATCGCCACCCTGCGCCGCCGCGCGCAAAGGGCCGAACCCGAGGCGCTGACCACGGACGAGACCCACCGGCTGCACGAGATTCTGGGCGAGGACGGGTAAGCGCCCCGCGCGCGCGTCATTGGACGCCCGTCATTGCGAAGAGCCGGAGGCGACGAAGCAACCCCGATGTCGTGAGTGAGCGGTCGGGGTTGCTTCGGCTGCGCCTCGCAATGACGGGCGTGCAACGACGATCCCGCGCGCTCGCCTTGCGCTCCACCCGCCGCGCGGATAGCCGGGGGCATGGCCCGCGCACCCCTGCTGCAACTTGCTGATGTCACGCTCACCTTCGGGGGCGATCCGCTGCTCGATTCGGTCTCGGCCGTGTTGCAGGAAGGCGACCGGGTCGCGCTGGTCGGGCGCAACGGGTCGGGCAAGTCGACGCTGTTGCGGCTCATGGCCGGGCTGGTCGCGCCGGATGCGGGCGAGGTCACGCGCGGGCCTCGGGTGCGGCTGGGCTACATGGAGCAGGACCCGGACCTGTCGGGCCATGCCACGCTTGCCGATTTCGCCGAAAGCGCCCTGCCCGAGGATGAACGCTGGCGCGCTGCCGCCGCCGCCGAAGGGCTGGGCGTCGATCTTGCGCGCCCGGTCGCCACCGCCTCGGGCGGCGAACGGCGGCGCGCGGCGCTGGCGCGGCTGATGGCCGGGCAACCCGACCTGATGCTGCTTGACGAACCGACGAACCATCTCGACATCGCCGCGATCCAGTGGCTCGAGGCCGAACTGGCCGCCACCCGCGCGGCCTTCGTCCTGATCTCGCACGACCGCGCCTTCCTGCGCGGGCTTACGCGGGCGACGCTGTGGCTGGATCGCGGCACGCTGCGGCGGCAGGAGCAGGGATTCGAGGCATTCGAAGCCTGGCGCGACCGGCTCTGGGAGGAAGAGGACGCCGCGCGCCACAGGCTCGACCGCAAGATCAGGGCCGAGGGGCGCTGGGCGGTCGAGGGCATTTCCGCGCGCCGCAAGCGCAACATGGGCCGGGTGCGGGCGTTGCAGGCCCTGCGCGAGGAACGCCGCGCGCAGATCCGCCGACAGGGCACGGCGGCGCTGGCACTGGCGGGCGGCGCCGCGTCGGGGCGCGAGGTGATCGTGGCGCGCGACCTGGCCAAACGCTTCGGCGACCGGGTGATCCTGCGCGATTTCGGCCTGACGGTGACGCGCGGCGAGCGGTTGGCCATCGTCGGGCCGAACGGGGCGGGCAAGACGACGCTGGTGAACCTGCTTCTGGGGCGCATCCCGCCCGATGCGGGCACGGTGCGCCACGGCACGAACCTGCAGATCGCGGTGCTCGACCAGAACCGCGACGCGCTCGATCCCGATGTCAGCCTCTGGCAGGCGCTGACCGATGCGCCGGGGGTCGGGGTTTCCGGGCAGGCCGATCAGGTCATGGTGCAGGGCAGCCCGCGCCATGTGGTCGGTTATCTGAAGGATTTCCTCTTTACCGAGGCGCAGGCCCATTCGCCGGTCCGGGCGCTGTCGGGCGGCGAAAAGGCGCGGCTGCTGCTGGCGCGGATCATGGCGGGCGAGTCCAACCTTCTCGTGCTGGACGAACCGACCAACGATCTCGATGTCGAGACGCTCGATCTTCTGCAGGAGGTGCTCGACGGCTATGCGGGCACGGTGATCCTGGTCAGCCACGACCGCGATTTCCTGGACCGCGTGGCGACGACCACCGTGGTCATGGAGGGCGACGGGCGCGCGACGGTCTATGCGGGCGGCTGGAGCGACATGGTCGCCCAGCGCGGCAGCGTCCCGATGGCCCCTGCCCCGGCACCGGACACGCCGCGCGCCGCACGTCCCGCCGCCCCGACCCCCGAACCCCCGGCGCGCAGCCGCGGCCTGAGCTTCAGCGAACGGCACCGGCTGGACGAACTGCCTGCGCTGATCGACCGCCTGACCGCCGAGATCGCAAGGCTCGAGGGGCTGATGGCCGACCCCGACCTCTACAGCCGCGAGCCGGTGAAATTCCGCAAGGCAAGCGAGGCCCTGGCCGCACGACAGGAGGCGCTGTCGGCCGCCGAGGACGAATGGCTGACGCTGGCCGAACGGGCGGGGGATTGACGGGGGTTGGTGATCGTCATTGCGAACGCAGTGAAGCAATCCATGCCGGGCGCAGCGTCGCGCGCGTGGATTGCCACGTCGCCTTCGGCTCCTCGCAATGACGACATCTCCCCTCCGTCATTGCGAGGCGCAAGCCGAAGCAACCTCGACCGCTTGCGCAATACCATCGGGGTTGCCGCGTCGGCTGCGCCTCCTCGCAATGACGACATCTCCCCGCCGTCACCCGCGAGGCGAAGCCGAAGCAACCTCGACCGCTCACGCATGACATCGGGGTTGCTTCGTCGGCTGACGCCTCCTCGCAATGACGGCAGTTCTCGTCATTGCGAACGAAGTGAAGCAATCCAAGCCGGGTGCAGCGTCGCGCGCGTGGATTGCCACGTCGCCTTCGGCTCCTCGCAATGACGATCTCTCCCCTCCGTCATTGCGAGGCGCAAGCCGAAGCAACCTCGACCGCTCGTGCACAACATCGGGGTTGCTTCGTCGGCTGGCGCCTCCTCGCAATGACGGCGCTCCCGTCATCAGCGGGATCATGCGCCCGCCGCCTGTGCCCTGTGTCGCAGTGTCGCGGGGGTCATATGGTGTCTTTGATCTGCATCAAATTGATGTGAGAGTCTGCGTGTAGTATCGGGCGCAGCGTCCGGCCCAAGACCCAGCGGATCAGGGTGGCGGGCCGGGCGGCGTGAAGCGACAACCCATCCGGCGGCAACGCCCCGGACCGGCTGCCCTGCAAGCCGCTCTCCGGGATCCCTGCGCACCGGACAAGGCAGGGAGAGACCAGCCATGAGCGAGACCGGCGGCGGTGCGGAAGACCGCCAGAGCCACAGCCCCGAGGCGGAACCCGCACCAGAGCGGATCCCTGCCATGCAGCAGATTCTGGATAACCCGTTCCTGTTGCTCTTTCTCGGCGTGACCATTCCGACGGTCATCTACCTCATCTGGGGCATCATGGAGATCGCGGGCATTCCCGTCGAAGGCTGATCCCCCCATCAGGCGCAGGTGCGACCATGGCCATTACCCCTCCGTCCAACCGCCTCTGGTGGAAAGAGCCGATCCACGGCCTGGAAATAGGCTGGATCGTGATCTCGTTCCTCTGGGGACTGTTCATGTTCTTCTTCATGATTGCCTGGCACTTCATCGGGCAACAGAACCTTTCCACCGAAACCTACCGCGTCACGACCGCGGCCTACGAGCAGAAGGTCATCGACTTCGCCGACGAATATCAGGCGATGGACGAGAACGGCGACTATCTCGAAGAGGACTTCGTTCCCGTCGTGCGCCCGCCTGCGGGGGCCGATGTCTACATTCTCGCGCGGACCTACGAATTCTGGCCGATCGTCGAACTCGAGCGCGGCCAGAGCTACCGGGTCCATCTGTCATCGGTCGACCTGCAGCACGGGTTCTCGCTGCAACCGACCAACATCAACATCTCGGTTCACCCCGGATACGAGCACGTCATGCACATCACCCCCACCGAATCGGGCGTGTTCGGCATCGTGTGCAACGAATTCTGCGGCATCGGCCATCACCTGATGACCGGGCGCATCCGCGTGGTCGAACCCGGCACGGGTGACGCCGCGACCGGACCGGCGGACGAACCGGCAGACGATTCGATTCAGGCCGAAGGCTGAGGGGGCAGACATGACGACCATCGACACGGGTGCCATCGGAGCCGCAGTCCCGCGCGCCGAATTCCGCACCTGCCGCTTCTCGGGGCTGCGCATCGAGGCCAATGCCGAGAAGCTCATCAAGTTCAACGCGGTGACTGCCGTGCTGTTCCTGGCGCTGGGCGGCCTGATGGGGCTGCTGGTGGCGCTGACGCGCTGGCCTGCGGTGCAAATCCTGCCCGCCGACTGGTTCTATCTGGTCCTGACCGGGCACGGCGCCAACGTGCTACTGTTCTGGATCATCTTCTTCGAGATCGCGGTGCTCTACTTCGCGGGCGCGGTCGTGCTGGGATCGCGGCTGGCGGCGCCGAAATGGGCCTGGACGGGGTTCGTCCTCATGGTCGTCGGCGCGGTGATGGCCAATTATGCCGTGCTGCGCGGCGATTCGACGGTGATGTTCACCTCGTATCCGCCACTTCAGGCGTCACAATGGTTCTATCTCTCGCTGGTCCTGTTCGCGGTCGGCGCGCTGATTGCGGTCTTCGTGTTCTTCGGCACGCTGGTCGTGGCCAAGGCCGAAAAGACCTATGACGGCTCGGTGCCGCTGGTCACCTTCGGGGCGATCACGGCGGCGATCATCGCGGTGTTCACGCTGGCCTCGGGGGCGATCATCCTCGTGCCGACCTGGCTGTGGTCGCTGGGTCTCGTCACCAACATCGACTCGCTGATGTACAAGGTCGTCTGGTGGGGCATGGGCCACTCGAGCCAGCAGATCAACGTCTCGGCGCATGTGGCGATCTGGTATGCCATCGCCGCCATGGTCGTGGGCGCCAAGCCGCTGTCCGAGAAGGTCAGCCGCATGGCCTACTTCATGTATATCCTGTTCCTGCAACTGGCCTCGGCCCACCACATCCTTGCGGAACCGGGCATGTCGTCCGCGTGGAAGATCGTGAACACCTCCTACATGATGTATCTTGCCGTCATGGGGTCGATGATCCACGGCCTGACCGTGCCAGGCGCCATCGAGGCCGCCCAGCGCCGCAACGGCTTTACCCGAGGCGCGTTCGAGTGGCTGACCAAGGCGCCCTGGGGCAATCCGGCGTTTTCCGGCATGTTCCTGTCGCTGGTGATGTTCGGCTTCATCGGCGGCATCTCGGGCGTGGTGCTGGGGACGGAACAGCTCAACGTGCTGATGCACAACACGATCTACGTTCCGGGCCACTTCCACGGCACGGTCGTCGCGGGCACGACGCTGGCCTTCATGGCGGCAACGTTCCTGCTGGTGCCGCTGCTGTTCCAGCGCGACATCATCTGGCCGAGGCTGGCCAAATGGCAGCCCTATGTGTTCGGGCTGGGCGCGGCGGGGATCTCGCTGTTCATGATGGGCGCGGGGACGCTGGGCGTGCCGCGCAGGCAATGGGACATCTCGCTGGCCGACGCGGTCCTGCGCTTCGAGTTCCCGCCCGCCGCCTATCTGATGATGGGGCTGAACGGCATCTCGGGCGTGCTTGCGGCAACCGGGGGCGTGATGTTCATCGTCATCATCGTGGCGACGATCCTGGCCGGGCCGCGTCTCGACAGGCCGGGCGCGAAACTGGCCTTCCCGCTGCACGACAAGGCGCGCGAGCGCGTGTCGACCTACGGCTCGGAGGGCACGCTGAAGCTGCCGGGGACGATCATCCTGGTGACGCTCTTCTTCGCGGCCTTCGTGCTCTACTACTTCGTGAACTGGAAGTATCTCTCGGAACTCTGGCTGTTCCGCTGAACCGGAGGGATGCGCGATGAAAACTGTCGTCGATACCACCATCAACATCCTGAAGCTCAGGATCGGCAGCTTCATCGCGCTGGCCGCCCTGGTCGGCATCCTCACCGGCGGCGGCGCGCTGTCGCCGGTGAAGGCGCTGGTCTTTACCCTCGCCGTGCTGGGTGCATCCGGCGCGGCGGGGGCCTTCAACCAGTATTTCGAGCGCAAGACCGACCGCCTGATGGCGCGCACGGTCATGCGCCCCTTTGCCAGCGGTCGCCTGAAAGAGGGCTGGATCTGGCCCATGACCTTCACGATGCTGCTGGTGGCCTCGATCGTGATGGCCTGGTCGGTGTCGGGCTGGCTGCCCGCGCTGCTCGTGTTTCTGGGCGCCTTCACCTACGGCGTCGTCTATACCGTCATGCTGAAGCGCCGCACGGTCTGGAACGTGGTGATCGGCGGCGCGGCGGGCAGCTTTGCGCTGCTGGCGGGTGCCGCCGCATCCGCCGCGCCGGGCGCGCCCGCCATCGGGCCGGTGCCCTGGGCGCTGGCGCTGATGCTGTTCTTCTGGACCCCGCCGCATTTCTGGGCGCTGGCCGTGGTGCGGGTGGAAGACTACCGCCGCGCCGGAGTGCCGATGCTGCCGGTGGAATACGGCCCCGAAGTCTGGGGGCCGGTGATCTTCCTGCATATCGCCACGTTGACCGCGCTGTCGATCCTGCCGCTGGGGCTGGGGCTTGGCGTGATCTACGGCGTCTTCGCCATCGGCGCGGGCGGCTGGTTCACCTGGACCGGGTGGCAGCTCATGGCGCAGCCGTCGAAGGAAGGCGCGCGCCGGGTGTTTCACGCCTCGCTCATCCATTTCGCCGCGCTGTCGCTGGGCGTCATTCTTGACCGGGCGGTGGCATGGCTTTTCTGACCCGCCTTGCCGCCACGCTCGCGCTGGTCGCCGCGCCCGTTCTCGGCCTTGCCGCGCCGCCGATGGAACCCGAGGCGGTGCTGGCCATCAGCCAGGCCGCCATCGGCACGCAGACCGGCGACCACGTCTTTACCGACCAGAACGGCGAACCGCTGACACTGGAGTCGTTGAGGGGCAAGCCGCTGGTCGTCTCGCTGATCTTCACGAGCTGCTCGACCGTCTGCCCGATCACCACCGAACACCTGCGCGAGCAGGCCGCCGAGGTGCGCCGCTCGCTGGGCAACGACACGTTCAACGTCCTCACCTTCGGCTTCGACGCGACCGGCGACCGGCCCGCGCAACTGGCCGGATTCGCCAGCAGCCACCGCATCGCGCGCGAGGGCAACTGGTTCATCGCCTCGGCCGATCCCGAGACGACCGAAGCCTTCCTCGACGAGCTCGGCTTTTCGTATCGCGCCGGTGCGGGCGGCTTCGACCATATCACCCAGACCTCGATCCTTGACGCCGACGGCCGCGTCTACCGGCAGGTCTACGGCGAGGCTTTCCCCCTGCCCGTCCTGATGGAGCCGATGAAGGACCTGATCCTCGGCACCCGCACGCGCGGCCTCGATCCGGCGGCGATGTGGGACCGCTTCACCTTCCTCTGCACCGTCTACAACCCGGCAACGGGTGCATACCGCTTCGACTACGGCATCTTCTTCGGCATCTTCGTCGGCGCCCTGTCCCTGATCCTCACCGGGCTGGTGATCTTCAAACTGTGGCTCGACAGCCGCCGCGCCCTGGCCGGGGGCAACAGAAGGCAGGAACTCGGGTAATCAATGAAAACGATCACAAGGAACGGCTTCGACCGCCTCGAGCGCCTGCTCGACCGCGTCTTCGGGCCGAAGTGGAATCCGCTCGCGCAACTGGGGCCGCTGGGCTGGCTGATGTTCTGGACGGTGACGATCACCGGCGTCTACCTGTTCATCTTCTTCGACACCGGCGTGGTGCGGGCATGGGAATCGGTCGAGCGCATCTCGGGCGTGCACTGGTGGCACGCGGGCGTGGCGCGGTCCGTGCACCGCTATGCCTCGGACCTGATGGTCGTGGTGGTGCTGATCCATCTCGTGCGCGAATGGGCGCGCGACCGCTACCGGGGGTCGCGCTGGTTTTCCTGGGTGACGGGCGCCATCGCCATCTGGTTCATCTACCTGTCCGGCTTTACCGGCTACTGGCTGGTCTGGGACACGCTGGCGCAATATGTCGCCACCACCACGACCGAGTTCCTCGACAGCCTCGGCATCTTTGCCGAACCGATCGCCCGCAACTTCATGGCGCCGGACCTGCTGTCCTCGCGGTTCTTCACGCTGATGGTGTTCCTGCATATCGCCATCCCGCTGATCCTGCTGATGCTCATGTGGGTGCATGTCCAGCGCATCACCGAGGCCCGCACCCGTCCGCCGCGCGGCCTGTCGGTCATCATGATCGCCGCCGCCGTGATCGGCGCGCTGATCTGGCCCGCCACGTCGCAGGCCCCCGCCGACCTGGCGCAGGTGCCGCTGTCGGTCGGCCTCGACTGGATCATCCTGCCGGTCTACCCGCTGATCGAATCCCTGCCGCATGGCGTCACCTGGGCCATCGTCGCGGTGTTCGGCGTGCTGCTGATCGGGATGCCCTGGCTGCCGCCGCGCAAGGAACTGACCGCCGCCGAGGTCACGCTGGACCATTGCAACGGCTGCGGGCGCTGCGTGGACGACTGCCCCTACAACGCCATCGAACTGGTGCCGCGCACCGATGACCTGCCCTTCGATCAGGAGGTGGTCGTCGATGCCGACCGCTGCGTGGCCTGCGGCATCTGCATGGGATCGTGCCCGTCCTCGACCCCGTTCCGCCGCACCGGCGAACTGCTGACCGGCATCGACCTGCCCGACCGCCCGCTTGCGGGCCTGCGCGCCGAGGTGATCGAGGCTGCCGAGGCGCTGCCCAAGGACGGCCCGCGCGTGATGACCCTGTCCTGCGGCTTCGGCGCGGCGGGCGACGAGGTGCCGGGCCGGGTGGTGCTGCCCTGCGTGGCGATGGTGCCGCCGTCGCTGATCGACTACATCATCTCGAAGGGGCTGGCCGACGGCGTCGCCATCGCCGGTTGCGCCGAACGCGACTGCCAGCACCGCATGGGCCACGAATGGACCGAAAAGCGCATCGCCCGGACCCGCGACCCCTACCTGCGCGAACGGGTGCCGCGCGAGAGGCTGCACACGATCTGGGCCGGTCCGACCGAGGGTGCGCGGCTGAACTTTGAACTGGGCGCCTTCGGGGCCAGCCTTGCCGAGGCGGGTGCCTGGGACCGCGCCCGCCCGCTGGCCGAGGACGAGGCCGCCGAGGCGCTGGCCACCACGCGGCGCAGGAAGGATCGCTGAGATGGCGGCAAGGGACACGGGCGCGCGCCCCGACAAGTCGCGCGACAAGCACACGCGGATCGACTGGCGCCGGGACTGGCCTCGCCTGCTGGGCGGTCTTGTCGTCACGCTGGGGGTGGTTCTGGCGACGGCATGGTTCTCGGCCCGGCCCGACTGGCAGAGCCTGCCCGAGGGCAATGCGGTGCTGCGGGTGAGCTTTGCCTATTCCGGCGAACGCGACTGCCGCGACCGCACCGAAGAGGAAATCGCCGCCCTGCCCCGCAACATGCGCACCGCGCAGGAATGTTCGCGGCGCCGCAACCCGGTCGGCGTGGCAATTCTGATCGACGGCGACCCGATCTTCGACGAGGTGGTGAAACCCTCGGGCCTTGCCGGGTCGGGGCCGTCGCGGCTGTACGAAAGCTTCGTCCTGCCCGCCGGTGACCACGAGATCGCCGTCACCCTGCGCGCCAACGGCAACGAGGCCGAGGTGACCCATGCCGCCGATTTCACCCTCGCGCTTGCCTCGGGCGAGGCGGCGGCGATAGACTTCGACGCGACCGCCGAACAGTTCGTGCTGCGCTGACCCGACAGGAGGACGACATGCCCATCGAATGGCGCCCCGAATTCAGCGTCGGTGACCCCGGCGTCGACTATGAACACCGCCAACTGGTCGATCTGGTGAACGTCGCCGCCGCCGACATTCTCGACAACAGGCCCGAGGCCGATGTCGAACGCGCGCTCGGCGACCTGCTGCGCGCCGTCACCGCCCATTTCGCACATGAGGAACACCAGATGCGCGCGGCGGGCTACGACCAGTTGCACGACCACAAGGACGACCACGAACGCCTGATCGACTCCTTGCGCGACATCATGGACGACCGCGACATCGCCGCCCCCGCCGCCGCCGAACGGCTGACCCGCGTGCTGGAAGACTGGTTCACCGGCCATTTCAGCACCCATGACGCGCGGCTGCACAAGGTGCTGGGACCGCACGAACATTAGAGCATTTCGCAGTCAAACGGAAACGTTTGACGCCCGCGACAATGCGCAAGAACGAAGGGGCAGAGCGGGTCCGCCGGGTCCATGAAAACGCGACCCGCTCCAACGGGTACCGGGGGGCGCACAGCCCCCCGCCGCCTGGGTCAGCTTTCGGCCAGCCCCTCGAAGAGCGCCGTGGACAGATAGCGCTCGGCAAGGTCGGGCAGCACCACGACGATCATGCGACCCCGGTTCTCGTGCCGCTGGCCGACGATCATCGCCGCGTGCAGCGCCGCACCGCCCGAGATGCCTGCAGGCACCCCTTCCAGCCGGGCCACCTCGCGCGCGGTATCAAGCGCGTCGGCATCGTCGATCCGCACCACCTCGTCATAGACGCCGCGATCCAGCACGCCGGGCACGAACCCGGCCCCGAGGCCCTGAATCCTGTGCGGGCCGGGCGGATGACCGGACAGCACCGCCGATGCCGACGGCTCGACCGCGATCACCTGCACCTCGGGATTGTGCTGCTTGAGCACCTGCCCCGCGCCGGTCACCGTGCCGCCGGTACCGACGCCCGAGATCAGGATATCGACCTCGCCCGCCGTGTCGTTCCAGATTTCCTCGCCGGTGGTGCGGCGGTGGATTTCGGGATTGGCCGGATGGTCGAACTGGCCGACCAGCACCGCATCGGGGGTCTCGGCCACGATTTCCCCGGCGCGCGCGACGGCGCCCTTCGTGCCTGCGGCGCCCTCGGTCAGCACCAGCTCGGCACCGAACAGCGCGATCATGCGGCGGCGTTCGACCGACATGGTTTCGGGCATGACCACGATCAGCCGGTAGCCGCGCGCGGCGGCGACGAAGGCCAGCGCGATGCCGGTATTGCCCGAGGTCGCCTCGACCAGCGTGGAGCGGCCCGGCGCGATGGTGCCCTCGGCCTCCATCGCGTCGATCATCGCCACGCCGATGCGATCCTTCACCGACCCGAGCGGGTTGAAACCCTCAATCTTGGCGACGATCCGCGCCTCGACACCGCGCGCGGCGGCAAGGCGGTCCAGCCGGACCAGCGGCGTGTTGCCGATGGTCTCGGTGATCGAATCATAAATCCGCCCGCGTCCGGCGGCGGTTCGTGTGGTCTGGGTCATTGGCGGAATCTCCTGTGGCAGGCTGCCCCCCTATCCCACCATGTGACGCGACGTTCCACAGGGCTGCGCGCATTGGCCGCATTGGCACAAGCGGCGGCGGCGCACCGATCCCGACTGGACGCGCCCGCCCCCCGGCCCTAGAACCCCCCCGACAGCACAGGTGGGTTGGCCGAGCGGTTGATGGCACCGGTCTTGAAGGTTGTCGCGGGAAGGGTGGCAGAGAGGTCGATTGCAGCGGTCTTGAAAACCGCCGATGGGCAACCATCCGTGGGTTCGAATCCCACCCCTTCCGCCAATAAGAATCACCAAGGTTCAAGGTCGAAGACGCGCAAGACGGTCTTAAGAAATAGATGAAATACTCTCGCTGGCCGAGCCTTTGCTGTGGGATAAAGACTCTGATATCGTAAGTTGGCTGTATACAGCCCACAGGATTTGCTCGTCGGCTTCGCAGAGTACGAGCATGCGCGTCAAGGCTGCCCGTCTCGGGCCACACGCGCTGGCACGACAGACATGGGAGGGGAGTTGCGGCATGGTATACCACGAGGCAACCGAATGACGAACGTAGAAGCGCTCGTGCTCGGCTATCAAAGTCGTATATATAATTATACGGCAATCATTCACGCCGATTGTTTCGAGTGGTTGGGGCGCCTGCCCGAGAATAGCCTCCACGCCATCGTTACGGACCCGCCTTATGGCGTAAAAGAATATAATTTTGACCAGATAGAAAAGATGGAAAATGGCAACGGAGGAATCTGGCGTATCCCACCTTCGTTTGACGGCCATATACGCTCACCCCTGCCCCGCTTCACCGCATTGGACAGTGGAGAACGCGAATCGCTTGAACGATTTTTCTTCGAGTGGGGCAGGCAAGTTATGCACGCGCTGCGCCCTGGCGGCCATGTATTTCTTGCCAGCAACTCATTCCTCTCACAACTGGTATTCAGTGCACTGGCACGCAGCGGGCTGGAGTTTCGAGGTGAATTCATCCGGCTGGTGCGCACGTTGCGCGGCGGTGACCGCCCCAAGAACGCAGAGGATGAATTTCCCGATGTGTGCTCAATGCCTCGGGGCTGCTATGAGCCATGGGGCATCTTCCGCAAACCTATTCCTGCCAGAATGACTGTTGCAGAGTGCTTGCGCACGTACCAGACCGGTGGGATTCGTCGGCTTGCCAACGGCAACCCGTTTGCTGACGTAGTGGCAAGTGAGCGAACCCCGAAGCGTGAGCGAGAGATTGCCAACCACCCAAGCATCAAGCCACAGTCACTGATGCGACAACTGGTGAGGGCTGCGCTCCCATTGGGTAAAGGTGTTATTGCGGATCCGTTTACGGGTTCCGGCTCGACGGTTGCCGCTGCGGAGGCTTTGGGGCTGAGTTGCGTGGGAGTCGAGCGGTATCAGGATTATTTCGACATGGCATGCGAGGCAATTCCGCAACTTTGCGGCGTTAATACTAACTCACCGTTCGCTAAAGAGCCGAAGTCAGAATCCCAACTTTTCCCATCTAACTACATGCACAGGTCGGGCGAATTGTAAATCAGATTCGCCATCATCTTCTGGTAGCCCGAATTGGTAACGCTTGCTGTAATCGTGCGACGACTAGTTTCTGATCGTCCCGAGAATCTCCAATCAGATTTTTCGAGTCGAGCACCAGCAACACGTAAGAAGCGGAATGGCATGGCGTGGCGACCGCCCTTACCGGCGTCAACAGGGCGGTTGCTGTCGTACATGAAAACCATCAACCAGACATCCTCGGCGTTATGTCCCTGCCAGCCCCGCAAGTAGCGGGACGCCTTGACCTCAATACCTTCCGTACCGTGCTGCAATGAATCATCAGAATAGCGACCAGCAGGCAACATATCGGGATGACCATTATGGTAGGTATTCTTAACGATGCCAGAGGAATGCCTCGGCAGATTGGCACTCACAAATTCTCCGACCATGCTGCTGAAGTTGGCTGGCATCAGCATTGATTCCAGGCGGTATGCGCCACTCTCATTCAGCCGAAGGTTCACCATTCGTATAAACTCTATGAAATCATTCATGGCTGCGCACAGGTGCCGAGTGGTAACTCCGTAAGGAATGACGGCGTGAGGGTTGAAGTGCTCCATTTTTACTCGTGCGGGATTACAGGCAGCAAGCTCGATTTGTTGTTGATGCGTTAGGACCATCAGATGACGTTTCCTATCTTTCAAATAGATAGAATCATATCCTGATCGGTGCCGGTGGAGCAGTCGTCGACCTGCTTGCCTGGTATTTATATTCCGCGAGTGTTGCCCGCTTGCCTACAAGGACACGAACGATTGGCGTTAAGGTGGGAACAAGCCCATGTTTCGCTCTGGTTTTCTACCAGCAAGCGTATCACCCCCCGTCACCCCGCCCCCGCCTGCACCTCGGCCAGGGCGTCCTCGAGGATGTCGAACATCTCGTCGATCTGTGCGGGGCTGATGATGAGCGGGGGCGAGAAGACCGCCATGTTGATGAGCGGGCGCACGATCAGGCCGCGTCTTTCGCAGGCTTCGTCGACCTTCCGGCCCAGCGCGCGTTCGGCCTCGAGGTCGGGGCCGCGGCATTCGATGCAGCCCAGCAGGCCCATGCCGCGCGCGTCGCCGACGATGTCGAACCGGGCCAGGTCGCGCAGGCGCTTCTGGAAATGCGGCGTGATCTCGCGGACATGCTCGAGGATGCGCTCGTTCTCGATGATCTCGATGTTCTTCAGCGCCGCCGCGCAACTGACCGGATGGGCCGAATAGGTATAGCCGTTGGCGAAGGTCGAGGGTTCGCCCAGATGGCTCATGCTTTCCATCAGCCGGTCCGAGATGATGCAGGCGCCCAGCGGCAGATAGCCCGAGGTCAGGCCCTTGGCGCAGGTGATGATGTCGGGCTGGATGCCGAACACCGCCTCCGAGGCGAACCAGTGACCCAGCCTGCCGAAGCCGGTGACGACCTCGTCCGAGATGTAGAGGATGTCGTTCGCGCGGCACAGATCGAAGGTGCGCTTGTGGTAGCCCGGCGGCGGCACGATGACCCCGCCGGATGCCAGGATCGGCTCGGCGATGAAGGCGCCGATGCGCGCCGGGCCGATGTCCGCGATGGCGCGTTCGAGATCGGCGACCCGCGCGTCGCACCAGGCCTCGACGCTGGTGCCCTCGGGCCGGCGATAGGGGTTCACGTCAGGCAGGAAATGAACGAGCCGGGTTTCAAAGTCGAAATGGCTGCGGTCGCGTTCCCTGCCGGTCACCGAATGGGCCAGATAGGTCGAGCCGTGATAGCCCTTCTCGCGGGCGATGATGATCTTCTTTTCGGGCCTGCCACGGCGGTTGTTCATGTATTGCATGGTGCGCAGCGCGGTATCGACGGCGGTTGATCCCCCCGTGGTGAAGAACACCGTGTTCAGATCGCCCGGCGCCATGGCGGCCAGCCTGCGCGCCAGCACCGCCGCCGGTTCGGTCGTGTTGCTGAACGGCGAGGTATAGGGCAGCCGCATCACCTGCGCGGCGATCGCCTCGGCCATCTCGCGGCGGCCGTAGCCGATCTGGACGCACCACATGCCCGCAGGCCCGTCGATGAAACGGCGGCCCTCGCCGTCCCACAGATGGATGCCCTGGGCGGTATCGACCAGCATGTTGTCGTAGCCGCGCCAGTCGTCCATGTCGGCCCAGGGGTGAAGCTGATGCGTCCGGTCCCAGTCGTGCAGCGTGCCGGTGTCGGGGGTATTGGGCCGGACGGCGGCCGCAGCCTTGGTCATGTCGTGCTCCTCGCCTTCAGAACGGACCGGGAGGGGTCGCCCGCGCCCGCGCGTGGCGGAAGAACGGCGCGTCCACGATGGCAAGCGGCACGATGCGCCGGTCCCACTGGCCCTCCTGGCTGACGTAGATTTCGACCCAGAGGTCGTCGGTGATGTCCTTGCCGAAGGGCGCCCGGAATTCGGCCAGCGCGATGTTGCGCTTGGTGGTCGGCGACCAGACGCCCGAGGTCACATGGCCGACCTCTTTCTTCTTGCGATGGTAGATCAGCGCCCCCTGGGCGGGCTTGAAGCCCGCGATGTCGATACGCCGCAGGTGATGCGCGCAGCCGGTCTCGTGCTGGCGCAGCAGGGCGCGGCGGCCGTTGAAATGGCCCTTGTCGAAATGCACCAGCTTGCCGAAGCCCAGTTCCAGCGGACTGCGCCCGCGATGCAGGCGCAGGGCGCCATGGACCGGCTGGAAATCGACCCCGGCGGCGATGAAGCCCGCCTCGATGCGGCAGAGGTTCAGCGCCTCGGCGCCGACGGCCCGCACCCCCCACTGCGCGCCTGCGGCCCAGAGCCGGTCCCAGAGCGCCGCAACCCGGTCCCGGTCGCACCAGAGTTCGTAGCCCAGATCGCCGGTAAAGCCGGTGCGCGAGATCAGCAGGCCCGGCTCGATCACGGCCATGTCGAAGGGCTTCAGCATCGCCGCCGCGCCCAGCCCGGCCTCGGCCAGCAGCGAAAAGCTGGTCGGCCCCTGCAGGGCGATCCCGGCGGTGGTGTCGGATTCGTCCTCAAGCGCGACATCGAACCCCCAGCACGCATCGCGCAGCCAGCCGGACATCGGCTCCTGACAGCAGAGGCGGAAATCCTGCGCCGAAAAGCGGAAGATCGTGCCGTCGTCGATCAGCATCCCCGCCTCGTCGCACCACATGGCGTAACCCACGCGGCCGTCGCCGATCCGCCGCACGTCGCGCGTCACCAGCCGGTTGACCACCGCCTCGGCATCGGGGCCCGTGATCCGGTATTTGTGCATCGGCGAGACATCGAACAGCGTCGCCTGGTTGCGGATGGCGAAATACTCGAACTCGGCGGTATCGAGCACCACCGGCGAGATGTAGCCTGCCCAGCCGGTCCAGGCCTTGGCGCGGCTCAGCGCGTCGAGCCGGGAATAAAGCGGGGTCGGGACAAGGCCCAGGGGGACGGTCGCTGCCATCAGATGATCCCGTCGCCAAGCAGTTGTCGCGCGGCGTTGCGGCCCGGCAGGCCGGTCACGTCGCCGCCCGGATGGGTGGCCGCGCCGCACAGGTAAAGACCGCGCACACCAAGGCGGTAGCCCGCCAGCCCGTTCGCGGGGCGCAGGGTGAGGATCTGGTCGATGCCCATTTCGCCGTGATGCCAGTGCCCGCCGGGCGCGCCGAACCTGTCCTCGATGTCGGCCGGGGTCAGCAGTTGCGCGGTCTCGACCAGCGCGGCGAGGCCCGGCATATGCGCCGCAAGCTGCGCGACGGTGCGGCCCGTCAGCCCGTCGCGCGCCGCATCGTCCCAGCCGCCTGCGGGCGTGTGCGGGATGTGCTGGACATTTACCGACAGGACGCACCGCCCGTCGCCCGCCGGTGGGTGCAGCACCGCCTCGAGCACCGGCGCCACGGGCAGTTCGTCGTATTTCACCGGGTTGAACGCGCGCTCGACCGCCTGCACCGAGGGCGCGACCAGCAGCCGCGCCGGGGCCATGTCGTCCGGCAGGCCGGTGACGGCGGGTGCGCCCCGCAACAGCAGGTTGACCTTTGCCACCGTGCCCTTGCAGCGCAGGTTGCGCAGGCGGCGCAGGGGTTCAATGTCGAAATGGCCGACCCCTGCCATCACCATGGTCTGCAACGGCCCCGCCGAGGACAGTACCGCGCGCGCGGCGATCACCGCACCGCCCCGCAACTCCACGCCCGTCACCCGGTCATCGGCGACCATGATGCGCGCGACCTCGCAGCCGGTGCGGATATCGGCCCCGGCGGCGCGCGCGGCGCGTTCCAGCGCCTCACCCAGCGCACCCATGCCGCCCCTTGGCAGGCGCGGCGCACCGCCGTTGCCGAGGCGATACATCAGGTTGAACACCGTCCCCGGCGAGCGCGGCCCGACATGGTTGCCGCGCACCGCATCGGCGCAGAGCGCGCCCGCCAGCGGCCCGTCGGGCATCTCGTCGAGCACCAGATCGGCGGCGTTGCCCAGCACGATGCGCAGGAATTCACGCAATTCCCGGCGCCCCAGCCGCTTGAGGTCGATCCCCAGCCGCGCCAGCCCCGCCAGCTCGCCGAGGGTCGCCATGTCGGTGAGGCCGCCGTCCAGTTCCGGCGGCGGCTTCAGCGACAGCCGTGCAAGGATGCCCGCAAAGCGGCGCAGCCGCGCGGACAGCTCGGTAAAGGCGCGCGCGTCGGGATGGGCGGTGCCGTCGGCAAATCGCGCGGCATCACCCTCGATGACGACATGCCTGCCGTCGGGCGCCAGCGAGACCGTGGGCAGCGGCGGCGTTTCCAGCAGGTCCGCCACGCCCAGCTCGCGCGCCACGCGCGGGCCGAGGTTGTAGAGCAGATGCGCCACTTCGGGCGCCTCGACGCCGAGAGCGATTTGCGTGCTGCGGGCCATGCCGCCGGTGCGGTCGCCCCGTTCCAGCACGCAGACCGAGCGGCCCTTGCGCGCCAGCGTGATCGCCGCCGACAGCCCGTTGTGGCCGCCGCCGAGCAGCACCACGTCGAAGGCATCACGCGGCATGGTCGGGCATCCTGTTCGCCTTGCCGAGACCGCGCAGGATTTCCCGCGCCGCATTGGCACCGGGCGCGGCCATGACGCCGCCGCCGGGATGGGTGGTCGAGCCGGTCAGATACAGGCCCCGGATCGGCGTGGCGTATTTCGCATAGCCCGGCACCGGGCGGTTGAAGAGCAACTGGTCGAAGGTCAGTTCGCCCTGGAAGATGTTGCCCTCGGTCAGCCCGACCTCGCGCTCGATGTCGCGCGGGGTGCGGATTTCGGCATGAAGGACATGCCGGCGGATGTCGGGCATCGCCTGCTCGATCTTGTCGAACACGCAATCGGCGAATGCCTGCCGCGCCGCGTCGGTCCAGTTCTCGCCCGAGCGCACGCCGTCCGCGTCCAGATCGTAGGGCGCATACTGGACGAACACGGTCATCATGTGCCGGCCCGGCGGGGCCATCGTCGGGTCGATCTGGCTGGGGATGAGCATGTCGAAATAGGGATCGGCGGACCAGCGGCCTTCCTTCCAGTCGTCATAGGCGCGCTCGAGTTCGGCCAGCGAGGTGGAGCAATGCAGGTCGCCGCGCAGGAACGGCGCCCCCTTCGGCGCCGCCGGAATCTCGGGCAGCGCGTCGAGCGCGATGTTCAGCTTGCCCGACGAGCCGCGAATCTTGAACCTCTCGACCGCGCGGACGAAATCGTCGGGCAGCGCGGCGCGGTCGGTGTGTTTCAGGAAGGTGCGCTTCACGTCCATGTTCGAGCCGACGACCGGCGCGTCGTAGCTGTCGCCGTTTTCCAGCACCACGCCGGTCACGCGGCCGCCCTGCACCACGAAGCGTTCCACCCCCGATCCGGTAACGATGGTGCCGCCCGCCGCCTCGAAACTGGCGCCAAGCGCGTTCGAGACCGCCCCCATGCCGCCGCGCGCGAAACCCCAGGCGCCGATGGTGCCGTCCACGTCGCCCATGTAGTGATGGAGCAGCACATAGGCCGTCCCCGGCGAATAGACGCCCAAGCCGGTGCCGATGATCCCCGATCCGGCCAGATGCGCCTTGATCAGGTCGCTTTCAAAGTGTTCGTCGAGAAAGTCGCCGATGGACATGGTCCAGAAGCGCAGGGTCTCGCCCAGTTCGCGGCGGCCCAGACCATGCGCGCGCTTCACGAGGAACAGCATCTCGCCAAGGTCGCGCGGCGCCAGCGAGGTCGGGTCGGGCGCGTTGCGCAGCAGGAACGGCCGGATGAACCGGCATTGGCGCATGACCGCCTGGCTGAAACGCGCGTAGGCATCGACATCCGCCGCGCTGTGTCGCGCCATCTCGCGGCGCAGGGCGTCGTGGTCGGAATAATAGGCGAAATAATCGCCGTCACGGGTGAAGGTGGCGCCGCCCTCGTAGGGGATCACCTGCAGGCCGAAGCGCGGCAGTTCCAGATCGCGGATGATCTCGCGGCGCAGCAGCGAGCAGACATAGGAGCAGTTGGAATAGGTCCAGCCCTCGTGCAGCGAGCGGCTGACCGCCGCGCCGCCGATCCAGTCGTTCTTCTCGACCACCAGCACCCGCAGCCCGGCGCGGGCCAGATAGCAGGCCGTGGTCAGGCCGTTGTGCCCCGCCCCGGCGATGATCGCGTCATATCTGTCGTGCCGGCCCATCGCCTTCCCCGTAGTCCCGGAAAGCCTAGAAGAAGCCGCCCGCGCCGTAAATCACTTTTTTTGAGCGCTTAAATAAAATTTGTGGCCCTTCCCGCCCTGTGCCATATGAATCTGCAGGATCAGGCGCTGCACGAGGATGCGATGACCACGCAGAACGTTACCGCAAGACGGCCCACCGGCGAGCGCAAGAAGAATGCCGACATGCGGCGCCGCCAGCTTCTCGGGGCGGCGCAGCGTTCCATCGTCCGCAACGGCCTGTCCCGCACCACGCTGGCGACCGTGGCCGACGAGGCCGGGCTGTCGCAGGGGGTGGCGGTCTTCTACTACAAGTCCAAGACCGGGCTTCTGGTGGCCACGCTCGAGGACATCTACGAGAAATACGAGGCCAACTGGCGCCGCGCGCTGGCGCAGGCGGGCGACGATCCGAAGGAAAGGCTTCTGGCGCTGGTCGAGGCCGATTTCGACGCGGACATCTGCAACAAGGATTCGCTGTCGGTCTGGTATGCGTTCTGGGGCGAGCAGAAATTCACCCCGCAATACAGCGACATCACCCGCGAGTTCGACCTGAACCGGACCGAGGCGATCCGGGAAATCTGCCGGGCGCTGTTCCCCGAGGATCAGGCGGATGTCGCCGAATCGGTGGCGATCTGGATCGACATGCTGACCGACGGCTACTGGCAGCGGATGCACCTGTTCCCGGTGCGCTGCACACGGGAAACCGCGCTTGAGGGCGCGCGGGCCTTTCTCGCGCGCATGTTGCCCGCCCATTTCGGCGCAGGGCAGGGCTGACGCGCGGGGTGATCGGGCGGGGGGCATGTTTTCGTCATTGCGAGGAGCCGCAGGCGACGAAGCAACCTCGATGTTGTATGTGAGCGGTCGAGGTTGCTTCGGCTTCGCCTCGCAATGACGAGAACACCCCCGTCATTGCGAGGAGCCGAAGGCGACGAAGCAACCCCGATGTTGCGCGCGAGCGGTCGGGGTTGCTTCGGCTTCGCCTCGCAATGACGAAAATATGCCCCCCGGCCCGCCTCTCAGGCCGCCTGCCTGCCCTCGAAGCGGGCCAGCACCGCCCGTGCCGCCTCCATCACCGCGCCGGGCGGCGGCTCGGGCGGGGGGGCGGCGCGGCGGCGGGCAAGGTCGACGGCCAGCCGCTCCATCAGGTCGAGGTCCGGCAGGCCGCCGTTGCCCAGCGGGATGTTCGCCCCCAGATAGCGCGAGTTCCACACCTGCGTGCGGCAGTTGTCGACGGTATGCTGTGCGGCCAGAAACTGCCCCTTCGGCCCCAGTTCGCGGATCAGCCCGGTGCCGATCATCTCGTCCGAGACCTCCATCCCCTCCCACAGCTTGCGCAGCAGCCCGGCCATGTCGTCGCACAGCAGCAGCGCATGGTCCGAATAGGTCAGCCCCTGGTCGAGCGAACCGAGATAGTCGCAGGTCGCCGGGCGGTTGTAGAACATCTGCATCATGTTGGCGGAAATCTCCCAGACGGCATCCTGGTTGAACCGCCGCGCCACCGAACAGCCGCCCGAGCCGGTCAGCGACGGCAGCCCCAGCCTGCGCCGGACCTGGCAGGCGGCCATGTCGGCCATCGTGGTCTGCGCGAAGCTGCCGATCGCGCCGGTCGCGGGTTCCATGAAGAACACGTCCGAACAGCCGATGCAGAAGCAGCCCTCGGCCACGAGCTGCCCGAGCACGATGGCCGCCAGATCGGTCATCAGCGCATGGACCAGACAGCCCGCCAGCGTGATCGGCGACGAGGCGCCGCCGATGGGCAGCGTGCCGACGCCGACCGGCACGCCTGCTTCGGCGGCGGCGATGATCTGGTCGATGTGGATTTGCGCGAAATGCACCGGCAGCGGCGTGACGAGATGCAGGAAATAGGGCCGCTCGGCCAGCGCCTGCGCGCTGCCGCGCAGGGCGGTGGCGATCTCGATCACCGCATCCAGCGATTCGGGATGCTCGCACAGATATTCGAGCGGCTTGGTGGTGTTCTCCATCATGCAGACGAATTCGTCGATCTCGCCGTGCATGGTCGAATCGGCGACATTCTTCACCGCCACGCAGACCGCGTCGATGTTGGGCAGCCCGTCGGCAAGCCGGGTGACGGCGGCAAGGTCGTCGCGGTTCGAGGGCCGCGACCGGCCTGTGTCGGCGTCATAGACTGCAATGCAGGTCATGCCGGGCATGAAGACCGTTTCCTCGGCGCTGATGGTGACCGGGTTCTCGCCGTTGCGGTCATGGATGACGGCCTGTTTGGCCACGGTCTCCAGCGCGCGCCGGGTCACCGATTCGGGGATCTTCACGATCCCCTCGCCGTCGAGGTCGCAGCCCGCATCGCGCAAGAGCGCATCCGCGCGGGTGCCGGGGTCGAAGACGACGCCCGATTCGGCCAGCAGCATGATGGCGGTGTCGATGATCCGGTCGGCCTGCGCGTCGCTCAGCGGATCATAGGCGGCCGTCGGTCCCGCATGGCGCCTGACCGGCGCCGACGGTGTGGTGTCGGTTTCGATCTGTCTTGAACGTCCGCGGCGCATGGTCGGCTCCCACTCTCGATTGACAGGTGAACGGGCGCAGGATGCCGCAAAATCGGCGTTCCGGCAAACAATTTGATTGAGCGCTTAAAAAAATGTGCTACCGCTTGCACGACACCGCCGGCGGGAAGGACGATGGACGCTTCACCTGCATCCACGGGGCAATCGGGCGAACGGCGGCCGCGCGGGCTGGCGCGGCACCGCCGTCCGCATATCCCGTCATTGCGAGGAGGCGAAGCCGACGAAGCAACCCCGATGGTTGTGCGCAAGCGTTCGAGGTTGCTTCGGCTTCGCCTCGCAATGACGGGATATGCGGTTCGCCCGGTTGCTTCACCTGCACCCATGGACAGCGCCGCGCGGTGCCGCTGCACAAGGCCATTGCCAGCCGCCCCGGATCATGCACCGATCCGCGCCGGGACGGGGATGCGACGGGGCGGGGCGGCATGGGCCTGAAGCTGGACAGAGAGGCCCGCAGCGGCCTGCTTCTCGTCGGCCCGACGGCAATCTATGCGGCGCTGATGCTGGCCGCGCCCCTGTTCATGATCGTGACCTTCAGCTTCTGGACCCAGAACTACCTCGACATCGACCGCACCCTGACGCTGGCCAACTACCGCACGGCCTGGTCGGAGCCGATCTATCGCGTCCTGATGGTCCGCTCGCTGGTCATCTCGCTGATCGTCACGGCGGTGACGGTCCTGCTGGCCTTTCCGATCGCCTATTTCCTGTCGTTCCACGTCACCCGCCGCAAGCCTTTGTGGCTGTTCCTCATCACGGTGCCGTTCTGGACCAGCTATCTGATCCGGGTCTTCCTGTGGAAGGTGATCCTCGGGTTCAACGGGGTTCTGAACACGGCGCTGCTCGATCTGGGGCTGATCGACGCGCCGCTGACCTTCATTCTCTACAATACCAATGCGGTCGTGCTGACGCTGGCCCATGCCTGGGCGGCCTTCGCCATCCTGCCGATCTTCGTGGCGCTCGAGAAGATCGACCGCTCGCTGCTGGAGGCCGCCGAGGATCTGGGCGACGGCCCGCTGCGCCGGTTCTTGCGCATCACCCTGCCGCTGGCGATGCCCGGCGTGGTGGGCGCCACGCTGATCGTGCTGATCCCGACCATGGGCGATTTCATCACGCCGCGTCTGGTCGGCGGCACCGAGGGCATGATGATCGCCAACATGATCCAGGTGCAGTTCGGCCGCGCCAACAACGCGCCGCTGGGCGCGGCGCTGGCGGTGTCGGCGATGCTGGTCGTGGGGGTGGTCAGTCTGGTGATCTATCTGGCGGGCAGGAAATTCGGAGGGCGGGTCCGATGAAGCGATCCGGCAGGGGCACGTCGGCACGGTGGCTGACCATCTATGCCGTCGCCTACATGGTGTTCCTCTATGCGCCGGTCGTGCTGCTGCCGCTGTTCGCCTTCAACGACGCCACCGTGGTGGCCTTTCCGCTGAGCGGCTTCACGACCGACTGGTTCGCCGCGCTGTGGCGGACCGAGGCCCTTGTCGATGCGGTGCGCAACAGTCTGGTCGTCGCCGTCGCGGCGGCGGTGCTGGCCACCACGCTGGGCGCCAGCGCCGCGCGGGCGGCGGCGCGCTACCGCTTTCCGGGCAAGGGGCCGGTGATGGGTTTCATCATGCTGCCGCTGGTGCTGCCCGAAATCATCGTCGCCGTCGCGCTGCTGGTGCCGATCATGCAACTGGGGCTGTCGCTGTCGCTGTGGACGGTCATCGCCGGTCACGTCCTGATCTGCATCCCGTTTTCCATCGCCATCCTGAGCTCGGCCTTCCAAGGCCTCGACATCAGCCTCGAGGAAGCCTCGCTCGATCTCGAGGAATCGCGCTGGGGCACCTTCCGGCGGGTGACGCTGCCGCTGGTCATGCCGGGGGTCATTTCCAGCCTGCTGATCTGCTTCACGATCTCGCTCGACGAATTCATGATCGCCTTCTTCCTGACGGGCACCGAAGTCACCCTGCCCGTCTACATCTGGAGCCAGCTTCGCTTTCCGACCAAGCTGCCCTCGATCATGGCTCTGGGCACCCTGCTGCTGGCCCTGTCGATCGTGCTGCTGGTGGTGGCGGAATGGCTGCGGCGGCGCGCGGCGCGCAGGCAGGGCATTGAGGCTTCGGCCATCGGAGGACTGATGTAAATGGCGGCTGGCACGGGCAACAGCATCATCGAGATCGCCGGGGTCACGCGCGACTTCGGCAGCTTCCAGGCGCTCAAGGGGATCAGCGCCGACATCCGTGAGGGCGAATTCTTCTCGTTGCTAGGGCCGTCGGGCTGCGGCAAGACCACGCTGCTGCGCCTGATCGCGGGCTTCGACGAACCGACCTCGGGCACCATCGCCATCGACGGCAGGCCGATGGCCGACATCCCGGCGAACCGGCGCCCGACGAACATGGTGTTCCAGAGCTACGCCATCTTTCCGCATCTCGATGTCGCCGAAAACGTCGGCTACGGGCTGAAGACGCGGCGGATGCCGCGCGCGCAGATCGCCGCCGAGGTCGAGAAGGCGCTCGAGATGGTCGATCTGGCTGACTACGGCAGGCGTGCCGCGCACGAACTGTCCGGCGGCCAGCGCCAGCGCGTCGCGCTGGCCCGCGCGCTGGTCATGCGGCCCAAGGTGGTCCTTCTGGACGAGCCGCTCTCGGCGCTGGACAAGAAGCTGCGCGAACAGATGCAGGTCGAGCTGCGCGAATTGCAGCAATCCATCGGCATCACCTTCATCCTCGTCACCCATGACCAGGAAGAGGCGCTCATCATGTCCGACCGCATCGCGGTCATGTTCGAGGGCCGGATCGCGCAGCTTGCCTCGCCCGAGGAGCTGTATCGCCACCCCCGCACCAAGCGGGTGGCGTCCTTCATCGGGGTGATGAACTTCCTGCCCGCAACCTTCGTGTCGCGCGACGCGGCGGGCGTCACCGTCGATGTCACGGCGCTGGGACGGGTGACGATCCCCCCTGCCCTCGTGCCCGCGCCGCTGGACTCCGCGACCATCGACACGGTCGGCGTGCGCCCCGAGATGTTCACCATCCTGTCGGACCGGGTGGAACCCGCCGAACGCGCGACGCCGGGCACCGTCACCGGCAATTCCTATTACGGCGACATGACCTATTACACCGTGCAACTGGACGGCGGCGCCGCGCCGATCACCATCTCGATGCGCAACACCGCCGGACGTTCGGTCCTGCCGTCGGGAAGCAGGGTGTCGGTCGGCTGGGGCGCCGAATCCATCGTCCTCTTTGAATGAGCCACCGGGGCCGCGCGACCGGCCCCGGCGCCTGCCGGGTCAGAAGCCGGGGCAATCGCGCGAACGGCATGTCCCGTCATTGCGAGGCGAAGCCGAAGCAACCCCGACCGCTCACACGCAACATCGGGGTTGCTTCGTCGGCTGCGCCGCCTCGCAATGACGATTGATGGTTACCGTCATTGCGAGGAGCCGAAGGCGACGCGGCAATCCACTCGCCCGGCACGGGTTGCTTCGGCTTGCGCCGCGCAATGACGGAACATGCGGTTCGCCCGATTGCCCTGGGTCAGAACCCCGCCTTGATCAGCTCGAATTCGGCGATCATCCGTTCGCGCAGCGCGGCGGGCGGCGGTGATTGCCAGAGCGTGTTCTCGCGGATCGCCTCGGTCGAATCCAGCCCGACCGCCGCCAGTTCATCCTGCGGCAGCGCCGCCATGGCGGCGGCGTTGGGATGGCCGTAGCCCCATTCGGTCACCAGATATTCCGCCGTCTCGGGCTGAAGCCAGGCATTGATGAAATCATAGACCTTGTCCTCGGACCCGGCCCCGTCCGCCAGCCGCGCAAAGCCGCAGGTCCAGCTTGAAACGCCTTCGTCGGTGTCCTTGTTGATGGCGATGGGATAGCCCTCGGCGGTCATGGTCCAGTAGGTCTCGTTCCAGGCCCAGGCAAGATAGACCTCGCCGCTCTGCATGAGCTGCGCCAGCGACGAGCCGTCGGCCCAGTAGGCGCGCACGTTCTGGTGCACCCGGCGCAGGAAGGCCGAGGCCGCCTCGAACTGTTCGTCGGTGGCCGTGGTCCAGTCGGTCACGCCGGTCGCCAGGAAGGCCAGCGCATAGGCGTCATCGACGTTGTCGCCGATGGAGACGCGGCCCGCATGGGCCGGATCGGCAAACGCCTGCAACGACTGCACGTCAGATGCGTCCAGATAGTCGGTGTTGTAGGTGAGCATCGTGTAGCCCCAGTCCATCGGGACGAAATAATGCTCGCCGTCCCTCTGGAAGGCCGGCATGTCGCGGAAGGCCGGGTCGAGATCGTCCCAGAGCGGGATGCGCCCGGTATCGAACGGCGCGAGCAGCCCGGCGTCCATCCAGCGCGACATCGACTGCGAACAGGGCCGCACGACATCGGCGCGGAACCCCGAGCGCAGCTTCTGGAAGGCTTCCTCCTCGTCGCCGAAGAAGGCGAAGGTCGGCGCGTCGCCGTATTTCTCGACGTAATCGGCGAAAAAGCCGGGGTCTTCATACCCGGCCCAGTCGAATACCGTCAGGTCGGGATCGGCGGCCTGTGCCGCGCCTGCGGCCAGCATCAGCGCAGCGATCACGCTGGCCGCCGTCTTCGTGATATGGTGCATGTTCCTCTCCCTGGCTGGTCGGCGTGACCCGTTCTGCCTTCACACCCGATCCGGTCTGGCGGAAGGGTATGCGGGATGGTTGCTTGACTCAACATTTATTTGAGCGCTCAAATATTCACCTGCCGGGCAGCAGACGACACGGAGCGACGGACATGCGCGACCCCAGCCACGACATCCTGTTCGACCCGGTGAGGATCGGGCCGGTCACGACCCGCAACCGCTTCTACCAGGTGCCGCATTGCGCGGGCATGGGCTGGCAGCGGCCGCAGGCGGCGGCGGCGATGCGCGGCATGAAGGCCGAGGGCGGCTGGGGGGTGGTGAATACCGAATATTGCTCGATCCATCCGACCTCGGACAACGCGGGCTTTCCCTATGCGGCGCTCTGGGACGACGGCGACATCCGCGGCCACCGGCTGATGACCGATGCGGTCCACGCGCATGGCGCGCTGGCCGGGGTGGAATTGTGGATCGGCGGCGGCATGGTGATGAACCTCGCCTCGCGGCTGCCGCCTCTGGGTTTGCGCAACCGGCCGCAGACCGATTCCGGCGTGTTCTACCCCGGCCAGACCCGCCGGATCGACCGGCAGGACATCCGCGACATCCGCCGCTGGCACCGCGACGCCGCGCGCCGTGCGGTCGAGGCCGGGTTCGACATCGTCTATGTCTACGCGACCCACGGCTACCTGCTGTCGGAATTCCTCGATCCGACGATCAACGACCGCAGCGACGAATACGGCGGCGCGCTTGGGAACCGGGTCCGCATCGTCCGCGAACTGATCGAGGACACCCGCGAGGCGGTGAAGGGCAAGCTGGCCGTCGCCACGCGGTTCAGCGTCGATCTCGCCGACCCCGAAACCTACGACGCCTTCGGCCTGCTGGCCGACCTGCCGGACCTCTGGGACCTGACCGTGCCCGACTACGGCATCGAGATGGGCACCAGCCGCTTCGTGAAGGAGGCGTCGCTGGCCGACAGCGTCGCCCGCGCGAAATCGCTGACGGCGAGGCCGGTGGTGGCGGTCGGGCGCTTCACATCTCCCGACACGATGGCGCGGGTGATCCGCGCCGGGCACCAGGACCTGATCGGCGCCGCCCGCCCGTCGATTGCCGACCCGTTCCTGCCGCGCAAGATCGAGGAGGGCCGCTACGATGACATCCGCGAATGTATCGGCTGCAACATCTGCTACGCGCATGATTCCTCGGGCGTGCCGATCCGCTGCACCCAGAACCCGACCATGGGCGAGGAATGGCGCCTCGGCTGGCATCCCGAACGCACCGGGCGCAGCGCCCGGCCCGAAAGCGTGCTGGTCGTCGGCGCAGGCCCGGCGGGTCTCGAGGCCGCGCGGGTGCTGGGCGAACGCGGCCACCGGGTGATGCTGGCCGAGGCCGGGCGCGTGCCGGGCGGGCGGGTGACGCGCGAATCGCGCCTGCCCGGCCTGGGCGAATGGCTGCGGGTGCGTGACTGGCGGCTGGGCCAGATCGGCAAGCTGGCGAATGTCGGCCTGTTTCCCGAAAGCCGGATCGAGGCCGCCGACATCGCCGATCTCGGCGCGGATCACGTCGTGATCGCCACCGGCGCGACATGGGCCGCCGATACCATCGGCCGCCATTCCGCCACCGGCCTTGCGCGCACGGCCCCCGGCATGATCGCCAGCGCCGAGGTGGTGCTGGACCGGCAGGACCTCGCCGCCGATCATGTCGTGATCTATGACGACGATCACTATTACATGGGGTCGGTCCTCGCATTGCAGTTGCGGCAGGCGGGCCATCGGGTCACGCTGGTCACGCCCGCCGGGAAACCCTGCGAATACGGGGTGTTCACCGGCGAAATCCACGCCTCGAACGCCGCGCTGGTCGAGGCCGGAGTCGGGATCGTCACCAGCCGGATGATCCGCGCCCTCGATCCGGGCCGCGCCGAACTGGAATGCGTGTTCTCGGGGCGGCTGTCGGAACTGGCCTGCGATCTGGTCATCCCGGTCTGCCGCCGGATTCCGGTCACCGGCCTTTACGACGCCCTGCGCCCGCTGGTGGACGGTGGCGCCGCCGGACCCGTCCGCTCGCTGCGCCGCATCGGCGACGCCGAAGCCCCGAACACCATCGCGGCGGCGGTCCACGCAGGCTATCGCGCCGCAATGGACACCGGCGAGACGACCGCCCCCGGCAGCCGCCACGGACGCCGCGAACAGCCGGTGTGAGGCGGGGCCGATCCCCTACCGCTGACCGGCCTGCCGGGGTGCCATCGGGGCGGCGAGGCGCTCCAGATCCCCGGTGCGGTCGATGTCCGCGAACCACGCGCTTTCGCCCGCAACCTGTCGCGCCTGTTGCAGCAGCGGGCGGGCGCCCTCGTCGCCGGTGGCAGGCAGGCCGCGCAGGGCGGCGACCGGCAGGATTGCGGGCGGGCCGCGATAGCCGGGCGCGACCGAGGCCACCGCCCCCGGCCAGTCGCGCGCGGCGTCAAGCAGCGCCTGCAGATGCGCGCGCGGCACCTGCGGCATGTCGGCAAGGCAGATCAGCAGCCGCTCGCAGGTCGCGGCCTGCGCCGCCCGGTGCATCGAGCCGCGCAGACCGGCGCTGGCGTCGGGCAGTTGCAGCAGGGTGAACCCCGCCTGCGCATAGGCGCGGCTCCAGTCGGGGGCGCCACGGCAGACCAACAGCTTTTGCGGCCAGTCGAAGCCCGCCAGGGCCGCAAGCACATGATGGGCCAGCGGCCTGCCGTGCAGCGGGGCGGCCAGCTTGTCGCTGCCGAAGCGTGTCGCCAGCCCCGCGCCCAGCACCGCGACGGCGATGGCGCCGCTCATCCCGCACCCGGCTGGCACAGCGACAGGATTTCGGCCAGCACCGAGACCGCGATGCTGCGCGCGTCGCGGGCCGGGCCGAACAGGCCCACCGGGGCGCGGATGCGGCGCAGGGCGGCATCCCCCCAGCCCTCGGCGCGCAGCGCGGCAAGGCGCGTGTCATGGGTGCGCTTGCTGCCGAGGCAGCCGATATAGAAGGCCGGGCTGGCCAGCGCCGCGCGCAGCAGCGGCAGTTCGCGGTCGAGGTCGTGTTGCAGCAGCACCACCGCCGAATGCGCATCCAGCCCGTCCGCCGCAGGCGGCTTGTGCCCGGTGACGGCCGCAATCTCGATCCCGGCGGCGGCGGCGAGGGCGACGAACGCCTGCGCCTCGATCCCCTGGCCCAGCAGATGCACGCGCAGCGGCGGGCGGTAGGCGGTGACGAAGCGGCCCGCCTGCCATCCGGTCTGCGCCGGGGCCGGGTGCCGCTCCAGCACCCCCGCCGGATCATGGGCCAGCGCCGCCGGTTGCCGCGCGGCCAGCGCGTCCAGCACTGCGCCGATGGCCGCGCCGTCGCGCAACACATGGATCGACAGCACGATCCCGCCCCGGCACGGCAGCCGGATGTCGAAAATGTCCGACCCCTTGCCCAGCCGCAGCACCCGGTCGGCACCGGCGCTGATCGCCAGCAAAGCCTCGGCGGCGACGGCGGATTCGACGCAGCCGCCCGAGATGTAACCGCAATAGCCGCCGTCATCCGCCACCGCCATATGCGCGCCCAGCGCGCGGGCCGCGCCGTCGACGATGCCGGTCAGCGTCACCAGCGCCACCCGCCGCCCGGCGGCCAGCGCATCGCGCGCGAAGGTCAGGATCGCCCGCGCGTCGTCGGTCTGCAGCGCCTGGTGCGGTTGCACGGTCATGGTCGCGGCAAGAGCGGTCATCGTCACCCCCCGGATGCGATCCGGCCCGCGCAGGGCGGGCCGGGCAGTTCTCAGCGCATCTGCAACACGATGACACGGTCGCTCATCGGGTCGGTGCGTTCGCGCAGATCGGCCACCTGCTCTGCCGTCACCGCGCTGGCATCATTGCCCCAGGCGCTGCGGATGAAGGTCAGCACCTCGGCGATCTCGCGGTCGTTCAGCGGGATGCGGAACGGCGGCATCCGGTAGGAATCGGGCACCCCGCCCGATACCACGCGGCCTGCGCCGTTCAGGACCAGATTGATCGCCGAATCCGCGTGGGGCGCGACCGCCGAGGCAGCGCCCGCCAGCGGCGGCAGGAATTCGCCCCGCCCCAGCCCGTCGCGGCCGTGGCAGTAGCTGCAGCGCTGGAGATAGATTTCCGCGCCCGAACCTTCGGCGAAATCGCCTGCCAGCAGCATGTCGGTGGTCGAGGCATCATATTCCCAGTTGCTCGATTCACCCGGCAGGCTGGCAAGGTAGCGGGCGATGCCCTGCAGGTCGTCGTCGGTCATGAAGGCGGTCGAGTTGTTGAACGCCTCCATCATCGAGCCGAACACCACGCCATGCCGGTTGCGCCCGGTGCGCAGGAAGGCGGCGATCTCGTCCTCGCTCCAGTTGCCAAGCCCGCTGACCGCGCCGTTGCGCAGCGGCGGCGCATACCAGCCGTCCAGCAGCCCGCCGGTCAGGAAGGCGGCGTCGCCTTCATCGTAGCCCCGTTCCTGAATGGCGAACCCGCGCGGCGTGTGGCACGAACCGCAATGCCCCGCGCCCTGCACCAGATAGGCGCCGCGATTCCACAGATCATCCTGCGCCGGGTCGGGCTGATAGGTGCCGCTGCGGTAGAAGGCGACGTTCCAGGCCTCGAGCGGCCAGCGGATGCTCAGCGGCCAGGGGATGTCGCTTTCGGGGATCGGTTCGGCCACCGGCTCGACGTGGTGCATGAAGTAGTCGTAGAGCTTGGCCACGTCTTCATCCGTCAGCTTGGCATAGGACGGATAGGGCATCGCCGGGTAAATCCGGGTGCCGTCCGGCAGCACACCGCGCCGCACCGCGTTGTCGAACTGCGCCAGCGTGTAATTGCCGATCCCGTGCACCGGGTCCGGCGTGATGTTGGTGGCGAAGATCGACCCCAGCGGCGTGCCCATTTCCAGCCCGCCCGCGAACGGCTTGCCGTCCTCGGTCGAGTGGCAGGCCACGCAGTCGGCGGCGCGGGCGACGTATTCGCCCTCTTCCAGGGTGAAGGTCGGCGCCTGCGCCACACCGTCGAAGGGTGATGAGGGTATGCGCGTGACATACCACCAGCCGACCACGATCACGACGATCAAGGCGACAAGCAAGATCCTGAATGTTTTCACTGTCCCGTCCCGCGTTGAGGATGGCGTCTGACGCGCCGTTCAGTCGTGGGGTGCCGCTTACGCGGCACCGCCCCAGCTCAGATCGTGTTCGCGGAACGGTTGCGTGCGCATCCGCTTGCCGGTGATCGCGAACACCGCATTGGCCAGTGCCGGGCCGACCGGACCCATCGGCGGCTCGCCCATCTCGTCGTAGCGGTCGTCGTCGGTCAGCCCGCCGAAATGGATGCGGATGTCCGGGATGTCGCCGATGCGCAGCATCGGATACTGGTCGTAGTTGCCTTCGACGACCCGGCCGTTCTGCACGGTGATCTTCTCGTTCATGGCCATGTTCAGGCCCATGATGACCCCGCCTTCAAGCTGGGCCTTCACCGCATCGCGGTTCATCACCCGGCCCGAATCGAAAGCCACGTCGATCCCGTGCAGCCGGATTCGGCCCTCGGCATCGACCTCGGCATGGACCACGGCGCCGCAGGTCGTGCCCGCATTCGCGCGCCCGCCCATGCCCCAGTTGCCGATGGCGACCCCGCGCGCCTGACCGGCGGGCAGCGGCTCGCCCCAGTGCGACTTGTCGCGCAGTTCCTCGAGCACCTTGACCCAGCCCTCGTCGGCCCATTTCGAGTAAAGCGCGATCCGGTAGTCAAGCGGGTCCTGCCCGGCGGCCTGCGCCATCTCGTCGACGAAACTTTCAAGGAAGAACGTGGCCGAGTTGTAACCCGGCCCGCGATACGAGCCGGTGAGGATATGGAAATCCGACACCGTGACCGCATCGACCTGGACGTTGTCGATCACCAGCGGCAGGGCCTGGTCGGCCACGCCGAGCGTCCAGAATCCGGGGCCGCCCGCGACGCGCACATGCAAGGCGGTCGGCAGCCCGTCGTCGCCCAGCCGCGCCCGCAGCCTGGCGGCCATGAGCGGCTTGTAGCGGCCCTGGCGCATCGATTCCTCGCGGCTCCAGATCGTGTGAACCGGGACGCCCGGATATTGCTGCGCCACGGCCACGCCCATGCGCGCATCCTCGGAGAACACCCGCCGCCCGAAGCCGCCGCCGACGAAGGTCTGGTGCGCCTCGACGTTTTCGGGGGCAACGCCGGTCTGCTGCACCGCCATGGCCCAGGCCATCTGCGTGTGCTGGCCGGGGTGCCAGATCTCCACCCGGTCGTCGGTGACGATGGCGGTGGAGTTCAGCGGCTCCATGTTCACGTGGTCGCAATAGGGGGTCAGATATTCGGCCTCGACGACGGTGCCGCCACGGGCAAGTTCCGCCTCGACATCGCCGACCGAGAACAGGACATTGCCTTCCTCGTCGCCGGATACGGCGGCCATTGCAGCCTGGTTCATCATCTCGATATCGGCCCATTTCGTGCCGGGGCCGTCATCCCATTCGATCGGCAGCGCATCCAGCGCGGTGCGCGCCTGCCAGTAATGGTCGGCGATCACCGCCACCGCCGAGGTCAGCGGCGCCATGCCGAAGGGAAACGGCGGCTCGACCTTGTTCGGCTCGCCGGGGTCGTTGGGCACCACTTCGACGGCGGCGCGGACGCCGGGCATGTCGCGGATGGCGTCGAAGTCGAACGACTTGAGCCGCCCGCCCATCACCGGGCTTTGCCGCAGCGCGGCATAGACCATGTCCGGCAGGCGCACGTCGATCCCGTAGGTCGCCTGCCCCCGCACGATGAGCGGAAGCTGGATCTTGCCGGGCGCCTGCTTGCCGAGGAAGGTCCATTCCTCGCGCGGCTTGGGCTGCGGCTCGGGGTCGAGCGTGATCGCGGCAGCGGCGGCGAGGAAATCGGTGAAGGGGGCGTCATTGCCCGATTCCGCATGGGCAAGCCGCCCCTCGGCGACGGTGATCGCAGCCGGATCGACACCCCAGGCGGCGCCTGCGGCGGCCTTCAGCCGCTCGCGCGCCCCGGCGGCGGCGGTCATGTAGGCGGTCCGGCGCGGCTCGGAGGTCGAGCGGCCGGAGAAATAGGCCAGCGGCCCGCCGACGTTGCTGTAGACGTTGTCGAGCCGGTAGTTGCGGTTCGGCGAGGCATATTCCGCCTGCAGGTCGTCCCAGCGCGGCGCGAGTTCCTCGTAGATGTAGGACACCGCCTGCGTCACCGGCCCGTTGCCGATGTCGGGATGCGTGACATAGACGATCACCTTGCCGTCGGGCTGAATGGCGATCCAGGGCGTGAACTGCTGCGCGCCTTCGGCGACCGGGCCTTCCCAGGGGGTCGAGCCGATCTCGGCGGCCTGCGATTGCAGCGAGCCGATCACCAGCGCGCCGCCCGCGCCCAGCATCGAGACGACGAAGCCGCGGCGGCTGATCGTGGCGGAATTGGTCACATGGTCCTTCATGGCTTGCCCTCCCTCAACCGCGCATGATTTCGGCGGCGCGATGGATTGCCTCGCGCACGCGCGGATAGGTGCCGCAGCGGCAGATGTTGTCGATACGCAGGTCGATGTCGCGGTCGCTGGGGTCGGGGTTGTCCTCGAGCAGCCTGGCCGCCGCCATCAGCATGCCCGACTGGCAATAGCCGCATTGCGCGACGTTCATTTCCACCCACAGCTTCTGCAGGACGTGCTCGCCGTCCTGGTCCAGCCCCTCGATGGTGCGGATGTCGGCTCCGGCCACCGCATCGACCGGCAGGTTGCACGACCGCAGCGCCTGTCCGTCGATGTGAACGGTGCAGGCCCCGCATTGGGCGATGCCGCAGCCGTATTTGGTGCCGGTCATGCCGAGATGATCGCGCAGGACCCACAAAAGCGGTGTCTCGGGCGCGGCGTCGACCTCGTGTGGTTCGCCGTTGATGGTGAGAGTGTAGGACATCGGCTCCTCCTTGGCATACGCGACGCCCGACCGGGCGCCCGCGCGGCTATGCGATTTGATCTCCCGTGCCGGGCCACGAAACCTGTGGCGGGAATCCGGCCTTGACAACTACCATGCCAGCGATCTTGAATCCGGGCAAGCGGAAACGGGCATCGCGTCCCAGCTCTGCGCCGCCCGCTTTCGAGGACGGAAACCCGAAGGAGGGTCAGCCATGTCCGGGCATCATCGCCTTGCAATCGCAACACTGGCCGTCGCGCTAGGCCCGCTGTCGGCGCTGGCCGGGCCGGGTGATGCGGACGGCGCGGCGCTGGCCGTCGCCTGCTTCTCGTGCCACGGTCCCGAGGGCCGCGGCGGCGGCGAGATTCCGGCGCTTGCGGGCCGCGACGCGGGCGAGATCGCCCGGCAGTTGAGCGGCTATGCCGACGGCAGCATCCCCGGCACGATCATGCCGCGCCTCGCCCCGTCATATACCGGGGCCGAAGTCACCGCCCTTGCCGACTGGTTCGCGGAGGTCGCGCCATGAAGATGCAGCGCCGCACGTTCGTCGCCTCGCTGGCCGCCCTGCCTTTGGCCGCGCCCGCCCTGGCACGGGGCGCGGGGCCGCGCGTCACCGTGGTCGGTGCGGGCTATGGCGGCGCGTCCTTCATCCGCACCCTGCGCAGGCTGGCACCCGAGGTCGAGATCACGGTGATCGAGCAGACCCCGCGCTTTCATTCCTGCCCGTTTTCCAACGGCGTCATCGGCGGATTGTGGGACGGCGACCGGATCAGCTTTGAATATGACGGCCTTGCCTCTACCGGCACCCGATGGGCCTCGGGCGCGGCGGTGGGCTTCGATCCCGCCACCCGCGAGGTGACGCTGGAAGGCGGCGAGGTGGTCACCGGCGATTATGTCCTGCTGTCGCCGGGCATCAGCCTGAACTTCGCCGCCATCGACGGCTATTCGCCGGAGGCCGCCGAAGCGATGCCGCACGCCTGGCAGGCCGGGTCGCAGACCGGGCTTCTGCGGCGGCAACTGGTCGAGATGGAGGACGGCGGCACCGTGGTCGTCGCCATCCCCCGCCCGCCGTTTCGCTGCCCGCCGGGGCCGTATGAACGCATCTCGCTCATCGCGCATTACCTGAAGGCGGCAAAGCCCGCGTCGAAGATCATCGTGCTGGACGCGCAGGACGGGTTTTCCAAACAGGGCCTGTTCGAGGAATGCTGGGCCGCGCTGTATCCCGGCCTCATCGAGCGCATCCCCGGCGCCGAATCGGGCGAGGTCGAAGCCGTCGATCCCGCCACGATGCGGGTATCCACCGCCTTCGACGACATCACGGCGGACGTGGCCAACGTCATACCCCCGCAGCGTGCCGGGGCGCTGGCGCTGGATGCCGGGCTGGACGGCGGCATCGGCTGGTGCCCGGTCGATCCGGTGAGCTTCGAATCCACCCTCGCCCCCGGCGTGTTCATCATCGGTGACGCCGCGATCATGGGCGAGATGCCGAAATCGGGCTTTTCCGCCGCCCAGCAGGGCAGCGCCTGCGCCGCCGCCCTTGCCGCGCGAATCGCGGGCGATGATCCTGCCCCGCGCAAGCTCATCAACACCTGCTACAGCCTTGCCGCGCCGGACTGGGGCTTTTCGGTCGCCGATGTCTATGCGCAGACAGCAGACGGCATCGCCGCGATCCGCCCAGGCGGCGGCACGACGCCGCTGGGTGCGGATGCGGACACCCATGCCGCCGAGGCGAGGTATGCAAATTCATGGTTCGACACGCTGACATCACAGCTCTGGGGCTGATGCTGGTGCTTGCGGGCGGCGCTTCGGCACAGGATGCGCAGGCGCGGCTGGGCGCGGCGCTGATCGTGGATTCCGAAAAAGGCAACTGCACCATCTGCCACGCGATCCCCGGCCTCGGCATCCCTCCCGATGCGCAGGGCAACATCGGCCCCGCGCTCGACGGGGTGGGCAGCCGCCACGACCGCGACTGGTTCATCCGCTTCATCACCGACCCGCGCACGACCTTTCCCGATACCGTCATGCCCGCCTTCGGCATCACCGAGGGCCTGATCGACGTGGCCCCCGAATATGCGGGCCGCCCGATCCTGACGCCTGACGAGATCGCCGCCATCGCCGCCTATCTGGAGACCTTGCAATGATCGACCGCCGCCGCTTGCTGGCCGGAGCCGGTGGTCTTGCCGCCATCGCCGTGGTGCCGCTGCCCGCCGCCGCCACCCCGGCGGACGCCGCCGCCGCGATCACCGAGGCGTTCGGCGACGACCGCCCCTTCACCGACGGTCCGATCATCATCGAGGCCCCGGCTCTGGCCGAGACCGGCAATTCCGTGCCGATCACCGTGCGCGCCGAGCGCGCCATGGACGCCCCCGACCGCATCACCCGCATGGCGCTGTTTTCCGAAAACAACCCGCGCGCCGCGCTGTTCGCGGTCAGCTTCGGCCCCGCCGCCGCCGAGGCCGCCATTGCGACCAACATCCGTCTCAACGGCACCCAGCAGATCATCTGCGTGGCCGAGACGGCGGACGGCACCCTGATCCGCGCCATCCATGAAATCCGCGTCGTCGTCAGCGCCTGCACCACGCTCGAGGCCCAGTTCTGATGTTCAACACCCGTATCCGCGTGCCCGAAACCGCCGCCGCAGGCGAGGCGGTCGAAATCCGCGCCATGATCATGCATCCGATGGACAACGGTTTCACCTATTCCACCCAGGGCACGCTGATCCCGGTGAACATCATCACCGATTTCACCTGCCGCTATCTGGGCGAGGTGGTGGTGCAGGTGCGGCTTGAACCGGGGATCTCGGCCAATCCGATCTTCACCTTCAGCCTGCGCGCGACCGAAAGCGGCCCGGTCGAATTCGAGTGGATCGACCAGAACGGCGACGTGACCACCGCAAGCGCCGATCTGACCGTGACATGAGGGCGCTTGCCGTCCTGTTGCTGCTGGCCGCGCCTGCACAGGCCGAACCCGTCTCGGGCTATGATTTCCTGATGCCGGAAACGCAGGCGTTGCAGGACGACGATTTCGCCAACCCCGGCCTGCTCTGGGTCGATCAGGGCGCCGCGCTCTGGGCGCAGGAGGGTTGCACCGGCTGCCATGGCGACGCGACCGGGTCGATGCGCGGGGTCGGGGCGCATTATCCGGTCTGGTCCGACGAGCGCGACCGGATCGTGACCATCGACGAACAGATCGACTATTGCCGCACCGAACGGCTGGGCCTCGATCCGCTGCCACGCGGGGCGACGGACATGACCGCGCTGGACGCCTATGTCATGCACCAGTCGCGCGGGCTGCCGGTCGCGGTGGCGCTTGACCGGCCCGAACTGACCGAGGCCCACGCCCGCGGCGAAGAGTATTACTACACCCCGCGCGGGCAACTGGACCTTGCCTGCGCCGATTGCCACGTCACCAACGAAGGCATGCGACTGCGCGGCGAGGTGCTCAGCCAGGGGCAGGCCAACGGCTTTCCGATCTATCGCCAGCTCTGGCAGGACATCGGCTCGCTTGATCGCATGATCCGCTGGTGCCACGAATCCGTGCGCGCCGCGCCCCCTGCGGACGATGACCCGGTATGGGAAGACCTCGAACTCTACCTGCGGGCGCGCGGCAACGGGCTGCCGGTGGAAACCCCGGCGGTGCGGCGTTAGGCGCTTCGCATCGTCGCGGGCGCCGGATGTGCCATCCGGCTGCGAAATGCCTTGCTTTCCCGTTGTCGCATTGTCGCGGACGCCGGATGTGCCATCCGGCTGCGAAATGCCTTGCTTTCCCGTTGTCGCATTGTCGCGGACGCCGGATGTGCCATCCGGCTGCGAAATGCTCCGGCTTTCGGTGACAGAAACGGCCGGATGTGCCAAGGTGCCGCGCGAGTGAACCGCGTATAAGGTGCCCATGTCCATTACCGAAGCCGAACCCGACCCCTGCACCGGGGCCGACGCCCGGCCGTTGCGCGCCGATGCCGACCGCAACCGTCGCGCCATCCTGGCCGCTGCGGACCGGGTGTTCGCCGAACGCGGCTTTGACGTGCCGCTGGCCGAGATTGCCGTCGAGGCCGGGGTCGGGCGTGCCACGCTCTATCGCAACTTCAGCACCCGCACCGAGCTCGCCTTCGCCCTGTTCGAGCGCAACATGCGCGAGTTCCGCGAATTCGCCGCCGCCCTGAAGGGCGATCCCGGCGATCTCGAGGCGCTGGTCGACCTGAAGCTGGCGCTCTACATCCGCAACGGCGGTCTGGTCGAGGCGATGCAGCACGAACGCCGCGCCCCGGATTTCGCCCAGGAACGGGCCGAGGTCGCCCGCATCCTGCACGACGCCGCCCGCCCCGGCATGGCGGCGGGACTGTTGCGGCCCGATCTGACGGTCGAGAGCTTTGCCATCCTCGATCATGCGCTGGGCGGGGTCATGCTCTGCGGTGGCACGATCCACGACCGCCGGACACGCGGCGCCGAGCTCAAGCGGCTGCTGTTCGACGGGCTGCGGGTGCGCGAGGGGGGAAGGTAGGCGGGGCGACGGGGGACCACGGCCTCCGGCGTTCATCACGCTGTAAAGGAAATGGCGCACCCGACACGATTCGAACGTGTGGCCTTTGCCTTCGGAGGGCAACGCTCTATCCAGCTGAGCTACGGGTGCGTGCGCGCTGCCATAGCCGAGGCATCCCCCCGTTGCAACGTGAAACTCAGCCGAAAAGCTCGTGGCAGAGGTGCAGCGCGTCGACCAGCGAGTCGACTTCGTCGCGGGTGTTGTAGGCGGCAAACGACGCGCGGCAGGTGGCGCTTTCGCCGAAGAAATCCATCAGCGGCATGGCGCAATGGGTGCCCGCGCGCACGGCGACGCCGCGCTTGTCCAGCACCGTCGACAGGTCGTGCGCATGGGCGGGTCCGGCCATGGTGAAGGAAAAGATCGCGGCCTTGCCCGGTGCCGTGCCCTGCAGGCTCAGCCAGTTCAGCGCGCCCAGCCTTTCGCCCGCGTAAGCCGCAAGATCGGCCTCGTGCGCGGCCAGCCGGGCCACGCCCTTCGCCATCATCCATTCCAGCGCCACGCCCATGCCGATGGTCTGGACGATGCCCGGCGTGCCCGCCTCGAAGCGCAGGGGCGGGGCGGCATAGGTGACGGTCTCGCGGGTCACCATGTCGATCATGTCGCCGCCGCCCATGAAGGGGCGCATCTCGGCCTGCCGTTCGCGGCGGATATAGATCGCGCCCGACCCCGATGGCCCATACAGTTTATGCCCGGTGATGACGTAGAAATCGCAGCCGATGTCCTGCACATCCACCGGCAGATGCACCGCACCCTGCGAGCCGTCGACCAGCACCGGCACGCCCTGCGCGCGGGCGCCGTCGCAGATCGCCTTCACGTCGACCACGGTGCCGGTGACGTTCGAGAGCTGCGTCACCGCGACCAGCCGGGTTTTCGGCCCGATCGCATCCAGCACCACCTGCGGATCGAGGCTGCCGTCGGGCGCGGGTTCGACCCAGCGCAGCACCACGCCCTGCCGCTCGCGCAGGAAATGCCACGGAATGATATTGGCGTGATGCTCCAGCACCGAAAGCACGATCTCGTCGCCGGGCTGGAAACGCGGCGCGGCCCAGGCGTAGGAGACCAGATTCACGCCCTCGGTCGCGCCCGAGGTAAAGACGATCTCGTCTTCATGTGCCGCATGAAGAAAGCGCTGCACCACCTTGCGGACGTTCTCGTATTTCTCGGTTGCGACGCTCGACAGGTAATGCAGGCCGCGATGGACGTTGGCATAGTCATGCGCATAGGCATTGGTTATCGCGTCGATCACCACCTGCGGCTTTTGCGCCGAGGCGCCGTTGTCGAGATAGACCAGCGGGCGCCCGTTCACCTGCCGCGACAGGATCGGGAATTCGGCGCGCAGCGCCGCGACATCAAGCGGTTGATCCGGCATCACGCCCCCTTTGGCCCGCCACGCGCAGGCCGATGGTCCAGAAGATCACGAAGGCGGCGATCCAGACCGCGCCCACCGCCTGCGCCGCCGGTCCCGGCCCGACAAGGCCCAGCGTCAGCCCGTAGAGCAGCACCGCCGGTGCCGCGCTCAGCAGCGCCCAGAACAGCGCGAGGCGCGACCCGTAGCCCGTTGCCCGCAGCCTGAAGACGCGGGCGCCCAGCCGCCCCAGCGCCGCCAGCCCGTAAAGCGCCAGCGGCGCGAGCATCATCCATGCCATGAAGGCATAGCTTGCCCGGCGCAGGAAATCGTCGCCTGCGCCCGCGTCGATGGCCTGACGCTGCAAGACCGGCAGCTCGCTGACGAACATCAACAGGCAGCCCGCCAGCAGCATGGCCAGCGCGCGGGCCTCGTCCACGCCCTGCGCCAGTTGCCGGGCGACGACCGCAGCGGGTCGCCGCCACATGGCCAGCATGTCGCGCGAGACCGACACCCGCCCCCCGTCAGCCCCGGTGGCGGTTCAGCCAGCCTTCGAGCCGCCCGCGCAGGTCGTCGGCCAGCCGTTCGTCGGCGATTTCCTCGAGCGCCTCGGCCACGAAGGCCAGCACCAGCAGATCCTGCGCCTCGACCAGCGGCACCCCGCGCGAGCGCAGGTAGTAAAGCGCCTGCTCGTCGATCGCCCCCGAGGTCGAGCCGTGGCTGCATTTCACGTCATCGGCCCAGATTTCCAGCTCGGGCTTGGCGATGAAGGTGGAATCGCCGTCCAGCAGCAGCGACTGGCTGATCTGGTAGCCGTCGGTCTTCTGCGCGCCGGGCCGGACCAGAATCTTGCCCTGAAAGACCCCGGTGGCGCCGTTCCTCAGCACCTTCTTGAACACCTGGCGGCTTTCGCCCGCCAGCGCGCCGTGGGTGACGAACACGGTGTCGTCGTGGTGGAACGCGCGCCCGTCGCCCAGAGCCACGCCCGCGACATGGGCGTTGGCATCGTCGCCGGTGATGTCCATCACCACCTCGTTGCGGGTCAGCCGCCCGTTGAAGGTGAGGGTGAAGCTCTTGAACACCGCGCCTTCGGCGATGCGGGCGAACAGCCCGGTGACGGCGCGGCGGTCGTGGTCGCGGCCCTGCACGCGGATATGATGGAACTGCGCGCCATGGCCCAGATCGACCTCGGCCACGGTGTTCAGCCGCGCCGCGCCCGCCCCGCTTTCGAGCAGCGTCAGCGACGCGCCGTCTTCCACCCGGATCACGTGATGCAGCGCCACGTCCGAATCCGCGTCGCGGTGCTGCAGCACCAGTTCGACCGGCCGTTCAACGACCGAGGTAGCGCGGATCACGACGCCATCAGTCGCGGTCGCGGTGTTCAGCGCGGCCAGCGGGCGGGGCACCGGATGCTGGCCCCCGGCCTCGAGCACGCCGAACAGGTCGCGCGCCCAGTGGATGTCGCTCTGCGCCACATCGGCAAGACGGGCGATCTCCAGCCCCTCGCCGGACAGATCGTCCGACTGCGCCGCGTCGAAGACGCCATCGACGAAAACCACGCGCAGGCGGGCGACATCGGCGAAGGCCGGCGCCTCGTCGCCCGCATCGAAGGCGGCGGCCTCGGGGGCCTGGACGGCGTTCAGCGTCTCGGGGTTGGTAAAGCGCCAGTATTCGTCGCGCCGCCCCGGCAGGCCCATCTCGGCCACCCGCGCCAGCGCCGCGCGCCGTGCCTGCGTGGCCCAGACGCCGCCGGGCGGAACGACGGCTGCGGCCAGCCGCGTGCCGGTCGCCTCCTGCTTCAGGTTTGCCAGTGCCATCACGCGACCTCGCGCAGGATGTCGGCATAGCCGTTGTTCTCGACCTCGAGCGCCAGTTCCGGCCCGCCGGTGCGGATGATGCGGCCATCGGCCATGATATGCACGACATCGGGTTTGATGTGGTCAAGCAGCCGCTGGTAATGGGTGATGACCAGGAACGACCGATCCTGCGCCCGCAGCGCGTTCACGCCATGCGCGACCAGCTTCATCGCGTCCACGTCGAGGCCGGAATCGGTCTCGTCGAGAATGCACATCATCGGTTCCAGAACCGCCATCTGCAGGATCTCGTTGCGCTTCTTCTCGCCGCCCGAGAAGCCGACATTCACGGCGCGCTTCAGCATGTCGGCGTCGATATCCAGCGTCGCCGCCTTCTCGCGGATCAGCTTGAGGAACTGGGCCGAGGAATAGCCGGGCCGCCCCTGTGCCTTGCGCTGCGCGTTCAGCGCGGTGCGCAGAAAGACCATGTTGCTCACGCCGGGGATTTCGACCGGATACTGGAACGCGAGGAACAGCCCCGCCGCCGCCCGCGCCTCGGGGTCGATGGCCAGCAGGTCCACGTCGCCCATCATGGCGGTGCCTGCGGTGACCTCGTAGCCGTCGCGGCCCGAAAGCGCATAGGACAGGGTCGACTTGCCAGACCCGTTCGGCCCCATGACCGCGTGCACCTCGCCCGCGCCGACGGTCAGGTCCAGACCCTTGATGATTTCCTTGCCGCCCTCTTCCAGCCGGACGTGCAGGTTTTCGATCTTCAGCATGTATTCTCCTTTCCCGCGACAGGGCGCGGGCAAATCCGGTTGGGGTCAGCCGACGCTGCCTTCAAGGCTGATGGCGACCAGTTGCTGCGCCTCGACCGCGAATTCCATCGGCAGGGCCTGCAGCACTTCCTTGCAGAAGCCGTTGACGACCAGCGCTACCGATTCCTCTTCGGTCATCCCGCGCGAGCGGCAGTAGAACAACTGGTCGTCGGCGATCTTCGATGCGGTCGCCTCGTGTTCGGCCTTCGAGGAATTGTTCTTCACCTCGATGTAGGGCACCGTATGCGCGCCGCAGTTTTCGCCGATCAGCAGGCTGTCGCACTGGGTGTAGTTGTGGCTTTCGCGCGCCCTGGGGTGGATCGAGACCTGGCCGCGATAGATGTTCTGCGACTTGCCCGCCGAAATCCCCTTGGACACGATGCGCGAACGGGTGCGCTTGCCCAGATGCTGCATCTTGGTGCCGGTATCGGCCTGCTGATGGTGGTTGGTGATGGCGACCGAGTAGAATTCCCCCTGGCTGTCGTCACCCTTGAGGATGCAGGACGGATATTTCCAGGTGATCGCCGAACCCGTTTCAACCTGCGTCCACATCATGTGCGCCCGGTCGCCCGCGCAGAGCGCGCGCTTGGTGACGAAGTTGTAGATGCCGCCGCGGCCTTCCTCGTCGCCCGGATACCAGTTCTGGACCGTGGAATATTTCACCTCGGCATCTTCCTCGACGACGATTTCCACCACCGCCGCATGAAGCTGCGCGATGTCGCGCTGGGGGGCGGTGCAGCCTTCGAGATAGCTGACATAGGCGCCCTTGTCGGCGACGATGAGCGTGCGCTCGAACTGCCCGGTGTTTTCGGCGTTGATGCGGAAATAGGTCGACAGTTCCATCGGGCAGCGCACGCCGGGCGGGACATAGACGAACGAGCCGTCCGAGAACACCGCGCTGTTGAGCGCCGAGAAGTAGTTGTCGCCGACCGGCACGACCGAGCCGAGGTATTTCTTCACGAGTTCGGGATGCTCGCGGATCGCCTCGGACATCGGGCAGAAGATGACGCCCGCCTTCTTCAGTTCGGCCTGGAAGGTGGTCTTGACCGAGACCGAATCGAACACCGCATCGACCGCGACCTTGCGGGCCTCGGCGGGGCTGTCGTCGGCGCCCTCGACGCCTGCAAGCACCATCTGTTCCTTCAGCGGGATGCCCAGCTTTTCATAGGTGGCCAGCAGTTGCGGATCGACCTCGTCGATCGACTTGGGCCGCGTCGTCATGCTTTTGGGGCGCGCGTAGTAATACTGGTCCTGGAAGTCGATTTCCGGGATGTTCAGCATCGACCATTCGGGCATCTTCATCTGGAGCCAGCGGTCATAGGCCGCCAGCCGCCATTCGGTCATCCATTCCGGTTCGCGGTTCTTGCCCGAGATGTGGCGCACGATGTCGTGGTTCAGCCCCTTGGGGGCGAATTCCATCTCGATCTCGGTTTCCCAGCCGTATTTGTAGGTGCCCGAAAGCTCCTTCACGGCGGCGACGGTGGCTTCATCCACGCCGTCACGGACCTCGATCTTCTCGCTCACGTTCATTCCCGCTCCTTCCGTCATGCCGCGCGCCCGGCTATCGCCCTGCGCTTGGCCAGCCACGCCTCGGCGAGGCGCAGCACTTCATCCCTTGTCGTCCCGAGGCCCAGCGACACGCGCATCGCCGATCCGGCCGCCACCTCGTCGAACCCCATGGCCAGAAGCACCCGGCTCGTCTTGACCTTGCCGCTCGAGCAGGCCGAACCTGCCGAGACCGCAAAACCCGCGAGGTCCATCGCCATGACCTGGGTGGAACCCTTCCACCCCGGCGTGATGACGAGCGAGGTGTTGGGCAGCCTGGGGTCGTTTTTCCCTAGTAAAATACTAGACTTTTCGCCGGTCGCAATAGCCTCTTCAAACAGATCGCGCAACCCTGCAACCCGGTCCCATTCGCCATTCGCAAGATCACGCTGGCTGGCCTCGGCGGCGGCGCCGAAACCGGCGATTCCGATGACGTTTTCGGTCCCCGAGCGGCGGCCCAGTTCCTGCCCGCCGCCCGGTTGCAGCGTCCCCATGTCCAGCCCGTCCTTCAGGATCAGCGCGCCCACCCCCTTCGGGCCGCCCAGCTTGTGCGCCGAGACGATGGCCGCCTGCGCATCCGACCAGCCGAAGGCGAAGGGGATGCGCCCCACCGCCTGGGTGGCGTCGAGCAGCAGGTTGCGCCCGGCCAGCCCGCCATATTGCCAGAAGCCCGCACCGCGCAGGGGCGCGGGATTGACGATCCCGGTCTCGCCGCAGGCGACGCCCACGGCGATGATCGCATCCCCGCCCCGGTGCCAGGCCCAGAGCGCGTCATGCGCGGTCGGCTCCACCGACACGCCGTCATCGAAGCGCCGCAAAAGCGAGGCCGCCTCGGTGGCGCCCGAGGTGAAGATCACCTCGGACGGCGTGCAGCCGACCGCCGCCGCCACCTGCGCGCGCGCCCGCTCGACCACACCGCGCGCGGCGCGGCCCTCGCCGTGCACCGACGAGGGATTGCCCGTCACATCCATCGCCGCGATCATCGCCGCCCGCGCCTCGGGGCGCAGCGGCATGGTCGCGTTGTGATCGAGATAGACACGCTCAGCCATGACGGCGGCCTTTCTTCATCCTTGCGAAATCACGCGGGCGGCGGCCCGCCGGTCAGCCCGTCACCTCGAAAAGCTGCGGCACTGCCGGACAGGGCGCCAGCCGGTTGTCCACCACATCGGCCAGCGAGGTCCGGTGCAGATAGACGTAGATGGTCGCCGACAGCCCTTCCCACAAGCGGTTGGCCAGCGACTGCGCCCGCGTGCCCGAGCTTGCGCCCTCGGCGCCGCCGCCGCGTTCGAGCGCCGAGATGGTTTCCTCGACGGCTAGCAGGATGTCGGCGATGGTGATCTCGGTGGCGGGCCTCGCCAGCACATAGCCGCCGCCGGGGCCGCGCACCGCCTCGACCAGCCCGGCGCGGCGCAGTTTCACGAACAACTGTTCGAGATAGGCCAGCGAGATATCCTCGCGCCGCGCGAGTTCGCCCAGGTTGACGCGCGCGCCTTCGGGTTCGAGCGCCAGTTCGACAAGCGCCACGACCGCGTATCGTCCCCGTGTCGAGAGCTTCATTCCGTCACCACCCCGCCTGTCGGACCGGCGCCTCCATTGACCCCGGTGGGCGCCACCATTAACTCGGTCAGGCTGCCGCACCGGCCCCGGACGGGCGGCGGGCAGAGTCTATGCGATCCGGAGTTCGGCAGCGTTTTTGTCAGGAATGCTGCCCCAAGGCAAGAGGGACGTTCATGCCCGAAGTGATCTTTCCCGGCCCCGAGGGCCGGATCGAGGGGCGTTATCATCCCCAGAAGGGCCGCGATGCGCCGCTGGCGATCATCCTGCACCCCCATCCGCAGTTCGGCGGCACGATGAACAACCGCGTCGTCTACAACCTGCACTATGCCTTCCACGAAATGGGCTTCACCGTGCTGCGCTTCAACTTTCGCGGCGTCGGGCGCAGCCAGGGCGAATACGACCAGGGCATCGGCGAGCTGTCCGACGCCGCCGCCGCGCTCGACTATCTCCAGTCGATGAACACCAACGCGAAGCATTGCTGGATCGCCGGGTTTTCATTCGGCGCATGGATCGGGATGCAACTGCTGATGCGCCGCCCCGAAGTGACCGGCTTCGTCTCGGTGGCGCCGCCCGCGAACATGTACGACTTCTCGTTCCTCGCACCCTGCCCCTCGTCGGGGCTGGTCATCAACGGCTCGGCCGACCGGGTGGCACCGCCCGCCGACACGCTGGCGCTGGTCAACAAGCTGCACGAACAGAAGGGCATCACCATCACCCACGAGGTGATCGAGGGTGCGGGGCATTTCTTCGACGATCCCTACATGGAAACCATGATCGACATCACGAAATCCTATGTGCGCCGCCGCCTGACCGAGACCACGCGATGAGCGACATCACCGCCGCGATTGCCGACGACCTGGCACGCGAGACGCTGGAGCTTGCGGCCGAGCTGGGGGACGACGATCTCGTGGCCGAGGTCGCCAAGGTGATCGGCGCCGGATCGACCACCACGCAGGAAGCCTTCCTGACCGCCGTGCGCATCCGCACCGCCGAAGCCCGCGCCCGAAGCTATCTTGCCGACCGCCGCGCCGCTGCGGGGCTGGAGGGCGGCTGAGCGCCGCAAGGCCCGTCATTGCGAAGTGCCGTCATTGCAAGGCGCCGTCATTGCAATTCTCGTCATTGCGAGGCGAAGCCGAAGCAACCCCGACCGCTCACACGCAACATCGGGGTTGCTTCGTCGGCTGCGCCTCCTCGCAATGACGGGAACTCGCAATGACAGCGCCCCCGCCGGTATCCCGTCGCATACCGGCCTTCCCCCCGGCCCGGCTTTGGGCTATCGGGGCGCGCGAAGCCACAGGCATTGCGCGGGGGACAGTTCATGTCGAAGATCAAGGTTGCCAATCCGGTCGTAGAACTCGACGGCGACGAAATGACGCGGATCATCTGGGACTTCATCAAGAAGAAGCTGATCCTGCCCTATCTCGACATCGACCTGAAATACTACGACCTCGGCATCGAAGAACGCGACCGCACCAACGACCAGATCACGGTCGATGCCGCGAACGCGATCAAGCAATACGGCGTCGGCGTGAAATGCGCCACCATCACCCCCGACGAGGCGCGGGTCGAGGAATTCGGCCTGAAGCAGATGTGGAAGTCGCCCAACGGCACGATCCGCAACATCCTCGGCGGCGTGATCTTCCGCCAGCCGATCATCTGCCAGAATGTGCCGCGCCTCGTGCCCGGCTGGACCAGGCCCATCGTCATCGGCCGTCACGCCTACGGCGACCAGTATCGCGCCACCGATTTCCGTTTCCCCGGCGCGGGCAGGCTGAGCCTGAAATTCGTCGGCGCCGATGGCGAGGTGATCGAACGCGACGTGTTCGACGCCCCCGGCGCGGGCGTGGTGATGGGGATGTACAACCTCGACCAGTCGATCATCGACTTCGCGCGCGCCTCGATGAACTACAGTCTGGGCCTGGGCTGGCCGCTTTACCTGTCGACCAAGAACACCATCCTCAAGGCCTATGACGGCCGCTTCAAGGACCTGTTCCAGCAGGTTTTCGACGAGGAGTTCGCCGACAGGTTCAAGGCGGCGGGCATCACCTACGAACACCGGCTGATCGACGACATGGTGGCCTCGAGCCTGAAATGGTCGGGCGGCTATGTCTGGGCCTGCAAGAACTACGACGGCGATGTGCAGTCCGACACCGTGGCGCAGGGGTTCGGCAGCCTCGGGCTGATGACCTCGGTGCTGATGACGCCCGACGGGCAGGTGGTCGAGGCCGAGGCGGCGCATGGCACCGTCACCCGCCACTACCGCCAGCATCAGGCGGGCAAGGAGACCTCGACCAACTCCATCGCCTCGATCTACGCCTGGACCGGCGGGCTGAAGCACCGCGCCAAGCTCGACGACAACGCGGCGCTGGCGCGCTTTGCGACCACGCTCGAACAGGTCACGGTGCAGGCGGTCGAGGACGGGTTCATGACCAAGGACCTCGCGCTGCTGGTCGGGCCGGACCAGAAATGGCTGACCACGATGGGTTATCTGGAAAAGGTCGACGACTATCTGGGCCGCGCGCTGGCGGGGTAAGGCCGGCTGGTTTACGGGGGGCGGTGCCTGCCGCCCCGTCATTGCGAGGCGCAAGCCGAAGCAACCCCGACCGCTCGCACACGACATCGGGGTTGCTTCGTCGGCTTCGCCTCCTCGCAATGACGGGGTGGTGGCTCAGTCCTCCAGCCGCAGGGGCGGCGCGGGGGTTGCGGGGGGTTCGTGCGTGGCGCGCAGCGTCGGGGTGGCGGGCGCGGTCGCCACGGGCGCCGCGGTAACCGGCGCGGCGACGGCCCCGGCCAGCGCGCGGCGGAACACCAGCAGCACCTGCCACGAGGTCGCGTGGCCGGTCAGGCCCTGCCGTTCGTCCAGCGGCAGCGTGTCCGAGCGCAGGTATTCCCAGCCGTCGCGCGCCTGTTCGTTCATCGCCTCGGCCACGGCGGCGGCGAAACGGTCCTCGGGCGTCTTCAGCCCCCTCGCCCGCGCCGCCTTGCGGGGCGCGGGGATGGCGCGGTATTCGTAACGCTGCACCGGCACGTCAGAGGCCGAGCTTCGCCGCGACGATCTCGTTGACCGCAGCCGGGCTGGCCTTGCCGCCGGTCGCCTTCATCACCTGACCCACGAACCAGCCCGCGAGTTTCGGGTTCTGCTTCGCCTTGTCGACCTGCGCCGGGTTGGCGGCGATGACCGCATCGACCGCCGCCTCGATGGCGCCGGTGTCGGTGACCTGCTTCATGCCGCGTTCTTCCACGATCCGCGCCGGGTCGCCGCCTTCGGTATAGACGATCTCGAACAGGTCCTTGGCGATCTTGCCCGAGATGGTGCCCGCGCCGATCAGGTCGATGATGCCGCCAAGCTGCGCCGGGCTGACCGGGCAGTTGGTGATGTCCACGCCCTCGTCGCGCTTCATGCGGCCAAACAGTTCGTTCAGCACCCAGTTCGCAGCCTGCTTGCCGTCGCGGCCCTGCGCCACCGCCTCGAAATATTCGCCGTTCTCGCGTTCGGCGGTCAGCACGCTCGCGTCATAGTCCGAGAGACCGAAATCGGCGATATAGCGCGCCTTGCGGGCGTCGGGCAGTTCGGCGAGACCGGCGCCCAGCCCGTCCACCCAGGCCTGCTCGATCACCAGCGGCAGCAGGTCGGGGTCGGGGAAGTAGCGATAATCCTCGGCGGTCTCTTTCGAGCGCATCGAGCGGGTCTCGCCGCGGTCGGGGTCGTAGAGGCGGGTTTCCTGGATCAGCGTGCCGCCGTCCTCGATCACGGCGATCTGACGCCGCGCCTCGTATTCCGCCGCTTGCTGGACGAAACGCAGCGAGTTGACGTTCTTGATCTCGGTGCGGGTGCCCAGATGCGAGAAGTCGCCGTCCTCGAGCCACTTTTCATACTGGCCGGGGCGGCAGACCGAGACGTTCACGTCGGCGCGGATGCTGCCCTCCTGCATGTTGCCGTCGCAGGTGCCCAGATAGCGCATGATGAGCCGCAGCTTGCCGAGATAGGCCGCCGCCTCCTCGGGCGAGCGGATGTCGGGGCGCGAGACGATCTCCATGAGCGGCATCCCGCCCCGGTTCACGTCGACGAAGGACATCGCCGGGTCCATGTCATGGACCAGCTTGCCCGCATCCTGTTCGACATGGATACGGTCCAGCCGCACGCGCCGCACAAGGCCCGGCCCCATCTCGACCAGCACCTCGCCGCCCGAAACGAGCGGCTGGAAAAGCTGGGTCAACTGAAAGCCGGACGGCAGGTCGGGGTAGAAGTAATGCTTGCGGTCGAAGCTCGAGGTCAGGTTGATCCGTGACTTCAGGCCCAGCCCGGTGCGCACCGCCTGGGCGATGCAGCCCCGGTTCAGCACCGGCAGCGTCCCCGGCATCGCCGCGTCGCCATAGCTCACGTTGGCATTCGGTTCGGCGCCGAACCTGGTCGAGGAACCGGAGAAGAGCTTGGCCTGGGTGGCAATCTGCGCGTGAACTTCAAGGCCGATGACGATTTCCCAGTCGCCGGTCGCACCGGCAATGCGCCGCGGTTCGGGTGCATTCATCGCAAGATCGAGCATGATGGAGTCCTCTTCCAGACGGTTCTCTCTATAGCAGGCGCCGGAGTCGATCAAGCAAGGTCATCACGGCGACGGGGGGAAACGCATATGCCCGGCGCGGCAACCCGCGTGGTGCAGCGGCGGGGCAGCATGACCGCGCCCGCACCGGGGGTGGGCGCGGATGCGCCCGCCACAGAAACGCTCTTGGGGGGCGGGGCGGGCGCCGGTCGTGCTGCGCACGCCCGAAGGAGGAAACCTGCGGGCCGCCGCCCGCAAATCCCGTCATTGCGAGGCGCAAGCCGAAGCAACCCCGACCGCTCATGCACAACATCGGGGTTGCCGCGTCGGCTTCGCCGCCTCGCAATGACGGCGTGTTCTCGTCATTGCGAGGCGCAAGCCGAAGCAACCTCGACCGCTCACATACAACATCGGGGTTGCTTCGTCGGCTTCGCCTCCTCGCAATGACGGGACTTCTCGCAATGACGGAACGTGCCGCGCCGACGCCGCCGCCTTCGCGCAGCGCCACCCCCCCTTGCGGCGGATTCCAGCCGGTCGAAATGCCCGCGAACGGCAAGATCCTGCCGATTTTCGCGCAGATCCCCGGTTCTTCTCGACAAGATGTGCGGAAATCGTCACCCGGCAACGGTTTGCAACAACCGGAGCCAGTCTCTTGGCGATCCTCTCCAATGTCGGCCGTCTTGCGATGGCGTCAATTCTGGTCGCAGGCACGGCCTGCGCGCGTATCTCCGATGACCCCGCAGTTCCCGGCGTGCTGCCGGTGATGCAGTGGGACCACCGCCCGCAAAGCGTCGAATGGACCGAAGCCGCGCTCGATGCGCTCCAGACCGACGGCGTCGCGCTGCTGTCCGAGGTGCCGCGCGACATCTCGACCTGGTGCCCCGGCTATGCCGACGCCCCCGAAGAGGAACGGGCCGCCTTCTGGGCCGGGCTGCTGTCGGCCCTCGCCCGCTATGAAAGCACCTGGAACGAAGCGGCCGTCGGCGGCGGCGGGCGCTGGATCGGCCTTGTCCAGATCGCCCCCGCGACCGCGCGCGCCTATGGCTGCGCCGCCGACACCACCGCCGAACTGCAGGACGGGGCGGCGAATCTCGAATGTGCGATCCGCATCGCCGCCCGCACCGTGCCCCGCGACGGGGTCGTCGCGGCAGGCGGCGGCGGCTTTGCGGCCGACTGGGGCCCCTTCACCCATGCCGACAAGCGCGCCGCGATGGCCGAATGGGTGCGCGAGCAGGATTACTGCCAGGGCTGAGGGCGCCGCCGGTGTGTGGGGGGAGCGCTTCGCCCCCCGCTCAGGCCAGCATCCGCGCCGCCATCTCGGCCAGATCGCGCGACAGGTCCGGCGTGGCCGCGATGCGCGACAGTTCCGCCCGCATCAGCGCCTGCCGCCCGGCATCCATGCGCCGCCAGCCGTCAAAGGCCTGCGACAGCCGCGCCGCCGTCTGCGGGTTCAGCGGGTCCAGCCGGATCAGCCAGTCGGCCAGCAGCCGGTAGCCCGCCCCGGACGCCTGATGGAACCCCGCCGGATTGCCCGGCAGCGCGCCGAACACCGCGCGGAAGCGGTTGGGGTTCTTCATGTCGAAATCGGGCCGCGCGGCCAGGCGCCCGACCGTGGCCGCCGCCGCGCCGGGGGCGGCATGCAGCACCTGCAGGGTGAACCACTTGTCCATCACCAGCCGGTCATGCGCCCAGTCGCGCTCGAACGCGGCCAGTTCCGCGTCACCCCCGCCGGTCGCCAGCAGCGCGGACAGCGCCGCGACCTTGTCGGTCATGTTGTCGGCGGCGGCGAACTGCGCCTGCGCCGCCTTGCCGCCATCGGCGCGGGTCAGCAGCGCCAGCGCGGCATTGGCCAGCGCCCGGCGCCCCGCGCCCGCGGCATCGGGGGCATAGGGGCCTGCGGGCGCCATCGCCGCGCGCACCTGCACCAGCAGGTCGCGCAAGCCGCCCGCGAGCGCGTCCTTCAGCCGCCCGTGCGCGGCGTGGATCGCCTCGGGGTCGGGCGTGTGGCCTGCGTCGAACAGGTCGCGGGCGGTGTCCTCTTCACCCGGCAGCGCCAGCGCCAGCGCCCGCAACGCCGGGTCGAGCGTATCGTCGCGCAGCACCTGCACCAGCGCCTGCGCATAGGCCGGATCGGGCGCGGCACCTGTCGTCAACATCCGCCGCAGGTTGTGGCGCGCCAGATCGCGGCCCGCCTGCCAGCGGTTGAACGGGTCGGTGTCATGCGCCAGCAGGAAGGCCATGCGGTCGGGGCTGTCGTCGGTTTCAAGGATGACCGGCGCCGAAAAGCCGCGCAGCACCGAGGGCACCGGCCGCGCCGCCAGCCCGGTGAAGGTGAAGCGCTGCTCGGCCTCGGTCAGCTCCAGCACCTGCGTGGGGCGCACCTCGTCTCCGTTCGGCCCGATCAGGCCCACCGCGACCGGGATCACCTGCGGCGCCTTCACGGGCTGGCCGGGGGTGGGCGGCGTGTTCTGGCGCAGGGTCAGGGTGAAGGTGCCGTTGTCCCATTCCTCGGCCACCGCTACGCGCGGCGTGCCCGCCTGCGCATACCAGCGCGCGAACTGCGACAGGTCGCGGTCGGTGGCATCGGCAAAGACCTGCAGCCAGTCCTCGATCGTCACCGCCTGACCGTCGTGGCGGTCGAAATAGAGATCGAGCGCCTTGCGATAGCCGTCGTCGCCGACCAGCGTTTTCAGCATCCCCACCACCTCGGCGCCCTTCTCGTAGACGGTGGCGGTATAGAAGTTGTTGATCTCGACGAAACTTTCCGGGCGCACCGGATGCGCCAGCGGCCCGGCATCCTCGCGGAACTGGCGGGCGCGCAGCAGGATCGCATCCTCGATCCGCTTGACGGCCCGCGAGCGCATGTCGCCGGTGAACGACTGGTCACGAAAGACGGTCAGCCCTTCCTTGAGGCAAAGCTGGAACCAGTCGCGGCAGGTGATCCGGTCGCCGGTCCAGTTGTGGAAATATTCATGGGCGATCACGCTCTCGATGCGTTCGTAATCGGCATCGGTCGCGGTCTCGGGGCTGGCCAGCACGAGGCGGGCGTTGAAGATGTTCAGCCCCTTGTTCTCCATCGCGCCCATGTTGAAATCGTCGACCGCGACGATGTTGAACAGGTCGAGATCGTATTCGCGCCCGTAGACCTGTTCGTCCCAGCGCATCGCACGTTTCAGCGAATCCATCGCATAGGCGGTGCGGTCCTCGTCGCCCTTGCGCACCCAGATCGCCAAGGCAACCTCGCGCCCCGAGGCGGTGGTGAAGGTGTCGCGCGTCGCCACCAGATCGCCCGCGACCAGCGCGAACAGATAGGCGGGCTTGGGCCAGGGGTCGTGCCATTCGGCCCAGCCCTCCCCCTGCGCCACCGGATTGCCGTTCGAGAGCAGCACCGGCAGGCCGGATTCGATGCGCACATGGAACGGCGCCATCACGTCGGGACGGTCGGGGTAATAGGTGATATGGCGGAAACCCTCGGCCTCGCACTGGGTGCAATACATGCCCTTCGACATGTAGATCCCCTCGAGCGCGGTATTGGCGGCGGGGGCGATCTCGACCTCGGATTCCCACTCGAAGGCGCCTTCGGGCACCGGCAGGGTCAGGCCGCCGTCGATGATTTCGGGCGCAACCGGCCTGCCGTCGATGCGGGCGGCGATCAGGCGCAGATCCTCGCCGTGCAGGAAGAAGCGCGTGCGGTCGGCGCCGGGGGCCGGGTTCGGCGCAAAGCGGATCGCGGCGCGGACGCGGGTTGCGTCGGGCGCCAGCGCAAAGGTCAGCCGCACGTCCTCGACAAGCCAGCCGAAGGGGCGCCAGTCGGCCAGATGGATCGTCTGCGGCGCGGCATCTTTCATGGCGTATCCCCCTGGGTCATGCGGTCTGTGCCAGCGGCCTAGCACGGCTCGCAAGGGGCGTGAAAGGGCATCGGCACCGGGGGGGATCGTCATTGCGAACGAAGTGAAGCAATCCACACCGGGCGCAGCCCCCGGCCCTGTGGATTGCCGCGTCGCCTTCGGCTCCTCGCAATGACGAAATGTCCCCACCGTCATTGCGAGGCGAAGCCGAAGCAACCCCGACCGCTCGCACACAACGTCGAGGTTGCTTCGTCGGCTGCGCCTCCTCGCAATGACGGCGCTCTCGTCATTGCGAACGAAGTGAAGCAATCCACACCGGGTGCGGCGCCCGGCCCTGTGGATTGCCGCGTCGGCTGCGGCTCCTCGCAATGACGGCGGGAATTCGTCATTGCGAGGCGCAAGCCGAAGCAACCTCGACCTCTCGCGCGCAACATCGAGGTTGCTTCGTCGGCTGCGCCTCCTCGCGGGTGACGGGGGCACCCCCCGCGCTTGCAACCGGCCGAGGGGGTGCCTACACACCGGCAACGCCCTGCTGCCCGAAGGATGACCGAGATGGACCTTTCCGCCCTCGCCGCCCGCAATCCCGAATACTGGCGGCTTGCCGCCGCGATCCGGGCGTTGACGCTCGATGCCGTCGCCGCCTCGAATTCGGGTCACGCCGGAATGCCGATCGGCATGGCCGATGTCGCCACGGTGCTGTTCGACCGCCACCTGCGCTTTGACCCTGCCGCGCCGCAGTGGCCCGACCGCGACCGCTTCATCCTGTCGGCGGGCCACGGCTCGATGCTGCTTTATTCGGTGCTGCACCTGACCGGCTATGCCGACATGACCATCGAGCAGATCCGCAACTTCCGCCAGTGGGGCGCGATCACCGCCGGGCACCCGGAATACGGCCATGTCGCGGGAGTCGAGACCACGACCGGCCCGCTGGGTCAGGGCATCGCCAATTCGGTGGGCTTCGCCATCGCCGAGGAACATCTGCGCGCCCGCTTCGGCGCGAAGGCGATGGATCACCACACCTGGGTCATGGCCGGTGACGGCTGCCTCATGGAAGGCATCAGCCACGAGGCCATCGCGCTGGCCGGGCGGCAGCGGCTCGGGCGGCTCATCGTGCTGTGGGACAACAACGGCATCACCATCGACGGGCAGGTGTCGATCGCCGACATCACCGACCAGATCGGCCGCTTCACGGCGGCGGGCTGGCACGTGCAGGCGGTGGACGGCCACGACCCCGAGGTCATCGACGCGGCGATGACGGCGGCCAAGTCCGATCCGCGCCCCTCGATGATCGCCTGCCACACCCATATCGGCCTCGGCCATGCCGCGCAGGATACGTCCAAGGCGCACGGCGCGCTGACCGATGCCGCGCAGAATGCCGCCGCCAAGGCCGCCTGGGGCTGGACCTCGGGCCCCTTCGACGTGCCCGCCGACATCAAGGCCCGCTGGGAGCAGATGGGCAGGCGCGGCCATGCCGCCCGCCAGGAATGGGAGGCCCGCATGGCCACCCTGCCCCCCGCCCGCCAGCGCGCCTTCGAGGAAGCCTTCACCAGCGAGCTGCCGCGCAGCCTGACCACCCGGATGCGCGCCTTCCGCAAGCAGGCGGCGGCGGATGCGCCGAAGGTCGCCACGCGCAAGGCGTCGGAAATGGTGCTCGAGGTCATCAACAGGACGCTGCCCGAAACCATGGGCGGCTCGGCCGACCTGACCGGATCGAACAACACCCTGACGCACGGGCTGGGCACCTTCGCCCCCGAGGACCGCAAGGGCCGCTACATCCATTACGGCATCCGCGAACACGGCATGGCCGCCGCGATGAACGGGCTGGCGCTGCATGGCGGCATCCGGCCCTACGGCGGCACCTTCTTGTGCTTCACCGACTACGCGCGGCCCGCGATGCGGCTGTCGGCGCTGATGGGGGCGCCGGTCATCTACGTGATGACCCACGACTCCATCGGCCTGGGCGAGGACGGCCCGACCCACCAGCCGGTCGAACATCTGGCCATGCTGCGCGCCACGCCCAACATGCTGGTGCTGCGCCCCGCCGACACGGTGGAAACCGCCGAGGCCTGGGAACTCGCGCTGGCGCAGCGCAACCGGCCCACCGTTCTGGCGCTGTCGCGGCAGAACCTGCCTGCGGTGCGCAGGCAGCATTCCAGCGCCAACCTTTCGGCGCGCGGCGCCTATGTGCTGGCCGAGGCCGAGGGCAGGCGGCAGGTGATCCTCATGGCCACCGGCTCGGAGGTGCAGATCGCGCTGGCGGCCCGCGACACCCTGCAGGCAGCCGGGATCGGCACCCGCGTCGTCTCGGTGCCCTCGATGGAGCTGTTCCTCGAACAGGACGAAGCCTGGCGCCGCCGCGTGCTGCCCGGCGGGCCGGTGCGCGTCGCCATCGAGGCAGGCGTCCGGCTGGGCTGGGACCGGCTGCTGACCGGCGAACGCGGGCGCGAGGCCAAGGCCGGTTTCATCGGGATGCACGGCTTCGGCGCCTCGGCGCCCGATACGGTGCTCTACGAGAAATTCGGCATCACCGCCGACGCCACGGTGGCGCAGGCGCGGGCGCTGCTGGGCTGATACCGGGGGGCGGGGCCACGCATGACGACGCGCCTCGCCCTTGTCATCACGGGTATCGTCGCGGCGGCGATCATCGCCGACCTGGTGCTTGCGGGCGGCGCGGGAACGCTGGAAGTCCTGCGCCGCGGTTTCGCGCTGCTCGGCTGGCTCGCGTTCTGGCGCTGAGCCGCGCGCCTGTTAGCGCTAATTATCGCGTTAGCGCTAACAATCCCTGCCCGGCAATGTTGACCTTTGGCCGCAAATGGCTTTGGTGACGCGCGAGGGCCGGAGCTGCCGGCCATAGTCGCATGAGGGGTCTGCCATGGCTGTCAAGGTTGCAATCAACGGGTTCGGACGGATCGGGCGCAATACCCTGCGGGCGATCATCGAGTCGGGGCGCAAGGACATCGAGGTCATCGCGATCAATGATCTCGGCCCGGTCGAGACCAATGCCCACCTGCTGCGCTACGATTCCGTGCACGGCCGCTTCCCGCACGCGGTCACGGTCTCGGGCGACACCATCGACGCGGGTGCCGGGCCGATGCGGGTGACCGCGATCCGCAATCCCGCCGAACTGCCCTGGGGCGACGTGGACATCGCGCTGGAATGCACGGGCGTCTTCGCCTCGCGCGAGAAGGCCGAGGTGCATCTTCAGAACGGCTCGAAGCGGGTGCTCGTCTCGGCCCCGGCGGCGGGCGCCGACAAGACCATCGTTTTCGGCGTGAACCACGACAAGCTGACGAAGGACGACATCATCGTCTCGAACGCCTCGTGCACGACGAACTGCATCGCGCCGGTGGCCAAGGTGCTGAATGATGTCATCGGCATCGACAAGGGCCACATGACCACGGTGCACGCCTATACCGGCGACCAGCCGACGCTCGACACGCTGCACAAGGATCTCTACCGCGCCCGTGCGGCGGCGATGTCGATGATCCCGACCTCGACCGGCGCCGCCAAGGCGGTCGGGCTGGTGCTGCCCGAGCTGGTCGGCAAGTTCGACGGCCTGTCGGTGCGGGTGCCGACGCCGAACGTCTCGCTCGTCGACCTGAAGTTCATCGCCCACCGCGAGACGACCATCGAGGAAGTGAACGCGGCCATCCGCGCCGCCGCCGACGGCCCGATGAAGCATATCCTGTCCTATACCGAGGAAAAGCTCGTCTCCATCGACTTCAACGGCGACCCGCATTCGGCGATCTTCCACATGGACCAGACCAAGGTTGTCGGCGGCACGCTGGTGTCGGTCCTTGCCTGGTACGACAACGAATGGGGCTTCTCGAACCGCATGGGCGACACCGCCGTCGCCATGGGCAAGCTGCTCTGAACCTTGCGCGCCGGGGGGCACCCCCGGCGCCCGCAAACCCCGTCATTGCGAGCCGCAGCCGAAGCAACCCCGACCGCTCACATACGACATCGGGGTTGCTTCGTCGGCTGCGCCTCCTCGCAATGACGGAACATGCCGTTCGCGCGATTGCCTTGGGGGGCGCTCCCCCCGGCGCGGCCCCTTTCGGGCATTGCGACCCGTTCTACCGGCCAAGCCGGGCCAGCAGCGCCCTGCGCACCGCCGCCGGGACGAATTTCGTCACGTCGCCACCAAGCCGGGCAATTTCCTTCACCAGCTTCGACGCAATGGCCTGATAGCGGATCTCGGCCATGAGAAACACGGTCTCGATTTCCGGATCGAGGCTGCGGTTCATGCCGACCATCTGGTATTCGTATTCAAAATCCGTCACCGCCCGCAGCCCGCGCACGATGATGCCCGCGCCCACGTCGCGCGCGCAATCGACGAGCAGGTTCTCGAACGGATGCACCACGATCTCGATGCCGGTGCGCGCCGCGATGGCGGCGGTCTCGCCTTCCAGCATCGCCACCCGTTCCTCGAGCGCGAACAGCGGCCCCTTGTCGCGGTTGATCGCCACGCCGATCACCAGCCGGTCGACCAGCGACGCGGCACGGGTGATGATGTCGAGATGGCCGTAGGTGACCGGATCGAAGGTTCCGGGATAGAGGCCCACGCGCATTGCCGTCTCCATTGCCGCTGCGCGGCGCAGGCAACACCAGCGCGCCGGGCGATGCAAGGGCCGACGGGTTTGGCAGGGCGGTCGGGTGAACCGCCTGTTCCGTCACCCGCGAGGCGAAGCTGAAGCAACCCCGACCGCTCACACACAACATCGGGGTTGCTTCGTCGGCTGCGCCGCCTCGCAATGACGGACGATGCCGTGCGCCTGATTGCCCCGGACCTCAGCGGCCCGCGATCATGTCCTGCATCGCGTCATGTTCCATCGCCAGTTGCGAGATGCGCGCCTTCACCACGTCGCCGATCGAGACGAGGCCCGCCAGACGGTCGCCGTCCATGACCGGCAGGTGGCGGAACCGGCCCTCGGTCATCAGCCCCATCAGATGCTCGACGCTGTCGCTGCGGGTGCAACTGGTGATCCGGCGCGTCATGATCGAGGCGACGGGGTCGGTCAGGCAGGGCGCGCCGCGCCGCCCGACCTCGCGGACGATGTCGCGTTCGGACAGGATGCCGTCCACGCGCGCGCCGTCGGGCGAGACGACAAGGCACCCGATGCGGCGTTCCGACAGGATCGCCGCCGCCTCGGCGACGGTCGCACCCTCGGTGATGGTCAGCACGGACTGGTCGGGCTTTCCGGCAAGGATCTGGTGAACCAGCATCGTCTCCTCCCCTGTGTGGATGCCGCCAGCGTCACCCTGCGCCCCGGCCCCTGTCAAGCGTCCTGTTGGCCGAGGTGTCGGGCGGCGGCCTCGGCGCGGCGCACTTCGGCCTCGAGCCGGGCGACTTCGGCACGGATGCCCTGCACGACCAGCGCCGCCACCTTGGACAGGCGCGGCGAGCGCAGGTCCGATTCGTGGCGCACCAGATGATAGGCGCGGCGCAGCGACACCGCCCCGGTCAGCACCCGGTGCAGTTCCGGCGCGAAGGGCAGCGCGAAATCGTGGACGATACCGACGCCGCGCTGGCGCAGCATCATCATCTGCACCGTCACCGAGGTCGAGGCGAGGTCCACCCGCGCGGCGCCGATCGTGTCGAGATAGTCGAGATCGCGGTCGAAGATCATGTCGGGGATATAACCCACGAGCGGCAATGCGCGCAGCTCGGCCAGCGTCGCGGGTTCGGGCCGGTCGCGGCGCTGCGCGAGATGCAGGTGGTAGTCGGTGATCTTCTGGACCGTGACGCGCCCGGCCTCGGGCGGCGAGACGGTGACCGCCATGTCGGCCTCGCGCCGCGACAGGTTCACCACGCGCGGCAGGGCCAGAACCTGCAACTCCAGCCCCGGATGCGCGGTCTGGATCGCCGCGCAGACCTGCGGCAGCACGAAGGTCGCGCAGCCGTCCGGGGCACCGATCCTGATCTGGCCGGACAGTTCCTCCTCGCCCTGCCCGGCCTCGGCGCCGCGCGCCAGCAGGGCCTCGGCCTCGGCGACGTGATCCATGAGCCGCAGGCCGCGTTCGGTCAGCGCGTAGCCCTGCACGCCCTTGGAAAACAGCGCCGCTCCCAGCGCATCCTCCAGCCGCGAGACGCGCCGCGACAGCGTGGCCGGGTCCAGCCGCAGCGACGGCGCGGCGGCGGTCAGGCTGCCCGCCCGCGCCACGGCCAGAAAGATGCGCAGGTCGTCCCAGTTCATATCGACAAATCCGCAAGGCCGGTTTGGGATACTGCCCCTGTTACGATGAAAAGCGCAAGGCTATGCTGCGCGCAACCTAGGAGGACATCATGCAGGAACTCGGACATTACATCGACGGCAAGCGGGTCGCGGGCCGCTCGGGCCGCACATCCAACGTCTTCAACCCCGCCACCGGCGAGGTGCAGGCTCATGTCGCGCTGGCCTCGAAAGCCGAGGTCGATGCCGCTGTCGCCCGCGCCGCCGCCGCGCAACCCGCCTGGGCGGCCACCAACCCGCAGCGCCGCGCACGGGTGATGATGGAATTCGTCCACCTGCTGAACCGCGACATGGACAAGCTGGCCGAGGCGCTGAGCCGCGAGCACGGCAAGACTTTCCCCGACGCCAAGGGCGACGTGCAGCGCGGTCTCGAGGTGATCGAGGTCTGCATCGGCGCGCCGCATCTGCTGAAGGGCGAATACACCGACAACGCCAGCCGCGGCATCGACCTCTATTCGATGCGCCAGCCGGTCGGCGTGGTCGCGGGCATCTCGCCCTTCAACTTCCCGGCCATGATCCCGATGTGGCAGATGGGTCCGGCCATCGCCGCCGGGAACGCCTTCATCCTCAAACCCTCGGAACGCGACCCCTCGGTGCCGCTGATGCTGGCGGAACTGCTGACCGAAGCCGGGCTGCCCGACGGCATCCTGCAGGTGATGAACGGCGACAAGGAATCGGTGGACGCCCTGCTCGACAACCCGCAGGTGTCGGCCATCGGCTTCGTCGGCTCGACGCCCATCGCCGCCTATATCTACGCCCGCGCCGCCGAGCAGGGCAAACGGGTGCAGGCGTTCGGCGGCGCCAAGAACCACATGATCATCATGCCCGACGCCGACATGGAACAGGCGGCGGATGCGCTGATCGGCGCGGGCTACGGCGCGGCGGGCGAGCGCTGCATGGCGGTGTCGGTCGCGGTGCCGGTGGGCGATGAAACCGCCGACCGCCTGATCGAGCTGCTGGTGCCGCGCATCGAGAAGCTGCGCGTCGGCCCCTGGACGCTGGGTGATGATGTCGATTACGGCCCGCTGGTCACCGCCGAAGCCAAGGCCCGCGTTCTGGGTCTGGTCGAACGCGGCATCGAGGAAGGCGCGAAGCTGGTGGTCGACGGTCGCAATTTCCACCTGCAGGGCTACGAGAACGGCTTCTTCGTCGGTCCGCATCTGTTCGACCATGTCACGAAGGACATGGACATCTACAAGACCGAAATCTTCGGGCCGGTGCTGTCCACCGTGCGCGCGAAGGACTACGAAGAGGCGCTGGCGTTGGCCACCGATCACGAATACGGCAACGGCGTGTCGATCTTCACCCGCGACGGCGACACCGCGCGCGACTTTGCCAACCGCGTGCAGGTCGGCATGGTCGGCGTGAACTTCCCGATCCCGGTGCCTTTGTCCTACCACACCTTCGGCGGCTGGAAGCGCTCGTCCTTCGGCGACCTGAACCAGTACGGCCCGGACGCCTTCCGCTTCGTCACCAAGACCAAGACCGTCACCGGCCGCTGGCCCTCGGGCATCCGCGAGGGCCACGAGTTCCACTTCAAGTCGGCGGACTGAGGCGGCAGCAGCCGTTCGGCGCGGGAAACCGAGGGACGCGGCACTCCATGCGGGCACCCGGCGGCACGCATGGATGGCTTCGCCGCACGGCCCCCTGGCAGCGGGCCGGGGCAATCGGGCGAGCGGCGCGGGAATGCCGCGTGGTGCAACGGTAGGGCAGCATGACCGGCGCCCGCACCGGGGGTGGGCGCGGATGCGCCCGCCCTGGGGGGCGGGGCGGGCGCCGGTCGTGCTGCGCACGACCGAAGGGGGAAGTCTGCGGGCCGCGCGCTGCATAGCAGGCAAATGCGATTACCCTGCCCCCTCCCCCGTCATTGCGAACGAAGTGACGCAATCCATTCCGGGCGCGGCGCCCGGCCCTGTGGATTGCCGCGTCGGCTTCGTCTCCTCGCAATGACGGGAGCGTGCGGCAGCGGCGCCTCCAATATCCCGTCATTGCGAGGCGAAGCCGAAGCAACCTCGACCGCTCACACACGACATCGGGGTTGCTTCGTCGGCTGCGCCTCCTCGCAATGACGGAAGATACCACGCCGCCCTTCGCCGATGGCCCAAGCCCTTGATATTGACGCACCCCCCTCGCCGGACTAGCTTTCCACGCAAACGGGGGGCCTGAGATGTCGAACAAGACGATGACCCGCATGGACCTTGCCGAGGCGGTTCATGCGGCGCTTGGCCTGTCGCGCAATGACAGCGCGGCACTGGTCGAATCGGTTCTGCAGCACATTTCCGATACGCTGGTGCATGGCGAACAGGTGAAGATTTCGTCCTTCGGCACCTTCTCGGTGCGCGACAAGTCGGCACGTGTCGGGCGCAACCCCAAGACCGGCCAGGAAGTGCCGATCCATCCCCGCCGGGTGCTGTCGTTCCGGGCCTCGCATCTGCTGAAGGCGCGCGTGGCCGCAGGCCAGGGCTGAGGGCGATGGCATGAGCAAGTCGGACGACGCCTTCCGCACCATCGGCGAGGTGTCCGACTGGCTGGGGGCACCGGCGCATGTCCTGCGGTTCTGGGAATCGAAATTCGCGCAGATCAGGCCGGTGAAGCGGGCGGGCGGGCGGCGCTACTACCGGCCCGAGGACGTGGCGCTGCTGGGCGGCATCAAGTTCCTGCTCCACGAAGAAGGCATGACGATCAAGGGCGTGCAGAAACTGCTGCGCGAGCAGGGCGTGCGCCATGTCGCGGCCCTGTCGCCGCGCGGTGCCATCGCGGGCGACACCGGCACCGAGGCCGAAGCCGCGCCGCCGCCCCCTGCGCCGCGCGGCCCCGGCGCGCTGGCGGCGGTGTTGCGCGCCGATCCGCGCGTGGTGGCACGGCGCCGGACCCGGATCGCCCCGCTGCTGGCCCGCCTGCGCACCCTGCGCGCACGGCTTCAGGGGTGAGGCGAACAGGGGTCCGTCAGTCCGTCATTGCGAACCGTCATTGCGAGGCGCAAGCCGAAGCAACCCCGACCGCTCACGTACGACATCGGGCAAGTGTGTTGTTCATCCGGCTGTTCGATAGGCTTCTCCCTCGCGG
>JACFNP010000005.1 GCA_019454835.1 Rubellimicrobium sp.
TCATGATGCCCCAGACCGTGCCGAACAGGCCGACGAAGGGCGCGGTCGAGCCGATAATCGCCAGAAGCCCGGTGCCGCGCGTGATGCGGCGCCCGGCGCCCGCCTCGATCCGCGCCAGATGCGAGGCGACCCGTTCCTTCAGCCCGGCGCTGCCCGCCTGCGCCACGGTGGCGGCACCGGCGGCATGTTCGGCGGCGGCGGCGCGCACCATGCGGTCAAGCGGGCCGCGCCGGTCGCCGGTCGCGGCGACGGCGGCATCGAGGCGGCTGTGGGCGTCGATCCGGCGCAGGCTGCGCGCCAGCGCGCGATTGGCGGCGGCCAGTTCCACCAGCTTTGCCACAAAGGCCGTCCAGGTCAGCACCGAGGCCACCACCAGTCCGACCATCACCGCCTGCACCACGATGTCGGCGCCAAGGAACATGCGCAGCGGCGACAGCACGGCGGCCCCGGTGTCGATCTCCTGCGCGCGTGCGGGCGCGGCCCAGACCAGAGCGGCCAGCGCGGCGGCGCGCGGGCCACGGATCGACAGCGAAAGAGCGGAAGGCAAGGCGGTCAAGGTCAGGATCCCCGAAGGTCTGGTCTGGCGCCTGTTACGGTCACTGACGATCCCGCCGCAAGGCCGTCGCGGCTATAATCCGCACCCGTGCAGGGGGCAAGGCAAATCCTGACTTGATCTGTCGTGAATTGCCGACTAGGAGCCGGGTGCATCCCGGTCCGGTCCGATGGCTGCCGGGGCAACCGGTGCCAGCCGCCCGCCACGCACAGCTTTCCGACTCCAGCCGACAAGGATACCGCCGTGGCCGCCGCACGTTCCCTCCGCCACCTTGCCGCCGCGCTTCTGGCCCTGATCCTGCCTGCGGGTGCGCAGGCCGATGCGCCGCCGCGCACCGTCGTTCTTGGCGGCACCCTGGCGGAAATCATCGCGGCGCTGGGCGCCGAAGACCAGCTTGTCGGCCGTGACGCCACCTCGAGCTGGCCCGAATCGCTGCTGGCGCTGCCCGATGTCGGCTATCTGCGCGCGGTGTCTGCGGAAGGCGTGCTGTCGCTCGAACCCGAACTCATCATCGCCGATCCCGGCGCCGGGCCCGAAGCGGCGGTCGATGTGCTGCGCGCGTCGGGCGTGCCCTATGTGACCGTGCCCTACGAGCGCAGCGCCGAAGGAGTCATCGACAAGATCACCGCCACCGCCGCCGCCCTTCACCGCGAGGCCGAGGGCGCCGCGCTGGCCGCCCGCGTCCGCAGCCAGATCGACGAGGCTGCCGCCCGCGCCGCCGCCATTCCCGAGGACGCGCGGCGCGGTGTCCTGTTCGTGATGTCGCTGCAGGGCGGCGCGGTCATGGTCGGCGGGGGCGGGACGACGCCCGACAGTCTCATCACCATGGCGGGGGCGCGGAATGTCGCTGCCGCAATCGACGGCTACAAGGTGATGACCGACGAGGCGATCATCGCCGCCGCGCCGGACGTGATCCTGATGACCGACGGCGGCATGGACGCCGCGATGAGCGCGGCGGCCATCCGCGCGCATCCCGCGCTGGGCCATACGCCTGCGGCCGAACGGGGCGACATCGTCATGATCGACGGGCTGATGGTGCTGGGCTTCGGCCCGCGCGTCGGCGATGCGGTGCTGTTTCTCAACGACGCCTTCTATCCGGCGGCGGATCGCGGGCCGCAGCCGTGACACCGGCGGGCGTCCCGACCGGCCGGGCGCTGGCCGTTCTGGCGGGGCTGGCGCTGCTCGTGGCGCTGGCGGCGCTGGGGATCGGGGCGACGCGCCTCGGACCCTGGCGGTTGCTGGCGGCGATCTGGGGCGACGGGCTGAGTGCGCAGGAACGGCTGGTGCTGTTCAACCTGCGCCTGCCGCGTCTGGTGCTGGGGATGCTGGCGGGCGGTGCGCTGGCGGTATCGGGGGCGCTGATGCAGGCGCTGTTTCGCAACCCGCTGGCCGATCCGGGCATCATCGGCGTCTCGCCCGGCGCGGCGCTGGGGGCGGTCATCGCCATCGTGCTGGGTGGCGCGGTGGCGCCGTTCCTGCCGTTCGCGCTCAGCATCCCGGCGCTGACGATCCTGTTCGCCTTCGCGGGCGGCTGGCTGGCGGTGGCGCTGCTGTCGCGGGTGGCGTTCCGGGCCGGGCGCACCGACATCGCCTCGATGTTGCTGGCGGGCATCGCGCTTGCGGCGCTGACCGGGGCGGCGACCGGGTTGCTGATTACCGTGGCCGACGACCAGCAGTTGCGCGACATGAACTACTGGGCGATGGGGTCGCTGGCGGGGGCGACCTGGGCGCGGGTCGGCATGGCGGCGGCGGTGATCGTGCCTGTGATGGCGCTGGCGCCGCTGCTGGCGCGCGGCATGAACGCGCTGGCCCTGGGCGAGGCCGCCGCGCATCACATGGGCTTTCGGGTCGAGGCGCTGAAGCGCCGGGCGATCCTGCTGACCGCCGCCGCCACCGGCGCGGCGGTGGCGCTGACCGGCGGCATCGGCTTCGTCGGCATCATCGTGCCGCATCTGCTGCGGCAGGCGCTGGGGCCGGATCACCGGCTGATCCTGCCCGGCGCGGCGCTGGCCGGCGGGGTGCTGCTGGTGGCGGCGGACGTGGCCGCGCGCAGCCTGATGGCGCCCGCCGAGATCCCCATCGGCATCCTGACCGCGCTGATCGGCGCGCCGGTGTTCCTGCATATCCTGCTGCGGCGCATGGCGGCGGGTGGAGGCATCGCATGATTCGGCTTGACGGCGTGAGCCTGCATCGCGGCAGCCGCTGCATCCTGTGCGGGCTGAGCCTCGACATCCGCGCGGGCGAGGTGACGGTGATTCTGGGGCCGAACGGGTCCGGCAAGTCGACGCTGCTGGCGGCGCTGGCGGGCACCATGCCCTATCGGGGTGCGGTGCGGCTGAACGGGCATGACGTTTCGCGCTGCGGCCCGGCGCGGATGGCCGAGGAACGCGCGGTGCTGCCGCAGCACAGCGAACTGGCCTTTCCGTTCCGCGTCGCCGAAGTGGTGGCGCTGGGGGCGCGCGGCGGGCTGGCGGGCGATCCGGCGGCGCTGGCGGCGCGGGTCGAGGCGCTGCTGGCGCGGCTGGGCCTTGAGGGGTTCGGGCCGCGCAATGCCGCGTCGCTGTCGGGCGGCGAGGCGCAGCGGATGCATCTGGCCCGCGTGCTGCTGCAGGCCGAGACCGGCAGCGGCGCGCCGCCCTGGCTGTTTCTGGACGAACCCGTCAACGGCCTTGATCTGGCGCACCAGCTTGCGGTGATGGACGAGGCCCGCGCCTTTGCCCGGCAGGGCGGCGGGGTGCTGGCGGTGCTGCACGACCTGAACCTTGCCGTGCGCGCCGCCGACCGGCTGCTGGTGTTGCACGAGGGCGGGCTGTGCGCCGACGGGCCGCCGGGCAGGGTGCTGAACGATGCCCTGCTGGAAACGGTTTTCGGCTGCGAGGCGCTGATGAACCGTATTCCGCTGGACCGGCCGTTCCTGCTGGTCCAGGCGCAGGCGAATATCACAAGACAATGATGTATAATGAAGATTCAAAGGCACGCCGTGCGACGAAATGCCCTTGCCATGCCCGGATTAATACCTTACCAAATCACTCAAGAATCAGGCACCCAACATCCGCCAGGTGGCCACCATGACACTCTCGCCCAGGGGAACACCATGTCCATGATCCGCCGGAGCGGCGCGGCTGCGCTTGGTCTCATGCTGTCGCTGACCACCGCGATGCCGCTGTTCGCGCAGAATGCCGCGCCGATCTACCTCGACACGATCACCCTGACCGCGACCGGGCTGCCGACCGAAATCCTGCGCAATCCGGCCTCGGTCACGGTCGTCGAAGGCGACGACATCGCAGGCAACGCGCCGGTGTCGGTCGCCACCTTGCTGCGCGACGTGCCCGGCGTGCAGGTCGTCGAGGAGGGGATCGAGCGCATCTCGATCCGGGGCGAAAGCTCGCGCCGGGTGGCGGTGCTGATCGACGGCCAGCGGCTGACCGACCACACCAACTACGGCCAGCCGATCCTCATCGACCCCTCGCTGATCGAGCGGATCGAGGTCGTGCGGGGGTCGTCCTCGGTCATCTCGGGCAGTCAGGCCATCGGCGGCGTGGTGAACATCATCACCCGCCAGGGCGCGGCGCAGCCGTTGCAGTTCACGCTGTCGGGCGGGGTGATCGGTGCGACAAACGGCTGGCGCGGCGCCGCGACGGCGGCGGGGACGCTGGATGTCGGCGCGGGCGAGCTGGAATACCGGCTGAGCCTGGGCGGGATGGAGCAGGGCAACCGCCGCACGCCGAACGGCATTCTTGAACAGTCCGACACCAGCGACCGCACCCGTTCGGCGATGGTCGCATGGCGGCAGGGCAACCACCGCACCGGGCTGGAGTATCTGGCCTATGATCTGTCGGCCAACGTGCCGACCGAAATCTCCGAATTCTTCATCTACCTGCCGCGCCGCGATCTGGAGAAGGTGGCCCTGTTCCACGAGATCACCAACGCGACCCCGTGGCTGGAACGGCTGCGCTTTGACGTGCACCGGCAGACGATCGACCGGGAGTTTCTGAATGATCTGACCACCCGCGATCCGGACGATTGGGCGAGTTACACAACAGACCCTGGAGTCGTGAGTATGCGTGTTGCTTCGGCCTCGACCGACGCGCAACTGACCTACGGGGCGAGCATCAGCGCCGAGATGAGTTTCTCCGACCGTAGCCGCACCTTTGCGGGACTGGAATACGAAGATGACCGGTTGGTTTCTGACAAGGATACGGACATTTCGACCGATCCAATATTGTACCGGACCGGCGCCAGTATCCCCCTGATCCCCTCGCCGATCCGCCGCCATGACGAGGCGTCGATCCGCACGGTCTCGCTCTATGGCCAGCACGAGATCGACCTGTCCGACACGCTGACCCTGACCTTTGGCGGGCGCTGGTATGATGTGAGCGCCAGCCACGATGTCGCGCGCCGCTCGATGATGAACGGGCCGTTCACGGACCAGCCCCGTTCGGCCAACAGCGACAGCCGTGCGCTGTTCGCCGCCGGGCTGGTCTGGCAGCCGGACGAGGATACCGCGATCCGGGCCAATGTCTCGCAAGGCTATGTCTATCCGTCGCTGAGCCAGTTGTTCCTGTCCACCACGGCGGGCGGCACGACCATCAACGGCAATCCCGACCTGCGCCCGGAACGGGCGACCACCTTTGAACTGGGCGCGCGCCGCGACCGGGACGGCTGGCTACTGGATGCGACGCTCTATCACAGCCGGGCCGAGGACTATATCGCCGCCGTTCCGGCAGGCGCGGCCAGCCAATACCGGAACATCGACGCGGCCCGCACCTGGGGTCTCGAACTGGCCGCCGAATACGACACCGGGTTCCACGGCCTCACGCCCTATGTCTCGGCGGCGCTGATGCAGCGTGAATTCGCCTATGCCAACGGCTACACGACCACCGACAGCGGGACGGCGGCGCTGGCCGGGCGGGTCGGGCTGCGGGCGGCCTGGGATTTCGGCGCGGTCCACGGCGAAAGCGACCTGTTCCTGCGCGGCGAAAGCGGCGTCACCATGCGCGACGACAGCGGCGTCATCACCGACCGCGCGGCAGGCTATGCCACCCTGAACCTGCACACCTCGGTCAGCCTCGGCGACAATACCACCGCCGTTGTCGAGGTGAACAACATCACCGACCGCCTCTATCAGCCCTGGGAACAGGCCACCGGCGCCGGGCGGTCGGTCAACCTGTTCGTCACCCGCACCTTCTGACGCCGGAGGAGTCCTTGGCCGATACCTCACCGGAGACCTTCGCATGACCGCTGACGCCATCCGCGCCGCCATCGCCGATAATCCTACCGGCGCGCTCGAGGATATCGCCGCAAAGGCGGGCGTGACCCCGCTGGCCGTGCTCGAGGCGCTGCCCGAGGGCGAGGTCGTCACCGTCCCCGGCAGCCTGTTCGAGGAAGTGATGGCCGACATCACCGGCTGGGGCGAGATCACCTTCATCGTCAACACGCCCAACATCATCTTCGAGGTCCGCGCGCCGCTGGGGGCGGGCAAGGTCGGGCACGGCATGTTCAACCTGCACGACAAGGGCATCGGCGGGCATATCCACTACCGGAAATGCGCCCGCATCGCCTTCGTGCGGCGCAAGCTCTTCAACACCGACACCGCCTCGGTGCAGTTCTATGCGCAGGACGGAAGCTGCATGTTCAAGGTCTATCTGGGGCGGACCGAGGACCGGGCGCTGAAGCCCGAGCAGATCGCCGCCATGGATGCCCTGCAGGCGCGGCTCTGTGAAGGGGCGGCTGCATGAGAGCAGACACGACAGGCCCGCTCGCGGGCCGTCACCTTGCCATTCTGGGCCTCGGCTATACCGCGCAGGAGGTCGCGCGGCAGGCGATGGCCCAGGGCGCGCGCGTCTCCGGCACGACAGGCGATGCAGCAAAGGCCGCGCGGCTGGTGGCGGATGGCGTGACGATCCTTGCGACGCAGGACGGCGAACTCTATCCCGACGCGCTGGCCGACGTGACCGACCTGCTGGTGTCGATCCCGCCCACGCCGGCGGGCTGTCCCGGCGTGCCGATGATCGCGCCGGAACTGCCGGGGGCGCGCAGCCTGCGCTGGATCGGCTATCTGTCGTCGAGCGCCATCTACGGCGACTGCGGCGGCGACTGGATCGACGAGACCCGCGAACCTGCGCCGCGCAGCCGCCACGCGCTGGCGCGGCTCGACGCCGAACAGGACTGGCGCGAGATCGCCCGCTTTCGCAGCACCGCGCTCGACATCCTGCGCATCGCGGGCATCTACGGCCCCGGCCGCGACCGGATCGCGTCCCTGCGCGACGGCACGGCGCGGGTGATCGACAAGTCGGGGCAGGTCTTCAACCGCATCCACCGCGACGACATCGCCGGGGCGGTGCTGGCCGCGATGATGTCGCCCGCAGGCACGCGGGTGACCAATCTGGCCGACGGGGCACCCTGTTCCCCGGTGGAACTGATGCGCGGCGTGGCCGGGATGCTGGGCCTGGAGCCGCCTGCGGTGGTGCCCTGGGATCCGGCCACCCTGCCGCCCGGCATGGCGCGCTTCTACGCCGAGAGCCGCCGCCTGAAGAACGACCGCCTGCGCGCGCTGCCGGGCTTTGTGCTGCGCTATCCCGACTGGCGCGCGGGTTACCGCGCCATCATCGCCGCCGCCGCGGCCTGACATCCACGACGACAGGGAACATTTGTCATGTATATCGCCATGAACCGCTTCAAGGTCCGCCCCGGTGCCGAGACCGCGTTCGAGAACATCTGGAAGGCCCGCGAAAGCTGGCTGCCGGGGATGGACGGCTTTCGCAGCTTTCAACTGCTGCGCGGCCCTGAAAACGCGGCCGAGGGCTACACGCTGTTCGCCACCCACACCACCTGGGACAGCGAGGCCGCCTTCACCGCCTGGACGCAGTCCGAAGCCTTCCTCGCCAGCCACCGCAAGTCCGGCTCGGGTCCGCTGCTGACCGACCGCCACCCGCAATTCGAGGGCTTCGCGGTGGTCGCGGGCGCCTGACCGGCGGGCGGGCGGGGGGTGCAGCGTTCCGCGCCCCGCCATCGACATTGCCCATGGCGACAGTGCCGACGCTGACGTTGTCGACACTCTCCCCGCCGCCCCGGACCCTGCCGGGGCGGGCTTCGCAGCGTCAGATATCCTGGATACGACTTTTCCGTTGACAGGCCCGGACTGCGGAAACGTATAAACGTTTCGTGTTCGGTTGCCTGCGGGACGGAGTCTGTTCCGGTCGCAGCAAACCGGGGCGCCGCCCGGCGCAAACCGCAGGACAAGCGGGCCGGGTGGTGGTGCGGCGAACGCGCCTGGACGGCAAAGAGTCCGATAGGGAGTAAAGACTGATGACGACGAAGAAAACGCTCGGCGAAGGGCGGGGCCTCGGCCGCCGTGGTGTCCTCAAACTTGGTGCGGGGACCGCTGCGGCCGCGCTCATCCCCGGCCTTGGCAGCACCGGCTGGGCCTGGGCACAGGAACAGCCGCCGCTGGGGACCTGGCCCGCCGGGGTCGCGGGCGACACGGTCTATATCGGCGCCGCCTGCCGCTGACCGGCACCTATGCCGTGCAGGGCGAGGACGAGCGCAAGGGCATGGAGCTTGCGGTCGAGCATATCAACACCAGCCACCCGCTGATGAAGGAACTCGCCCCCGGCGTCGACAACGGCCTCCTCGGCAAGAAGCTCGAGATTCTGGTTGCCGATTCGGCGGCGAACCCCAATCAGGCGGTGCAGGCCGAGCAGAGCTTCATCAACCAGAACAACGTGATGATGATGACCGGTTCGACCTCGTCCTCGGTGGCGGTGGCGCTGAACAAGCTCGCCGACCGCGAGAAGATCATCTACCTGCCGGGCATTTCGGGATCGAACGACACCACCGGCAAGGACTGCGCGCGCTACGGCTTCCGTCAGGGCTTCTTCGGCGAGATGGCGGCCAATGCCATCGGCCCGACGCTGGTGAAGAACTTCGGCGAGAACCGCAAGGCCGCCTACATGACGCCCGACTACACCTACGGCCACACCGTGACCGAATCGGTCAGCACCTATCTGCGCGATCATGCCGGCTGGGAGGTGGTGACGAACCAGGTCTCGCCGCTGGGCACGCAGGACTTCAGCCAGTATCTGACCAACATCGCCAATTCGGGCGCCGACTTCCTCATCAACGTGAACTGGGGCCGCGACGCGGTGCTGTCCACGCAGCAGGCGGCGCAGTTCGGCATCATCCCGGCGATGACGCTGGTGGTGCCCTACCAGATCCCGTTCCTCGCCCCCGAGGCCGGGCCCGAGCTGACCGAGGGCGTCTTTGCCTGCACCGAATTCTGGTGGACGCTCGAGGACGAGTATCCGCTGGTCAAGCAGTTCGTCGAGGCGTTCCAGGAGAAATACGGCTACCGGCCGGAATGGGGCGCCGAGAACGGCTATGTCGCCTTTGCGCACTGGGCGCGCATGATTACCGAGGCGAACAGCTTCTACCCCGCCGACGTGATCGCCCAGTACGAGAAGGGCGAGACCATCCCCTCGCTGATGGGTGACGTGTTCTATCGCCCCGAGGACCACCAGTGCGTTCGTCCGGTCTGCATCGTGCGCGGCAAGGCGCGTTCCGAGATGCAGAACGACGAGGACTTCTGGGAAGTGGTCGAAGTGCTCTCCGGGCCGGACGTGATCCAGCCGGTCGATTACCTCGGCTGCGAACTCGGCGAAATCTGAACCTGTCAGGCCCCGCCCCCGCCGGGGCGGGGCCGTCACATCACCGGGCAGACCGCAGCGGTGCGGCCTGCCTGCGGGTCTGCCCGGACCGCGCCCCCGCCGACAGGGGTGCGGGACCCCGGCAGGGCCGCTGCGAAGGACCGCGACGGGAGAGGGCCAAACGTGCTGAGCTGGGGCAATTTCATCTCGCAGATGTTCAACGGCCTCGTGTCGGGGGCGCTTCTCGCGCTCATCGCCTCGGGGCTGACCATCATCTACGGCACGCTCGGCGTGCTGAACCTCGCGCATGGCGCCATGTTCATGCTGGGGGGCTATGGCGGCTGGATCGCCTATACCTATACCGGCTCGTATACGGTGGCGGTGGCCGCAGGCACGATCTTCGTGCTGCTGGTCGGCGTGGCGATGGAGCGCGGCATCATCCGCCATTTCTACAACCGCCCGCCCGAGGATCAGTTGCTCGTCACCTTCGGTCTGGGCATCGTCTTCGTGGAAGGGGTCCGCCTCGTCTTCGGCAGCCTCATAAAGATGACGCCGCCGCCGGAAATCTTTCGCGGCATCACCAATCTCGGCTTCATGGTCTATCCGACCTACCGCATTGCGGCGCTGGTGATCGTCGTGGTCGCGCTGGGGGCGCTCTATCTCATCCTCTACCGCACGCGCATCGGCATGATCGTGCGCGCCGGGATCGAGGATTCCACCATGGTCGGCTCGCTCGGGATCAACGTGTTCAAGGTCTTCATGCTGGTGTTCGGCATCGGCGCCGCGGCCGCAGGCTTTGCGGGGATCGTGAACGCGCCCATCGTCTCGATCGCGCCGGATGTGGGCGACCGCTATCTGGTGCTGACCTTCGTCGTCGTCATCATCGGCGGCGTCGGCAGCTTTCCCGGCGCGGTCCTCGGCGGGCTGATCGCCGGGCAGTTGCTGTCGCTCACCTCGATGATCGACCCCGCCTATTCCGAGATCGTCCTCTTCGTGGCGATGACCCTGGTGCTGATGTTCCGCCCGCGCGGGCTGCTCGGCACCGCAGGCCGCGAATAGGGGGACGGCAGAATGAACAGACGCCATCGCCCCTTCGTCGCCGAAATCCTCACGGCAATCGGCCTTCTCGTCGCGCCCTTCGTGCTGCGCTGGCTGGGCGTGCCGCCCAACACGATCAACCCGATCCTGATCTTCGGCCTGCTCGGCATCGGCTTCGACCTGCTGTTCGGCTTTACCGGGCTGCTGTCGTTCGGCCAGTCGGCATTCTTCGGCTCGGGCGGCATGGTCGCGGCCTACGTGCTGACCCGGACCAGCATGGACAACACCCTCGTCGCGCTGCTGGTCGCCGCCGTGGCCTCGGGGGTGATCGGCTATCTTGTCGGCCTAGTCGCGCTGCGCCGCACCGGCATCTATTTCGCCATGATCACCGTCGCCATCGCCGAGGTGTTCTTCTTCGCCGAGTTCAACCCGCTGGCGCACTGGACCGGCGGCGAGAACGGCCTGCCCGGCGTGCCGACCCCGAACCTGAGGCTGGGCTTCACCACCATCGAGTTCACCACCAACGAACAGATGTACTGGTTCTTCGGCGCCTGCTACTTCATCGGCATCGTGCTGGCCCTGCGCATCGTGCGCTCGCCGGTCGGGCTGATCCTGCGGGCGATCCGCGACAATCCGCTGCGCGCCTCGGCGCTGGGGCACAATATCCACGGCTACAAGCTGGCGGTGTTCATCGTCGCCGCGATCTATACCGGCATCGCCGGGGGGCTGCTTGGCATGATGCAGGGCTTCATGCCGCCGGATGCCTTCAAGTTCGAGACCTCGGGCGAGATCGTGATGCAGACCGCCATCGGCGGCGCGGGCACCCTGTTCGGCCCGCTGCTGGGTGCGGCGGTGTGGATCTATCTCAGCGACCTGTTCAAGATCACGCTGAACCTCGGTGCGATGTGGAAGCTGATCCTCGGCATCGTCTTCGTGCTGCTGGTCATGTTCCTGCGGCGCGGCATCGCCGGCGGGCTGGTCGATCTCTGGGGGCTGGCCGCCGCGCGGCTGCTGCCGCCGCGCCCCGCGCGCAGCGGCGTCGAGGATGCCGCCGCCCCGCCGCCCGCCGTGCTGCTGCCGCGCGCGCGCCGGGGCAGCGGTGTCGGCGGCCCCGCCGACGAGGCGCCGCGCACCGGCACCATCCTGCGCGCCAGCGACCTGAGCAAGCGCTACGGCGGCATCATCGCCAACCGCAACATCGACTTCGAGGTCGATTACGGCGAGATTCGCGGCATCATCGGCCCCAACGGCGCGGGCAAGAGCACCTTCTTCAAGATGCTCACCTGCGAGGTCGCGCCGTCCTCGGGCACGATCACCTTCGAGGGCAACGACATCACCGGCCGCGACGTGTCGGATGTCTGCCAGTTGGGCCTGACGAAAAGCTACCAGATCAACCAGTTGTTCGAGCGGCTGACCGTGCGCCAGAACCTCGAGATCGCCGCGCTCGGCGTGCTGCGCGGCACGTTCCGGCTTGACCTGCTTGGTTCGATGTCGGGGGTCGAGGGGCTGGACGGCCATGTCGCGGGCACGGCGGCGCTGGTGAACCTGACGCCGCGGCTGGATACCGCCGTGTCGGAACTGGCCTATGGCGAGAAGCGCCGTCTCGAGATCGGCCTGGCGCTGGCCACCGCGCCCAGCCTGCTGCTGCTGGACGAACCGCTCGCCGGGATGAGCCCCGGCGAGCGCGTGGACACGGTCGCGCTGCTGAAGTCGATCGCGAAGGGGCGCACCATGATCATCATCGACCACGACATGGATTCGCTGTTCGAGCTGGTGAACCGGGTGACGGTGCTGCAGGAGGGATCGATCCTCGTCGAGGGCACCCCCGACGAGATCCGCGCCGACCGCCGCGTGCAGGAGGCCTATCTGGGCGGAATCGAGGGAGAAAGCGCATGAGCCTGCTCGAGGTCAGCGGCCTGAACAGCTTCTACGGCGACAGCCATGTGCTTTTCGATGTCGACCTGCATGTCGGCAGGAACGAGGTGGTGGCGCTTCTCGGTCGCAACGGCGCCGGGAAATCGACGACGCTGAAAAGCCTGATGGGTGTGGTGCGGCCCCGGAGCGGCCATGTGCGTCTTGACGGCGCCGAGATCGCCGGGCAGCCCGCGCACGAGATCGCGCGGCTGGGGATGCAGCTTGTCCATGAGGAGCGGCGCATCTTCGGGTCGCTGAACGTCGAGGAGAACATCATCCTCGCCGGGCTGACCGCGCCGAACCGCTGGCCGCTCGAACGCATCTACACGATGTTCCCGCGCCTGAAGGAACGCCGCGAGAGCCGCGGCACCGATCTTTCGGGCGGCGAGCAGCAGATGCTCGCCGTGGCCCGCGCGCTGGTGCGCGACCCGAAGATCGTCCTGCTGGACGAACCGTTCGAGGGGCTGGCTCCGGTGATCGTGCAGGACCTGATGCGCACCTGCCGCGAACTGGCGCAGGCCGGACAGACCATCGTGCTGGTCGAACAGAACATCGCTGCGGCGCTGTCGCTGTCGGACCGGGTCTATATCATCAACAACGGCCACATCGCCCACGAGGCGACCCCGGCCGAACTGCGCGAGGCTCCCGAGATCCTGCAACGCTATCTGGGCGTGTAGGACGCGCGGCGCGCGGCGGACCGGGACGGTCCGGCCGGAGCAGGGGCGCAGCCCGCGCGGGGGGGCGCAGGCCGGGGTCATCGGGTGTGCCGGGGGCACGCCGTGACGGAGGGGTGCGCCGCGATGCAGGGGCTCAGGTTCCGTCATTGCGAGGAGGCGAAGCCGACGAAGCAACCCGAAGGCATTGCGCGAGCGGTCGGGGTTGCTTCGGCTTGCGCCTCGCGGGTGACGGGATGTGCGACGGGATCGCAAGCCGCACCCTCGCGCCAACCCGCGCAGCGCCGTTCGCCCGGCACCCCGATCCTGCCCGATATGCGGTTGACTCGGACAGCGCCGGAACGAATAGTGAACATCCATCGGAATCATGCGGCCTGCCCATGCCTCGCCACGCGACCTCTGCCTTGCGGCCCGGTGCGCCCGTATCGTGCGGCGGGCGGCGCGGGCCGGGGGATGGTCCGGTCCGGAACCGGAGGCCTGCGATGGCACGGGTCATCTCGCTTTACCTGCCGCTGTGGCCGACGGAAAGGCTGCGGCGGCAGGGGGGCGAGGCGCCACCGGCCGGGGTGCCGCTGGTCGTGGCCGCGCGCGAGGGCGGGCGGCGGGTGGTGGCAGCGGCGGATGCGGCGGCGCGGGCGCTGGGGCTGCGGGCGGGCATGACCGTGGCCCAGGCACAGGCGCAGGTGCCGGGGCTGGCGGTCCTTCCCGTCACGCCCGAGGCCGACCGGGCCGGCCTGACGCGGCTGGCGCTGTGGCTGCGGCAGCGCGTGGCCCCGGTGGTGGCGGTGGACGGGGCCTGCGGCATCATCCTCGACGTGACGGGGGCGGCGCATCTGCACGGTGGCGAGGCGGCGCTGCTGGACGGGCTGGTCGGGCGGCTGGCCCTGTCGGGGGTCACCGCGCGGGCGGCCCTGGCCGACACGCGGGGCGCGGCCCATGCGCTGGCGCGGTTCGTGGCCGATCCGGTGTTCATCGTGCCGCCGGGCGAGGTGATGGCGCATCTTGCCCCCCTGCCGCTGGCGGCGCTGCGGCTGGGGGTCGATCCGGCCGCCGGGCTCGATGCGCTCGGGGTTGCGACCGTTGGCGACCTTGCCGCCCTGCCGCGCGCGCCGCTGACCCGGCGGTTCGGGCCGGAACCCTGCTTGCGGCTCGATCAGGCGCTGGGGCTGGCGGCGGACCCCGTCGATCCGCTCCGCCCCGAGGACCAGGTCGCCGCCCGCCGTCTTTTCGCCGAGCCGATTGCCGCGCCCGAGACCATCGCGCGCCATATGGGCAAGCTGGCGGCGGTCCTGTGCGAGGCGCTGGCGGCGCGCGGGCTGGGCGCACGGCGGCTTGATCTTGTCTGCACCCGCAGCGACGGGCAGGCGCAGGCCCTGCGCATCGGGCTGGCCCGGCCCTCGCGCGACGCGGCGCATCTGACGCGGCTGCTGGGCGCAAGGATCGAGCGGATCGACCCCGGTTTCGGCATCGAGAGCATGGCGCTGGCCGCCAGCCGGGCCGAACCGCTGGCGGCAGGGCAGGTGGCCGATGCCCTTGCCGGGGCGCAGGCGCCTGATCTTGCGGGGCTGGTCGACACGCTGGCGAACCGCGTCGGTCCTGCCGGGGTCTACCGCATGGCTGCCGTCGCCTCGGACGTGCCCGAACGATCGGTGCGGCGCATCCCGGCGCTGGCTGACGGGGGCGGCGTCCCCCGGCCCGCGCACCGGCCCGTCCCCCGCCCCGCCCCGTGGCCCGCCTCCTGGCCCGCGCACTGGCCGCGCCCGGCCCGCCTGCTGCCGCATCCCGAACGGATCGAGACGCTGGCGCTGCTGCCCGACCATCCGCCCGCCTGGTTCATCTGGCGCGGGCGGCGCCACCCCGTCACCCGCGCCGACGGCCCCGAGCGCATCTTCGGCGAATGGTGGAAGCGCGATGCCGAACTGGCGGCGGTGCGGGACTATTTCCGCGTCGAGGATGACAGCGGTGCGCGGTTCTGGATCTTTCGCGCGGGCGACGGCGAGGATGCCGCCACCGGCCCGCAAGGCTGGTTCCTGCACGGGCTGTTCGGGTGATGCGCGGGTCACGCGCCGCGCCGCGTTATGCCGAACTGCAGGTGACAAGCCGGTTCTCCTTTCTGCGCGGGGCATCTTCGGCCGGGGAGTTGTTCGCCGCCGCCGCCGCGCTGGGGATCGAGGCGCTGGCGGTGACCGACCGGGGCACGCTGGCGGGTATGGTGCGCGCGCATCAGGCGGCGCGCGCGGCGGGGGTGCGGCTGGTGGTCGGCTGCCGGCTTGACCTCGCCTGCGGCATGTCGGTGCTGGTCTATCCGACCGACCGCGCCGCCTACGCGCGGCTCTGCCATCTGCTGAGCATCGGCAAGGCGCGGGCGGGCAAGGGGCGCTGTCATCTGGACTGGGATGATCTTGCCGCCCATGCCGGGGGTCTGATCGCGGTGCTGGTCCCGGACATGGCCGATGCCGCCTGTGCCGCCCGCCTGCGCCGCCTGCGGGCGGTGTTCGGCGACCGTGGCTATCTGGCGCTGACCCTGCGGCGGCGCCCGAATGACCTGCTGCGGCTGTGGCAACTGGTGCAGATGGCGCAGGAGGCGGGAATCCCGACCGTTGCCACCAATGACGTGCTGTTCCATGCGCCGGGACGGCGCATCCTGCAGGATGTCGTCACCGCGATCCGCCTGAACACCACGGTCGATGCGCTGGGCACCGGACGCGAGCGCCATGCCGACCGCTACCTGAAGCCGCCCGCCGAGATGGCACGGCTGTTCCGTCTCTGGCCCGAGGCGGTGGCGCGGACGGTCGGGATCGTGGAGCGGTGCCGTTTCTCGCTGGACGAGCTGCGCTACCAGTATCCCGAGGAACGCGACGACCCGACGCAAAGCCCGCAAGAGGTGCTGGAACGCCTGACCTGGCAGGGCGCGGCGACCCGCTACCCCGAGGGCGTGCCGGATGACGTGCAGGCCACCCTGCGCCACGAGCTGCGCCTGATCGGCAGGCTGGATTACGCGCCCTATTTCCTGACCGTGAACAACATCACCCGCTTTGCCCGTTCGCGGGGCATCCTGTGCCAGGGGCGCGGCTCGGCGGCCAATTCCGCCGTCTGCTACGTGCTGGGCATCACCGCCATCGACCCCGCGCGCAACGACCTGCTGTTCGAGCGGTTCATCAGCGAGGAACGGCGCGAGCCGCCCGACATCGATGTCGATTTCGAGCATGAGCGGCGCGAGGAGGTGATCCGGTGGATCTACGACCATTACGGGCGCGACCATGCCGCGCTGACCGCGACGGTGATTCGCTATCGTTCGCGCGGTGCCTTGCGCGATGTGGGCAAGGCGATGGGCCTGCCCGAGGACCTGATCGCCACATTGTCCGGCCAGTCCGGTCGCTGGTCGCGCGGCGGGCTGTCGGGTGACGACCTGCGCGCCGCCGGGCTGAACCCCGGTGATCGCCGGTTGCGGCTGGTGCTGGAACTGGCGGCGCAACTGCGCGGCGCGCCCAGGCACCTGTCGCAGCATCCCGGCGGGTTCGTGCTGACGCATGACCGGCTTGATTCGCTGGTGCCGGTCGAGCCTGCGGCGATGGCGGGGCGGCAGATCATCGAATGGGACAAGGACGACATCGACGCGCTGGGGTTCATGAAGGTCGACATCCTGGCGCTGGGGATGCTGTCCTGCCTGCGTCGGGCGCTGGACCTGCTGGCGGCGCACAAGGGAATCACCCTTGGCCTGGCCACGATCCCGGCCGAGGATCCGGCGACCTATGCGATGATTCGCCGCGCCGACACATTGGGCACGTTCCAGATCGAGAGCCGGGCGCAGATGTCGATGCTGCCGCGCCTGCGGCCGCACACGTTTCACGACCTTGTGGTGCAGGTCGCCATCGTGCGGCCGGGGCCGATCCAGGGCGACATGGTGCACCCATATCTGCGCCGCCGTCAGGGCCTGGAGCCAGTGGAGTATCCGACGCCAGAACTGGAGCGCGTGCTGGGCAAGACGCTGGGCGTGCCGCTGTTTCAGGAACAGGCGATGCGCGTCGCCATCACCTGCGCCGGGTTCACCCCCGGCGAGGCCGATCTGTTGCGCAAGAGCATGGCGACGTTCAAACATACCGGCGGTGTAGCGCGCTTTCGTGAACAATTAGTGAACGGAATGGCGGCGCGCGGCTATGGCGAAGAATTTTCCCTGAAGCTGATTCATCAACTGGAAGGATTCGGCGCGTATGGTTTCCCCGAAAGCCACGCGGCCAGCTTTGCCCTGCTCGCCTATGCGTCGTCGTGGCTGAAGTGCCATCATCCGGAGGTGTATTGTGCCGCATTGTTGAACAGCCAGCCGATGGGCTTCTATGCGCCCGCGCAGATCGTGCGCGATGCCCGCGCGCACGGGGTCAGGGTGCGGCCCGTCTGCGTGAATGCCAGCCACTGGGACTGTACGCTCGAACCCGACGCCGGGGGATTCGCCGTGCGGCTGGGGATGCGCATGGTCAAGGGCCTCGCCAACGCCCATGCCGCGCGCATCATCGCCGCGCGCGAGGGGCCGTTCGCCTCGGTCGAGGAGGTCCGGGCCCGTGCCCGCGTGCCGGTGGCGGCGCTGGCCATGCTTGCGCGCGCGGATGCGTTCCGCGAGGGCTTGGGCCTGTCGCGGCGTGCGGCGCTCTGGGCGGTGAAGGGGCTGGGTGACGCCGACCTGCCGCTGTTCGCCGCCGCGCGGGAAGCTGCCGCCCGCGAGGCCGCTGCCCACGAGGCCGCTGCCCACGAGACTGCCGCCTGCGAGACCGCTGCCCGCGAGACTGCCGCGCGGGAAACGCGGGCGCGGGCGGGCAAGGCGGCTGGCGCGGGCAATGTCGGCGCGGGCGCGGCCACGCCTGTCGTCTCCGAACCCGCCGTCACCCTGCCGCCGCTGTCCGACGGCGGCGAGGTGGTCGAGGATTACGCCCGTACCGGCCTGACGCTGCGCCGCCACCCGGTCGCCTTTCTGCGCGGCACGCTGGCGCAGCGGCATATCCTGACCTGCGCCGAGGCCGCCGCCACGCCGAACAACCATGTCGTCACCGCTGCCGGTCTCATCCTCGTGCGCCAGCGGCCCGGTTCGGCGCACGGGGTGGTGTTCCTGACGCTCGAGGACGAAACCGGCATCGCCAATGTCGTGATCTGGCAGCGGGTGTTCGAGCGCTTTCGCCGCGTGATCCTCGCCGCGCGCATGATCGCGGTGCGCGGCCTGATCCAGCGCGAGGGCGAGGTCGTCCATCTGATCGCGCGCGGCGTCACCGACCTGTCGGCGGACCTGGCGGGCCTGGGCGCGGCGGACGGATCGGGGCAGGCGGCGCCGCTCAGGGTCAGGACGCGGGATTTCCACTGAGGCGGGCCGCGTTTTCATGGACCCGGCGGCCCGCTCTGACTTGTTGTTCTTGCGCATTGTCGCGGGCGTCGGACGCAGGGCAATCGGGGCGGGCGGCATATTCCGTCACCCGCGAGGCGAAGCCGAAGCAACCCCGACCGCTTGCACGCAACATCGGGGTTGCTTCGTCGGCTTTGCCTCCTCGCAATGACGGATTTCGCGGGCGGCGGCGCCCTGCCAACCTGCGCAGAGCGGTTCGTCCGATTGTCGCGGGCGTCGGACGTTTCCATCCGGCTGCAGGGCAATCGGGCGAAGTGCAAACCCCGTCACCCGCGAGGCGAAGCCGAAGCAACCTCGACCGCTCGCGCGATGCCTTCGGGGTTGCTTCGTCGGCTGCGCCTCCTCGCAATGACGGAAATTTTCGGGCAGCGACACCGCGCCAACCCGTGCAGAGCGGTTCGCCAGATTGTCGCGGGCGTCGGACGTTTCCATCCGACTGCAGGGCAATCGGGCGAAGTGCAAATCCCGTCATTGCGAGGCGAAAGCCGAAGCAACCCCGACCGCTTGCACTCAACATCGGGGTTGCTTCGTCGGCTTTGCCTCCTCGCAATGACGGAAGATGCCGTTCGCCCGATTGCCCTCCATCCGGACTGCGAAACGCCCTGCGCGAGACCGGCAAATGCCCGTCCGGGGCGTTGCCGTCCGGTGCCGGGGCGGGGCATTTCCGGCGGCCAATCGTTCTTGACCATTTTGCTCGACTTCTCTAGCTCCCCCGGTGACAGCATCTGTCCCAGCCATGAGGAAATCCGCCATGACCATCACGCGCCGTTCGTTCATCGCAGGCTCTGCCGGTCTGGGGGTCGCGTTGTCGGCGCCGGGGGTGCTGCGTGCCGCCGCCTCGCGGCTGGCGCTCTACGGGCCGCCCGCCGCGCCGACGGTGACGCTGGCCCATGCGGTGGAAAGCGGGATGCTGGCCTCGTTTGCCAGCGACATCTCGCTGACCGTCTGGCGCACGCCGGACGAGTTGCGCGCCGGGCTGACCTCGGGCGACATCGACCTGTCCATCGTGCCCTCGCAGGTCGCGGCCAACATGTACAATCGCGGCATGGGGATGCGGCTGGTCAACGTGATGACCGACGGGCTGCTCTACATCATGGCGCGCGAGGGCGAGGTGAACGCGCTGGCCGATCTGGCGGGCCGGACGCTGGCGGTGCCCTTTCCCAACGACACCCCCGATTTCATCGCCCGCGCGCTGCTGGACCACCACGGGCTGGCCGGTCAGGTCACGCTCGCCGCGCCCGGCACACCGATGGAGGCCGCGCAGATGCTGCTTGCGGGCCGCATCGACGCGGCGCTGCTGACCGAACCCGTGGCCACCGTCGTCACCATCCGCGCCGCCGCCGCCGGTGACAGCATCATCCGTGCCATCGACGTGCAGGAGGAATGGGGCGCCGTCACCGGCCTTGGCCCGGTGGTGCCGCAGGCCGGGCTGGCCGTCACCGACCGCTTCGCCGAGGCGGGCGGCGACCTGATCGCCGATCTGCAGGCGGTGATGGAGGACGCCACCGCCGCCGTCATCGCCGATCCCGAGGCCGCCGCCGCCCATGCCTCGCCCTATATGGAGCAGCCCGCGCCGATGCTGGCCGCCTCGATCCCGCACGCGAAACTGGTGGCGACGCCCGCCTCGACCGCGAGGCCGCAGCTCGAGGCGATGTTCGCCCTGATGGCCGGGGGCGATGCCGCGATCCTTGGCGGCGGGTTGCCGGACGACGGCTTCTATGCGCTGTAATCCGTGACCGCCGCCTTCCTGAAGGACCGCGCCGACCGGCTGCTGCATTTCCTGTGGTCGGGCTGGGCGGGGGTGGCGGCGCTGGCGCTGCTGGCCGCCGCCTGGCAGGCCGGGCATGAACGCTGGGGCGGCTTCATCCTGCCCGACCCGCTGGAAACCCTGCGCACCGCCTGGGCGCTGGCGCTGTCGCCGGATGCGCAGGCGGTGCTGTGGCTGACCGGGGGCAGGGCGCTGTCGGGCTTTGCGCTGGCCTCGGCGGCGGGCGTGCTGATCGGCATCGCGGCGGGTTACGCGCCTGCGGTGATGCGGCTCGCGCGGCCCTTGCTGACGGTGATCCTCGGGGTGCCGCCCATCGCCTGGATCGTGCTGGCGATGATGTGGTTCGGCACCAACGGCACCACGGTCGCGGTGGTGATCCTGATCTCGGCGACGCCGGTGGTGTTCGTGTCCGCCGCCGAGGCCATCGCCACCCGCGACCGCGGCCTTGACGACATGGCCGAGGTGTTCGGCCACGGCCTGTTCGCCCGCTTCTGGCATGTCGATTTGCGGCAGGCGGCGGCGCCCTTGTTCCCGGCGCTGGCGCTGGCGCTGGGCACCGCGTTCAAGGTCGCGGTGATGGCGGAAATGCTGGCCAATGCGGGCGGCATCGGCGGGGCGCTGGCGCGGGCGCGGGCGATGCTCGATGTCCCCGAGGCCCTCGCCTGGGTGCTGCTGGCGGTGGTGGCGCTGCTGGTGGTCGAATACGGGCTGATCCGCCCCTTCCAGGGCGAGGTCGAACGCTGGCGCCGCGCCGCGCAGCCCTGGGGGGTCAAGCGATGACTGTCGCGCTGGACCTGCGCCGCGTCGGCCATGCCTATTTCGGGCAGTCGGTGCTCAAGGGCATCGACCTGAGCATCGCCCCCGGCGAGGTGGTCGCCCTTGTCGGCCCCTCGGGCAGCGGCAAGTCGACCGTGGCCCAGATCGCCGCCGGGCTGACCGATGCGCGCGAGGGGCGCGTCGCGCGCAACTACGCCCGTCACGCGATGGTCTTTCAGGAACCGCGCCTGCTGCCCTGGGCCACCGCGCGGCAGAACATCCGCTTTGCCCTGCGCCGCAGCGGGCTGCCGCGCCGCGAATGGGCGGCCCGCGTCGCCCGCGCGGCGGCGCTGGCCGAATTCGACGCCGCCGACCTGGGCAAGTATCCGGTCGAACTGTCGGGCGGGATGCGCCAGCGGGTCGCCATCGCCCGCGCGCTGGTGGTGGAACCCGACTTCGTGTTCTTCGACGAACCCTTCACCGCGCTGGATGTGGCGCTGAAGCGGCGGATGCAGGATCTGGTGATCGCCGCCAGCCGCGAGGCCCGCTTCGCGGCGCTGTTCATCACCCATGACGTGACCGAGGCGATCCGCATCGCCCATCGCATCGCGGTCCTTGATCTGCGCGGGCGGGGGATCGCGGGCACGCGCACGCTGCCCGGCGAACCCGGCACCCGCGAGGAGAACTTCTGCTTCATCCTGCGCCAGCGCTATCTCGCCGAAGACCCGCTGTTTCGCCATATCCACGATGTCGACGAGAGGCGCCGCCCGTGACCACGCAGGATATCGCCCCGGCAGGCGGCACATGGCGCCGCGTCATCGTGGACGAGGGCTTTCGCCTGTTCTTCCCGCTGGGCGCGCTTTACGCCGCCTTCGCGCCGTTCCTGTGGCTGGCGGTCTGGCACATGCAACTGCCCTTCGCCGCCGGTCTGCCGCCCGCGCTGTGGCACGGGTCGGAAATGATTCTCGGCGCCTGGGGCGCGGTGCTGATCGGGTTCCTGACCACCGCCGCCCCCGAATGGACCGACACGCAGCGTCCGCAGGGGGCGCAGCTCTGGCGGCTGGCGGGGTTCTGGGCCGTGGCGCGGGTGCTGGGCCTCTTGGGGGCCGAGCCGCTGCTCTGGCTGTCCTTTGTCGCCGATCTGGGCTGGATGCTGCTGCTGATCCTCTATCTCGTGCGCACCAGCATCACCCGGCGCACCGACCGGCTGCTGCCCTTCATCGGCTGGGCCACGGCGCTGACCGTCGCCGCAGGCGTCACCCGCTGGGGCATGGCGACGGGAAACATCGAGCTGGCCTGGCGCGCGATGGTTCTGGCCGGGCTGATCTTTACCGGCATCCTCGGGCTTGCGCTTGGCCGTATCGCCGCCCCGGTGGCGAGCCATGTTCTCGACCCGAGCGAGGAAACCGTGCCCTTCCGCCCGCATCCGGGGCGCATGAACCTGGCGCCCGGTCTGGTGGCGGTCGCGGTCGCCGGTGAGGTTGCGGGGTTCAGCCTTGCGGTGACCGGCTGGCTGTGGGTTGCCGCCGGGGCCGCCTTCATGGACCGCATGGCCGAGGGCTTCCTTGGCCGCGAGAGTTTCCGCATGGAGGTGATGGCGGTGATGACCAGCGCGGGCTTTGCCGGGCTTGGCCTCATGGCCTATGGCGCCGCGCGGCTGGGCGCGCCCTGGGGCGAGGTGCCCGCGTTTCACATGGCGGTCATGGGCGGGATCGGCTTTGGCGTGCTGTCGGTCTTTGCCATCGCGGGCAAGTTCCACACCGGGCAGAAGCTGGGCCAGTCCTGGCTGACCGTGGCCGCCGCCTGGGCGCTGGCGGCGGCGATCATCCTGCGCACCTTGCCCGAAATGGGCCTGATCCCCTGGCCGCCCGGCCCGCCGCATCTGCTGGCAAGCCTGCTCTGGGCGGCGGCGTTCCTGCTGTGGCTGGCCGATTACCGCAAGGCGCTGGTCGATCCCGCGACCACCGCGCATTGAAACACCCGGCACCCGCGCCGGGCGGCTGAGCCGGGCCGGATTCAGCCTGCCGGTCCCGTGGCGCCGCGTTTTCCTGTTGCCATCGTCGATCCGAGCGCGTAACGAGGCCTGCGTCAAAAGGACGCACTCTGCCCTGAAGGGCAAGAGAGTGCCGTCATGCCTCGGGGAGGGGGCATCGGATGCGTGGCTGCGCCCGCCATGACCTGAGACGGAATCTCCGGTCCACGATTTCCCTGTTTGCGGTCCTGCTCTGGCTGGGTGCGCCTGCCTATGCGGACGACCCGCCACCACCGCCTGCCCCGTCCGCAACGTCGACCATGGGGCAGGAGGTCACCAATCCGGCCACAGGTGATCCGACCACGGTTTCGGGATTCCTCTACGACCCCGCAGGCACACCTACAGCCGGGAATGTCGCCTTCGTCAGGACGGCGGACGGCTACACCTTCCTGGTCAAGACCGCCAATCAGACCTTCTACAACAACGACACGCCGCCCGTCGCGTATCACATCGATTCCATCAGCAGCAGCGGCGTGGCGACGGTCACGGTCACCAGCGCGGTGGAGGGTCAGGACACCCTGCCTACCTTTACCATGGCGACGGTGATGAATGCCGAAACCTACACGGCGTATTTCGTCAGCACCGGCAGCCCCGGCGAAGTGACGCCCGCAGTCAATGTCACCGGCCCGGACGGTGTGCAGCAGGTGGTCACCGGCAATGGCGGCTCCAACGGCCATGCCGGTGCGCTGGTCGTGCCGCCCGGCTCGGGCGGTCGGGGACAGGACGGCCCCGGCCAGACGGTAACTCTGAACGCCGACGTGAACGCCACGACGCGGCACGGCTGGGAGGTCGGCAGCGTCGGCGGCAAGGGCGGTAACGGCGGCAATTCCTATCTGAACGTCTGGAGCGGCCGTCCGGGTGGTGACGGCGGCGCCGGGGGCACCGTGAATGCGACGCAGGGCGCATCGAGCGACATCGTCACCAGCGGCGCCAATCACTACGGCATCTTCGCCTACAGCCGCAGCGGGCGGGCCGGTAACGGCGGTTCGGGCTATGGGGCACCGGGCGGCGGTCAGGGCGGCCATTCGTCGGACGGCGGGTCGGTCACGGTCAATCAATACGGACATATCCAGACCTCGGGGGACGCGAGCCACGGCATCTTTGCCCTGAGCGTCAGCAACAATGGCGGCGACAGCGGCTCGCAATGGGGTCTGGGCGGCAGTTCCAGCGCCGGCGGCACCGGCGGCAACGGCGGCGCGGTCAATGTCATCACCCATGGCGGGGCGACGATCCTGACCACCGGCGATTTTGCGGTGGGCATCCTGGGCCAGTCCGTCGGCGGCACCGGCGGCTCGGCGGGGTCGAGCAACAACCTCATCGTCTCGCTGCCCGGCTCGGGGGCCATGGGCGGCACCGGCGGCACGGTGTCGATCACGAACGGCGGCACGATCGAGACGCAGGGCCTCGGCTCGCACGGGATTCTGGCGCAGTCGCTGGGCGGCTCGGGTGGTTCGGGCGGCGGCGCCTGGGGCCTCGTCGCGCTGGGCGGGCAGGGCGATGCGGGCGGCTCGGGCAGCGCGGTCACGGTGACCAATGGTGCGACCGGCTCGATCCTCACGGGGGGCGCGGGGGCCTACGGCATCCTCGCGCAATCCATCGGCGGCTCGGGCGGCTCGGGCAGCAATGCGGGCGGGCTGGTCGCCATCGGCGGCAACGGCGCCGGGGCCGGCAACGGCGCGGCAGTCACGGTGTCGAACCTTGGCCGGATCGAGACCACGGGCGAGCGGGCGCGCGGCATCGTCGCGCAGAGCATCGGCGGCGGTGGCGGTGACGGCGGCAATACGGGCGGCATGGTGTCGGTCGGCGGCCGCGGCGGCGCGGGCGGCGCGGGCGGCGCGGTGTCGGTGACCAATGACGGCGTCATCGTCACGGCAGGGGACGACGCGACCGGGATCCTCGCGCAATCGGTCGGCGGCGGTGGCGGCAACGGCGGTTCGGCGGGCGCGGTCGGGGCCTTCGTCGGGGTTGCGGTCGGCGGCACCGGCGGCAGCGGCGGCAATGGCGGTGAGGTCACGGTCGCGCTGACCGATACGGACGCGACGCAGCCCTCGTCGATCCGCACCGAAGGCGACCGCGCCTATGGCGTGATCGCGCAGTCGGTCGGCGGCGGCGGCGGCAACGGCGGCGGCGCGGTCAGCGTGGCGGTGGGCTACATAGGTGCGGCGGCGGTCGCGGTGGGCGGCTCGGGCGGCAGCGGCGGCGCGGGCGGCAAGGTCACGCTGACCGGCGGCGGTGCGACAAGCATCCAGACCGGTGGCGCGGATTCCATCGGCGTGCTTGCGCAGTCGGTGGGCGGTGGCGGCGGCAACGGCGGCTATGCGGTGTCCGTGGCCCTTGCGGGCGGCGAGACGGTGGCAGCCGGTCTTGCGGTCAGCGTCGGCGGCTCGGGCGGCAGCGGCGGCGCGGGCGGCAATGTGCTGGCGGGCACGTTGACGGGCACGGCGCTGACCGGCGCCGGTCTGGAGGGATCGGTCCTGACCACCGGCGAGCGTTCGGCGGGGGTCGTGCTGCAATCGGTCGGCGGCGGCGGCGGCAACGGCGGGCTGTCGGTCGCGGTCTCGGGCGCGGCGGCGGGGGCCGTTGCGGGCAATGTCTCGGTCGCGGTCGGTGGTGCCGGTTCGGTCGGCGGCGCGGGTGGCGAGGTGCGCGGCCGGATCGACGCCGATGTGACGACGAAAGCCGGTTATTCGACCGGCATCCTCGCCCAGTCGGTCGGCGGCGGCGGCGGCAACGGCGGCGGCAGCATTGCCGCAGGGATCAGCGGCGCGGGCGCGGGCGCAGGCGCGATTTCGGTCGGCGTCGGCGGCGCGGGCGCCAGCGCATCGAGCGGCGGGCTGGTCGAACTGATCGCCGGGGGCGACACCATCCGCACCGAAGGCGCCTTCTCGACCGGCATCATCGCCCAGAGCATCGGCGGCGGTGGCGGCAACGGTGGCTATTCCGTCGCGGCTTCGGCTGCGGGCGCGGGCACGGGGGCCGGGGCGATCAATGTCGGCCTTGGCGGCGCGGGCGGCGGCGGCGGTGCGGGCGGCAATGTCACCGCCACGGTTTCGGCGAATGTAACGACGCTGGGTGCCAATTCCGGTGCCATCCTTGCACAATCGGTCGGCGGCGGCGGCGGCAACGGCGGTTTCAACGTCACGGCAGGCATCGCCGGGGCGGGCACCGGCGCGGGCGCGATCAGCGTCGGGCTGGGTGGCGCGGGCGGTGCGGGCGGCCATGCGGGCACTGTCACGGCCACGGTGACCGGCAATGTCGAGACCACGGGCGCGCGCTCGGCGGGTGTCGTCGCGCAGAGCATCGGCGGCGGCGGCGGTAACGGCGGCTTCAGCGTCAGCGCGGCGGGGGCCGGAGCGGGCACCGGGGCCGGGGCGGTCGCGGTCGGCCTTGGCGGCGGCGGCGGCACGGGCGGCAATGCCGCGAGCGTCACCGCCGATGTATCCGGCACCATCCTGACGCGGGGCTTCGCCTCGGGCGGGCTGGTCGCGCAGAGCATCGGCGGCGGCGGCGGCAACGGCGGCTTCAGCGTCGATGCCGCGCTTTCGGGCGCGGGCACCGGCGCGGGCGCGGTCGGCGTGGGGCTGGGCGGCTCGGGCGCGGGCGGCGGCGCGGGGGGCAGCGTCACGGCCACGGCGCGTGACGCCATCGAGACGCAGGGTGCTTCATCCGCCGGGTTCCTGGCGCAATCCGTCGGCGGCGGCGGCGGTGCGGGCGGGTTCAACGTCACCGCAGGCGCTGCCGGGGCAGGCACCGGCGCGGGTGCCATCGGCGTGGGCCTTGGCGGTTCGGGCGCGGGCGGCGGCGCGGGGGGCAAAGTGACCGCCACGGCGAATGGCACGATCCTGACCGACGGTTTCGCCTCGGCGGGCTTCATCGCGCAGAGCATCGGCGGCGGCGGCGGCTCGGGCGGCTTCAACGTCAGCGCGGCCATTGCGGGCGCGGGCGAGGGCGCCGGGGCGATCAGTGTCGGACTTGGCGGCTCGGGCGGCGGCGGCGGCAACGGCGGCACGGTCACTGCGACGACGACTAGCGGCGTCGAGACGCATGGCGCGGCCTCGGTCGGCATCCTCGCGCAGAGCGTGGGTGGCGGCGGCGGTTCGGGCGGGTTCGATGTCTCGGCGGGCGTCGCCGGAGCGGGCGAGAGTGCCGGAGCGATCAGCGTCGGGCTGGGCGGCTCGGGCGCGGGCGGCGGCAGCGGCGGCAGCGTCACGCTGGACGTGACCAACGATGTGCGCACGCAGGGCGCCTATTCCGGCGCGGTCATCGCCCAGAGCATCGGCGGCGGCGGCGGCAGCGGCGGCTTCAACGTCAGCGGCGCGGGTGCGGGCGCGGGTACGGGCGCGGCTGCGCTGGGGGTCGGCATCGGCGGCGGCGGCGGCGCGGGCAGTTCGGGCGGCGCGGTGACAAGCCATGTGACCGGCACCCTTGTCACCGCAGGTGCCCATTCCGGCGGCCTGCTGGTGCAATCGGTCGGCGGCGGCGGCGGTAGCGGCGGGATGAACATTTCCGGCGCGCTCAGCTTTGCGGGCACGGGGTCGGGCGCGGTCGCGGTCGGGATCGGCGGCTGGGGCGGCGCGGGCGGCACCGGCGGGGTGGTCGGTTCGACCTATGCGGGCGAGACCTCGACCACCGGCGCCTGGGCACCCGGTCTGGTCGCGCAGAGCATCGGCGGCGGCGGCGGCAACGGCGGGATGAACATTGCGAGTTCGATCTCGGTCGCGCCCGATGTGTCGGTCGGCGTCAGTATCGGCGTCGGCGGCTTCGGCGGCTCCGGCGGCGCGGCGGGCAATGTCACCCATGATGCCACCGGCCATGTCCGGACGGCGGGCGCCGATTCCACCGGCGTCCTGACGCAGAGCCTTGGCGGCGGCGGCGGCAACGGCGGGATGAACGTCTCGGGCAGCGTGACGCTGGCCAAGGACGCGGGCGCGGCCATCGGCATCGGCATCGGCGGATTTGGCGGCGGCGGTGCGGATGCAGGGGCATCGACGCAGGCCAGCTTTACCGGCGGCGTCCGGACCGCCGGTGCCCGCAGCAGCGCGATCATCACCCAGAGCATCGGCGGCGGTGGCGGCAACGGCGGTATCGACATTGCAGGTGCGGTGAACCTGTCCAAGGGGTCGGGCGGCGCCGCGACCTTCGGTCTGGGCGGCTTTGGCGGCGGCGCGGGCAATGGCGGCGCGGTCACCAGCAGGGTGACGGCGGGCACGACGGCGGGTGACGCCTTCGTCACGCTGGGCGACCACAGCACCGCGATCCTGGCGCAAAGCCTGGGCGGCGGCGGGGGTGTCGGCGGGCTGAACGTGTCGGGCGCGGTGAATGTCACCGGCCAATCCGGCGCTGCGGTCGCGCTGGGTGTGGGCGGCTTTGGCGGCGGCGGCGGCAATTCCGCAGCCGTGACGCTGGATGTCACCGGCGATGTCGCCACCTTCGGCAACCGCTCGGACGGGGTGGTGGCGCAAAGCCTTGGCGGCGGCGGCGGCAACGGCGGGGTGAACATCTCGGGTGCGGTCGACCTCTCCAAGCCCGGCGGCGGCAGCAATGCGTTCTCGGTCGCCATCGGGGTCGGCGGCTTCGGCGGCGACGGCGGCGACGCGGGCAACGTGCATCTGGGCTATACCGGCACGCTGGTGGCGCAGCCGCGCACACTGGACTCCAACGGGAACGTCACCGGCGTGGTCAATGCCGGGCAGGCCAGCGGCCTGATCGCGCAATCCGTCGGCGGCGGCGGCGGCAACGGCGGCATCAATGTCAGCGCCGGGGTCACGATCAACAACAAGCCAGGTTCGGGCCAGTCCTCGGGGCAGTCCTATGCGGTTCTTGTCGGGCTGGGCGGCTTTGGCGGCGGCGGCGGTGATGCGGGTAATGTCGATGTCGCGGTCGGCGCGGGCAGCACGATCGTCGCGCATGGCATCGGCGCCTCGGGCATCTTCGCGCAAAGCGTCGGCGGCGGCGGCGGCAATGGCGGGCTGAATGTCTCGGGCGGGATCGTGTCGGATTCCTCGTTCATCGCCGGGGTCGGCGGCTTCGGCGGCGACGGCGGCACGGCGGGCGACGTTTCCGTCACCGCGCGTGCCGACATCACCGTCAGCACCGATCCGGCGGCCATCGTGGACCCGGACGCCATCGACGACTTTGAACGCAAGCTGCGCGGCCTGTTCGGCGACGGGGTGATGAACGAGCTTGTGAACAGCGCGGTTGACGGGATCGACTCGCTGGTCGCCAGCAAGGGCCTGCGCGGCCTGTTCGTCGATCTCGGCCTGTTGCGCGGCGACGCGCCGCCCGAGACCGAAGGTTCCGCCGGGCTGCTGGCGCAGAGCATCGGCGGCGGCGGCGGCAACGGCGGGCTGAACGTCTCGGGCGGCATCGCGCTGAGCCGTGACGGCGACATTCCCTCGATCACCTTCGGCATCGGCGGCTTTGGTGGCGCGGGGAACACCTCGGGCGATGTGACCGTGGTGCAGGAGGGCACCATCACCGTTGCGGGCAACTGGAAGCACGGCATCCTTGCGCAAAGCATCGGCGGCGGCGGCGGCAACGGCGGGCTGAACGTCAGCGGGCAACTGAACTGGGAAGGTTCGGGCAAGTCGAACGGCGCCACCGACCTGAGCATCGTCGCCGGTCTGGGCGGCTGGGGCGGCGGCGGGGCGCGCGCGGGCGACGTGTCGGTGACCTCGACCGGCGCGATCACGACCAACGGCTACCACGCGCGCGGCATCTTCGCCCAAAGCATCGGCGGCGGCGGCGGCACCGGCGGCATCAATGTCACGGCGGTCGGCGCCAAGGACAGCTCGCCCGTCGCCATCGGGGTCGGCGGCTTTGGCGGCAGCGGCGACGATGCGGGCAATGTCATCGTGCTGCGCGGCACGGCGGATGCGGCGGCGGGGCGGATCCTGACCAACGGCAACGGCAGCCACGGGATCGAGGCGTCCAGCATCGGCGGCGGCGGCGGCGATGCGGGCGTGAACGCGGTGATCGGCGTCAGCAAGACCAGCGGAAGCAGCAGCGGTGGCGGCGGTGGCGGTTCGGGCGAACGCAACGTGCCCACGAACACCGGCGTCGATGACAGCGTCATCAGCAATTACAACGCGGTGCTCGACCAGCTTGAAGGCCGCACCGGCACCGCGCCCTCGGGCGGTGGCAGCAGCAATTCGACCAATTCGGCGGTGATCGCGGTGGGCGGCTCGGCGGGCAATGCCGGGAACGGCGGCACGGTCGAGGTGACGGAGTTCGGCGACATCGAGACGCTGGGCGAGCGCAGCCACGGCATCATCGCCCAGAGCATCGGCGGCGGCGGCGGCAACGCGGCGATGAACCTTGGCCTGATCTTCGAGCTTGGCGAAAAAGGCGGGAACCGGGGCTTCGGCCTGGCCGTCGGCGGCGCGGGCGGCGAGGGCGGCACCGGCGGGGCGGTGACGGTCAGCCACACCGGCGACATCCTTACCCACGGACAGGAATCCTGGGGCATCTTCGCCCAGTCGGTCGGCGGCGGCGGCGGCAATGCAAGCTGGGATTCGCTGACCCAGGGCGGTGAGGGTGGCAATATCGGCATCGTCATCGGCCGCGAGGGCGGCACGGGCGGCGCGGCGGGCGATGTCTCGGTCACCTCGAACGGGCAGGTCGTGACCATCGGCGACCGCAGCCACGGCATCTTTGCCCAGAGCATCGGCAACGGCGGCGGCAATTCCGGCACGGTCGGCGTGACCGTGGGCCGCGCCGGGACCGAGGACCGGACCGGCAACACGCTGGGCATGAAGGTCGGGCTTCAGGGCGGCACGGGCGGCAGCGCCGGGGCGGTCAGCGTGACGGCGGACGGTCTGGTCTTCACGCATGGCGACGATGCGCGCGGCATCTTCGCGCAATCGGTCGGCGGCGGCGGCGGCACCGGCGGCGCGGCGGGTGGCGGCGCGGCGGGGGCCAATGCCAATTCCTATTCGATCAGCGTCGGCGGCACGGGCGGCAGCGGCGGCCTGTCCGGTCCGGTCACGGTCACGAGCCTGGCAAATATCGGCACCCTCGGCGCCCGCTCCGAAGGCATCTTCGCCCAGTCGGTCGGCGGCGGCGGCGGCACCGGCGGCGCGGTGTCCAGCGGCCTGACGGTGACCAGCGAGATCGTGACCAACGTGAAGGGATCGGCCACCGGCACCACGGTCTCGGTGAACATCGGCGGCAGCGGCGGCAGCGGCATGCACGGCGGCGCGGTCACCGTCAGCAGCGCCGGGCGGATCGGCACGGCGGGCGAGGGATCGCACGGCATCCGCGCGCAATCGGTCGGCGGCGGCGGCGGCGACAGCGGTCTGGTCGAGAACCGGATCGTCAACCTGCGCTCGGAAATCGACACCACGGTGAACTTCTCGATCGGCGGCGCGGCGGGTTCCGGCGCGGCGGGTGGTGCGGTCGGCGTGACGAACACCGGCGGCATCCTTACCGCAGGCGACCGCGCCGCCGGGATCGTCGCGCAGAGCGTCGGCGGCGGCGGCGGCAATGCCGGGCATGTGCAGAACATCATCGTCGGGGCCGAGGCCGCGAACAGCACCCGCAACGCCTTTCTCATCGGCGGCGCGGGCGGCACCGGCGGCACCGGCGGCGCGGTCACGGTGACGAATGAGGCCGCTGCGTCGATCTGGACCCTTGGCGCGGAAAGCTACGGCATCTTCGCACAATCGGTCGGCGGTGGCGGCGGCAGCGGCTCGGACGTGCAGAACTTCTCGGTGGTCACCAAGGGCAGCGGCGACACCGCGCAATCGCTGAACCTCGCCATCGGCGGCTCGGGCGGCACCGGCGGCGCGGGCGGTCTGGTCGCGGTCACCAACGCCGGGCTGATCCATACCGAAGGCGCCCGTGCGCATGGCATCCTTGCGCAATCGGTCGGCGGCGGCGGCGGCAACGGCGGCACCACGATCACCGGCACCGTGCGGCTGAAGCCGGGGACCGAGGCCGATCCGTCGCTCGCGCTGGCGCTGGGCGGCTCGGGCGGCACCGGCGGCGTGGGCGGCACGGTGAATGTTGCCAACAGCGGCACCATCGAGGTGCTGGGCGACGGCGCCTTCGGCATCCTCGCGCAGAGCGTGGGCGGCGGCGGCGGCAATGGCGGCATGGCGGTGAACCTGACCCTGTCGGGTCTGGCCTCGCTGAAAGACCCGGTCTCGCAGCTTAGCCGCGTGGCGCTGGGCGGTTCGGGCGGCACCGGCGCGGACGGCGGCGACGTGACGGTGACGAACAGCGGCAGCATCTATGTCGGCGGCGACAACGGCTATGGCATCCTTGCCCAGTCGGTCGGCGGCGGCGGCGGCAATGCCGGGCTGTCGGTCTCGACCTCGCTGCTCTCGGTCGCGGACAGCATCTTCAACACCGCCCTTGGCGCCCGCGACGGCACCAGCGGCACCGCCGGAAAAGTCACGGTCCACAGTACCGGCGACATCATCATGGAGGGTGCGGGCGGGCAGGCGATCCTGGCGCAGTCGGTGAACGGCGGCGGCGGCAATGTGGACGTGTTCCTCGACTTCGCCCCGGTGGGCGAGGAGCCGGAACCTGGGTCGGACGTGACCGACATTCTCTACAACCTTGCCATGGGCGCGGTCGGCCTGAAGGCCGGTGCGGCGGGCAGCGATGTGTCGCAGACGCATACTGGCAACATCACCTCCACAGGCGCGGGGTCTGCCGGGTCACAGATCCAGAGCATTGGCGGCGGTGGCGGCAATGCCCGGCTGACGGTTCTGGGCACCGGCGACAACGGCTTCGACTTCAGCGCGGTGCTGGGCGCGGTGGAAACCGACAATGCGGGCGGCGGCAATCTGGGCGGCAGCCATACCGGCAACATTTTCACCACGGGCGGACAGTCGACCGGCGCGCTTGGCCAGAGCATCGGCGGCGGCGGCGGCAGCCTGCTGCTGGCTGCATCGGGCGGCACCGGCAAGGTGACGCTGGGGGCCGATCCGTCCTATTTCAACGCGGGCGGCGCGATAGACCGCAGCTTTGACGGCAATGTCACGACATCGGACGTGCGGTCCATCGCGCATCTGGTGCAGTCCATCGGCGCGGGCGGCGGACTCGTCCTCTCGACCGGGCTGGATCATCTCTACACCACCATCGGCGCCACCGACGGCTCGACCGGCGACGGCGGTGCGGTCACCTATGCGATCACCGGCGACGTGCTGACCTTTGGCGAGCGTTCGCACGGCGTCGTGCTGCAAAGCATCGGCGGCGGCGGCGGCATGGTGCTGAGCGATCTTGCGCCCGGCGCGGTGACCGTCACCCCGAGCAGCAACAACGGCGGCAGCGGCGGCGCGATCACGCTGACCAGCAGGGGTCATGTCGCGGTCGAAGGCGCCGATGCGGTCGGCATCCTTGCACAAAGCCTTGGCGGCGGCGGCGGCAGCGTCGATGCGGTGTTCCGCGGCAGCGCGGGCGGCGCGGGGTCCGGCGGCGCGATCAGCCTGACGCAGGCCGGCAACGTCATGGCGACCGGCGAAGGCGGCATCGCGGTGATGGCGCAATCGGCCGGAGCGGACGGGGCGGGGGGCAACATCAGCGTTGCGCTGGACGGCGTGGTGATCGGCGGCAGCGGTGACGGCGAACCGGGTGCGGCTGGCGCGGCATCGGGCGGCACGGCGGCCATCGTCATCGACGGCGGCGCGACCAATACCGTCACGCTGGGCGCGGACAGCTTCCTCATGGCGCTGAACGACCGCATCCTGAGCGGTGGCGCAGGCGACGAGGCCGTGACGCTGCAGGGTGGCGGGGTCGGCAATGTCGATCTGGGCGGCGGCGTGAACAACTTCACCATCGCCAAAGACGCCAGCTTCACCGCGCTCGACCGGGTGCTGCTGGGCGACGACGGGCTGTGGCAGGTGAACGGCAACCTGTTCCTGGGAGGCGCGGCGTATCTGACGGAGGAACCGCTGTCCTACAACATCGGGTCGGAAGCCTTCGGCGTCACCACACTGGTCAGCCAGACCACCACGGTCACCGGCGAGCTGAAATTCACCAGCACCGCCACCTATTCGCCCGATGTCTATTTCCTGCAAAGCGGCGCCTACGGCGGCCTGAGCGACCTCATCAACGTCTCGGGCGATGCCACCATCGCCGGGACGGTGAAGCCGCAACTGCGCCTGCTGGAACGCACCCTGCCGCTGGTCATCATCGACACCGACGGCACCAGCGACGACACCGGCACCACCGTCATCGGCACCCCGGTCCTGACCTACACCATCGGCCTGAACGGCCCGACCGGCGACGGCAGCACCATCGATCTGCTGGTGTCGGCCGATTTCACCATGGACGGCATGACGAACAACCAGCGCCGCACCGCGCTCCAGTTCAACCATATCCTCGAGGGGCAGGGCTCGCAGGCGATGGGGCCGATGTTCACCCTGATCGCGCTGATGGAGGACGAGGCCGACATCATCGACGCCATCGACCGGCTCGGCTCCGAGGACTATGCCGCCACGCTGGTCGAAGCGCGCGGGGCGCTCTTGCAGTTCTCGGACGAGATGCTGACCTGCGAGCGCGAATTGCCCGAGGGCGGCTGCTCGTGGCTGCGGTTCCAGGGGCATGAGCTGACCTACGGCGCCAATGACGAATGGCGTGCGCTGGGGTCGCATTCGCGCGGGCTGTCGGGCGGGGTGCGGGTGCCGCTGCGCGATGATCTGGCCATCGGCCTCGGCGCGCGGATCGAGGAATTCACCATGACCAGCGGCGAGCGTTTTCGTGCCGAAGGCGCGCGGCTGTCGCTGGGGGTCTCGCTGATGCGGACGGTCGGGCCATGGACGATCTACGGCATGGCGACCGGCTCGAGCGGCAGCTACAAGACCGAGCGCGTCATCGGCATCAGCGGTGCGCTGATCGACGGCATCCCGGTCGAGGCGGGCACCGTCACCGCGCGGCAGGAGGTAACCTCGCTGAACCTGCGCGCGGGCGTGACCTATGACGCCGATCTCGGGCGCGGCTTCTACCTGCAACCCGGCGTGCGGCTTGACGCGACGCATCTTCATTCCGCCGCCACGACCGAGGCGGGCAGCGACTTTGGCCTCGTGCTGGCCGGGACCGGCGAATGGGTGACGACGCTGACTCCGTCGGTCGAGTTCGGCTTCGGGCAGGCCACGGCGTCGGGCGGCAACCTGCGGGCCTACGGGCGGCTCGAGGTCAGCCTTGCCGACCGCGACAGCCTGTTCATCAACGCGACCTTCCCCGGCGCCAGCATGGCGGACGGGCTGTTCACGAACGACAGCCAGTTCGGCCGCGAGACATGGCGCGCCGAGGCGGGCGTGACCTACACCAGCGGCGACGGCAGCCGGTTCGTGAATGCCGCCGTCCGCCACGAATGGGGCGACCGGGGTTCGGCGGATTCGCTGAGCATCAGCGCCGGGTTCAGATTCTGAAGGAAGGAACGACATGCGACTGGTCAGGACGGGCGCTCTGGCGCTGACGCTGGTGATGGCGGCGGGCACGGCAATGGCGCAGGAGGCGCCCGAGGCGGCGGACCCGCCGCAGGCACCGGCGGCGCCGATGTGGCTGGTGTCGTGCTCGAACCAGATGCAGCCCGACACGCTGGTCTGCGAGGTGTCGCAGAGCATCGTTCTCACCGATGATGCCGGTCGCAGCCAGCGCATCGCCACCGCCGCCTTCCTGCGCGCCGCCGGGAGCACCGAGACGACGGCGGTCTTCACCTTTCCCTACGAGATCGACCTGACGCGCGCGCCGGTCCTGTCGGTGGACGGCGCCGATCTGGGCAGCCTTGCCTGGCAAAGCTGCGACGCGCAGGGCTGCTATGCCAGCGGCCCGGTCGCGGAGGACTGGCTGGATGTGCTGCGCAGCGGCGAGGCACTGGTGGCCCATCTGCGCGCGCGCAACGGGCAGGACTACGACTTCAACTTCCAGCTTCAGGATCTGGCCCCGGCAATGACCGTGCTGCCCTGACCGCCGGGGCAGGCGGGGGCTTCAGAGCGGGTCGCGTTTTCATGGACTCGGCGGACGCGGTCGCGTGGATTGCTGCGTTGCCTGCGGCGCCTCGCAATGACGGAATCGCCCGGTTGCCCTGGCATCAAACGTTCCCGTTTGCCTGCGAAATGCTTCAGTCCAGCCGCCCGGCGGCGCGCTTCATGCGGATGAAGCTCATCGAGATGTGGCTGCGGTGGATCAGCGTCGCCGACCGGATGTCGCCGATGGCAAGCGGGCGCAGCACCTCGCCGACCTCGTGCTGGAATATCCGCGCCTCGGTGGCAACATCGACCTCGCCCGCCGCCATGGTTTTCAGCCACAGCCGCGAGGTCTGGAAGAACAGCCTCTCGCTGAAGACGCGCAGCGGCGCGTTGGTGGTGATCTGGTGGAACGCCCGGAAGAAGGCGAGGTTCAGTTCCCCGAAGCGGCGGCCTTCCGGGGCGGGGCTGTCGGCCAGTTCGCCCAGAAGGTCGCCGATCTCCTGCATCCGCGCCCAGAGTCCGGCATCGGGCTGCTGCGGCCCGAGGCGGCCCAGAAGGTCGGCCAGTTCGAGCCGCAGCTCGTAGACCGGCACGAGTTCCTCGAGGCTGACCTCGGTGACGAAGGTGCCGACGCCCTGTACCGACTGAAGCAGCCCCTCGCCCTCAAGCCGCACCAGCACCCGGCGCAGGGGCGTGCGGCTGACGCCGAATTCCTCGGCCAGCGCCTGTTCCGACAGCCGCGCGCCGGGCGGATAGTCGAGCAGGCAGATACGGGTCTGCAGGTCGGTGTGAATCCGCTCGAAGCGGTCGCGGGCGGTCTCGGGCTGCGGGGGGGAATCCAGGTCCATGCCGCTACCCGGTCGCCCGCGCGACGAGTTGCACGCCGCCGACCGACAGGGCCAGACCTGCAAAGGCCAGCAGGCCCATCGGCTCGCCGAGGATCAGCCAGGACATCGCCATCGCGAGCGGCGGCACCAGATACATGAGCGACGACAGCCGCGTGGCGTCGCCCCGCTGGATCAGGGCGATGAACAGGCCGATGGCGATGACGGAATTGGCGAAGGTCAGATAGGCCAGCGACAGGACGAGTTCGGGCTGCCAGTCGGCCACCATCGTTTCGGACAGCCATGCCACGGGCAGCAGGATTGCAAAGCCGACCGCATATTGCACGATCCCGCCGACGACCGGGTCGGTCTTCATGCCGTGCCATTTCTCGAACAATGTCGCCCCGGAAATCCCCGCCAGCGCCCCGAGCGCCAGCAGGATCGCCACCGACGGGCTGGGGCCGAGCGCGCCTTGCGAGGCGACGACCAGCACCACGCCCGCAAAGCCGATGCCGATGCCCGTCCACAGCAGCCAGCCGCTGTGGCCCTGTCCCAGAAGCGGCAGCACGGCGGCGACGACGGCGGGTTGCAGCGCCATGATGATCGCGGTGGTGCCCGCGTTCATGCCCTGCTTCATGGCGAAATAGGCAAGGCCGAAATAGACGCACTGGATCAGAAAGCCCGTCACCGCGATGGCGCCCCAGTGGCGGGCGGATTTCGGCCAGACCGGGCGATGCAGGAACAGGAACGGCACCAGCGCCAGCACCGCCAGCGCATAGCGCCAGACCAGAAGGGTCAGAGGTTCGATATAGTCAAGACTGAGCTTGCCTATCGGGTAGCCGCCCGACCAGAAGATCAGGAAAATGAAAGGCGCGGCCCGCCAGAACAGCGCCGTGAGGGGCGGTTCCGTGACGGGTGCCGGGATCGCCCCCTGCGTCACCCCAGCCTCTGCGTCAGATGCCCGAGCATGTCCAGACAGCGCCCCAACTGGTCGAGCGACAGATATTCGTCGGGCTTGTGCGCCTGCGCGATCGAGCCGGGGCCGCAGATCACCGCATCCATGCCAAGGGCCTGGAAGATGCCAGCCTCGGTGCCGAAGGGGACGGTGCCTGCCTCGTCCGCGCCGGTCAGCGCCAGCATCAGGTCGCGGGCCGCGTTGGTGTCCATCGGGATCAGGCCGTCGACCTCGCCCACCACTTCGGTGACGATGTCGGCGGCGGGGCTGGTGGCGCGCATCGCGGGCAGCAGGTCATGCGCGCACAGCTCGCGCAGGCTGTCCTTGACGAAATCGGCGTCGCCCGCCTGCACCGGCCGCATCTCCCAGTCGATCCGGGCGCGGCCGGGGATGACGTTGTGTGCGACGCCGCCCTGCAGCGCGCCGGTGTTGATCGTGGTCCAGGGCGGATCGAAGCGGTTCGAGGCCGGGGCGCGGGCCTTCAGCGCCTCGCGCAGCTCCAGCAGCCGCGCGACGTAACGCACCGCATATTCGACCGCATTCACGCCGCGATCGGGGGCCGAGCCGTGGCCCTCCAGCCCGGTGAAATGCACCGAATATTCGTAGCAGCCCTTGTGCCCCTCGATCACCTGCATGAGCGTGGGTTCACCGATGATGGCGACCGAGGGCAGCGCCTCGCGCCCGCGCAACAGCGGCGCCAGCGCCTGCGCGCCAAGGCAGCCCACTTCCTCGTCATGGGTGAAGGCGAAATGCACCGGGCGCCGGGTCGCCGCCTGCGCAAAATCGGGCGCCATCGCCACGGCGGCGGCGATGAAGCCCTTCATGTCGCAGGTGCCGCGCCCGAACAGCCGCCCGTCGCGTTCCACCATGGCGAAAGGGTCGGTGGTCCATGCCTGATCGGTGACCGGGACCACGTCCGAATGACCCGACAGCAGGATGCCGCCCGGCGCATCAGGGCCGATGGTGGCCCAGAGATTGGCCTTGGTGCCGCTGGCGTCCTGCTGCATCTCGACCCGCGCCCCTGCCGATGACAGGGCATCGGCAAGGAACACGATCATCTCGAGGTTGCTGTCCGAGGATACCGTCGGAAAGGCGACCAGCCTGCCCAGCAGATCGACGGTCTCGCGCAAACGGTCCAAGGGTCAATCCTTCACGAAGAGCTTGCGCTCCACATCGCCCAGCACCTCGGCGGCGCCGCTGTCACGGATGAGAATCGTTTCTGTGTTCTCGATCCCCCAGTCATCCATCCACAATGCGGGCATGAAATGGAAGGTCATGCCCGGTTGCAGGACGGTGGTGTCCTCGGCCCGGATCGAGGCGGTCCGCTCGCCCCAGTCGGGCGGATAGGAGATGCCGACCGGATAGCCCATGCGCCCCTGCCGGGGGATGCGGTATTTCTCCATCACCGCCATGAAGGCGTTCGAGATGTCGCAGGTCCGGTTGCCCGCGCGCGCGGCGTCAAGCCCGGCTTCGATCCCTTCAAGCTGGGCCTTCTCGACCTCGCGCACCCGCGCGGGCGGCTTGCCCAGATAGACCGTGCGGCACAGCGGCGCATGGTAGCGGCGATAGCAGCCGGAGAGTTCAAAGAACGTGGCCTCGCCCGATTTCATCGGCGCGCCGTTCCAGGTGAGATGCGCGGCGGTCGCGTCCACGCCCGAAGGCGTCAGCGGCACGATGGCGGCGTAATCGCCCCAGTCGTCGCCGACGCCGGTGATGGCGGCATGGAAGATGTCGGCCACCAGATCGTTCTTGCGCACGCCGGGGGCGGCGCGGTCGATGGCGGTGCGGACGATCTTCGAGGAAATCTTCGCCGCCTTGCGGATGAAGGCGATTTCCTCGTCCGATTTCAGCAGCCGCTGCCAGTTCACCAGCCCCGTGGCGTCGGGAAAGCTGGCGTTCGGCAGTTCGGCCTGCAGGACGGCATGGGCCTTGGCCGAGTAGTAATAATTGTCCATCTCGACGCCGATGCGCGCCCGATCCAGCCCCAGATCGCGCAGCACGCGGGCCAGGTCCTGCATCGGGTGGCGCACGGTCGATTGCACGTAGTCGTCGTGGTAACCGTGGATCGAATTGCGCCCGATCCAGCAGGTCCGCCCGGCGCCGATGGCATCCATGTTGCGCCCCCACCAGTGCGGCTCACCGGCGCCGGTCAGGATCACCCCCTGATGGACGTAGAACGACCAGCCGTCATAGCCGGTCAGCCAGGCCTGATTCGACGGGTCGGTGACGAAGACCGCATCAAGCCCGGCCTCCTCCATCGCGGCGCGCGCGCGGGCCAGCCTGCGGGCATATTCGGCGGGGCTGAAGGGGATGTCAGGCACGCTCATGGTGCGCTCCGTTCGCTGATGTTGTGCACAACCGCTATATCGAAACCTGCAACCCGGCAAGAATTTCCCTTGCTGCATGTGCGAAAGAGAATTTTTCTTGACGCATTGGGTCTGAGATGTGACTTCTTGTGCACAAGGACGAGGGATTCCCTACCGGAGTCCAGCAACACGGGAGAGAGAAACATGACCTCGACGGTCAAGACCCTGATCACAGCCGGTTTTGCCCTGGGCGTGTCCGCAGCCGCAGTCATGGCCGGGCCGCTCATGGACCGGATCGACGCGGGCGATTCGATTCGCATCGGCTTCGCCAACGAGATTCCCTTCGCCTATGCCGACGAGGCGGGCAATGCGGCGGGCTTCGTCAACGCGATGACGCTCGATATCCTGCAGAACATGGGCTACACGAACATCGAGGCGGTGCAGACCGAATGGGGCGGCCTCATTCCCGGCCTCAATGCCGGGCGGTTCGACATCGTCACCGGCGGCATGAACATCCTCGCCTCGCGCTGCGAGAACATGGCGTTTTCCGAACCGATCGCCACCATCGGCGACGGTTTCATCGTCGCGCCGGGCAACCCCAAGGGTCTTGAGACCTACGAGGGCATCCACGAGGCGGGCGCCACGCTGGTGACCGGCGCGGGCTATTCCAACATCGAGGCCGCCAAGGCCGCGGGCATGACCGACGCCGACATCATGATCGTGCCCGGCCCGACCGAAATCCTTGCGGCCGTGGTCGCGGGCCGCGCCGATGCGGGCACCGGCACCTATTTCACCATGGCCCAGCTTGCCGCCAGTTCCGACGGCAAGGTCGAGGTGACCGACCCCAACGCGCTGCCCGAGGAAACCTTCAACTGGGCGGGCATCGGCTTCCGCTTCGAGGACCAGGACTTCCTCGATGCGTTCAACGCCGCGCTGGCCGACTATATCGGCTCTGACCAGATGATGGCCTCGGTGGCACAATACGGCTACACCGAAGACACGCTGCCCGGCGACCGCGAGACCGCCTGGGTCTGCGAGAACCGCTGATCGTCACGCTGACCGGCGCCGGACCCGCGCCGGTCGACTGATCGCCACCCCGGAGGACCGGCGCCGCCGGTCCTCTGCGCCCCGAACGGGAATGCGATGTCGATCTGGGACTTTCTGCTGCAATTCGGCGGGCGCCTGACCAGCGGGACGCTCTACACCGTGGCGCAGTTCCTGCTTGCCTCGGTCGTGGCCATCGTCTTCGCGCTGCTGTCCGGTCTGGGCAAGCTGTCGCGGAACCGCGCGATCCGCTGGGCCTCGATCATCTATATCGAGATCTTTCGCGGCACCTCGCTGCTGGTGCAGCTTTACTGGATCTACTTCGTCCTGCCGCTGTTCGGCCTGACCCTGCCGAAATTCGTCGCGGGCTTCCTGTCGGTGGGGCTGAATATCGGCTCCTACGGGGCCGAACTGGTGCGCGGCGCGATCCAGTCCGTGCCGCGCGGCCAGTGGGAGGCCGCCTATGCGCTGTCGATGTCGCCCGCGAAACGCATGATCCGGGTGATCCTGCCGCAGGCCTTCGTCATCATGCTGCCGCCCTGGGGCAACCTGCTGATCGAGCTGCTGAAAGGCACGGCGTTGGTGGCGCTGATCTCGGTCACCGACCTGATGTTCGAGGCCAAGCAGATCAACGGCTCCACCTTCCTGTCGGTGCAGGCCTTCGGCTCGGCGCTGGTGATCTATTACATCCTTGCCCGGTTCCTCATCACGCCCTTCATGCGCTGGTGCGAACGCGCCATGGCCCGAAAGCTGAGCCGGACATGAGCTTTCAGTGGAAATGGGAGTTCACCTGGGCAATCCTGCCGCGCCTGATGTGGGCGACGGTGAATACGCTGCTGGCGTCCGGCATCGGCTATGCCATCGCCATGGTGCTGGGGCTGGTGTTCGCGCTGCTGCTGCGCACCGGCTGGAAGCCGCTGACCCTGCCGCTGCGCGAGGCGATCGAGTTCATCCGCTCGACCCCGCTGGTCCTGCAAATCTTCTTCGTCTTCTACGTCGGCCCGCAGTTCGGCGTGCGGCTGTCGCCATGGGTCTCGGGCATGATCGCCATCGGCCTGCATTATTCGTGCTACCTGTCCGAGGTCTACCGCGCCGGGATCGAAGCCGTTCCCCGCGGCCAGTGGGAGGCCGCCCGCGCGCTGAACATGTCGACCCGCGACACCTACATGCGCATCGTCATTCCGCAGGCGCTGCCGCCGTCGATTGCCGGGATGGGCAATTACCTCGTCGGCATCTTCAAGGATACGCCGATGCTGTCGGTGATCGGGGTGGCCGAGCTGATGCAGACCGCCAATGCCATCGGCTCGGAAACCTACCGCTTCCTTGAACCCTACACCCTTGTCGGGGTGATCTTCCTGCTGCTCTCTCTGCCCACGGCGGCGTTCATGCGCCAGTTCGAGGCCTGGGTGCGGCGCAAGCTGGGAATGTGACCATGGAGATGTCCGCCTATCCGCTGGAACTGCCGGAAGATGACCGCCCGATGGTCCGCTTCATGAACGTGACCAAAAGCTACGGCGCATTGACCGTGCTCGACCAGTTGAACCTCGACATCACGCGCGGCGAGATGGTGACCGTGATCGGCCCGTCGGGGTCGGGCAAGACCACCGTGCTGCGGATGCTGATGACGCTGGAGACCATCAACGGCGGCGTGATCTATGTGGACGGCAAGCCGCTGACCCATATGCCGAAGAACGGCGTGCTGGTGCCTGCGAACGAACGCTACCTGCGCAAGGCGCGTTCGATGATCGGCATGTGTTTCCAGCATTTCAACCTGTTCCCGCACATGACCGCGCTGCAGAACTGCATGGAGGGGCCGGTGCAGGTGCTGGGCCTGCCGAAGGCCGAGGCCCGCGCACGGTCCGAGGAACTGCTGGAAATGGTCGGCATGATCGACAAGAAGGACCAGTATCCCTCGCGCCTGTCGGGCGGCCAGCAGCAGCGGGTGGCGATTGCCCGCGCGCTGGCGATGCGGCCGAAGATCATGCTGTTCGACGAGGTGACATCCGCGCTTGACCCCGAGGTGATCGGCGAAGTCACCAACGTCATTCGCAAGCTGGTGAACGAACACGACCTGACCATGTTGATGGTCACGCACCAGATGGGATTCGCGCGCGACATTTCCGACCGCGTGTGTTTCTTCTACCAGGGAAGGATCGAGGAACAGGGCGAGGCCGAAGCCTTCTTCACCAACCCGCAGCGCGAGCGCACCAAGCAGTTTCTCTCGGCGGTAAAGGCGGCGGACTGATGCGCCCTTCCTTGGCCGATGTGTTCGCCGCAAGGCAGGTGATCGCCGGGGTGGCGGACCGCACGCCGCTGGTGCCTTCACCCTTCATGTCGGCGCGCAGCGGGCACGACTTCCTGCTGAAGCTGGAAATCTGTCAGCCGATGGGCGCGTTCAAGCTGCGCGGCGCGCTGAACGCCATGGCGGCGCTGCCTGCGGACACGCGCGGCGTCACCTGCTGCTCGACCGGCAACCACGGCCGCGCGGTGGCCTTTGCGGCGGCGCGGCGGGGGCTGCGGGCGGTGGTCTGCATGTCGCAACTGGTGCCCGAGGCCAAGGTCGCGGGCATCCGCGCGCTGGGCGCCGAGGTGCGCATCTCGGGCCGCACGCAAGACGACGCGGCGGTTGAGGCCGCGCGGCTGGCGCGCGACGAGAGGCTGGCCGAAATCCCGCCCTTCGACGACCCGCATGTGATCGCGGGGCAGGGGACCATCGGGCTGGAGGTGATGGAGGCCCGCCCCGACCTGACCGCGCTGCTGGTGCCTCTGTCGGGCGGTGGCCTCATGTCCGGGGTGGCGCTGGCGGCGCGCGCGATCCGGCCCGGCATCCGCATCATCGGCGTGACGATGGAACGCGGCGCGGCGATGGCGCAGGCGCTGCAGGCCGGACATCCGGTCGAGGTCGGCGAATATCCCTCGCTCGCCGACAGCCTTGGCGGCGGCCTGGGCGATGACAACCGCCTGACCTTTGCCATGTGCCGCGATCTGGTCGACGAGGTGGTGCTGGTCTCGGAGGAGGAAATCCGCGACGCCATGCAGGCGCTGTTCCACGAGGACCGGATCGTGGCCGAAGGCGGCTCGGTGACGGGGCTGGCGGCGGTGCTGGCGGGCAAGGTGCGGCTGGACGGCCCGGCGGCGACGATCATCACCGGGCGCAACCTCGACATGCGGATGTTCGCGGCGATGATGGCCGGGCAGGACGTGACCATCGGCGACATGGTGCTGAAGGGGCGCGTCTATGGCGCATGACATCCAGATCGTCACCGAGGCCGAACTGCGCGCGCTGGTCCCGCTGGACCTGCGGCTTGTCGACGTGATCGAGGCGGCCTTCGCGGCGCTGGCCGGTGACGGCGTGGTGATGCCGCCGATCCTGTCGATGGACCTGCCCGGCGCCAATGCCGAGGTCGATGTGAAAACCGCGTATCTGCCGGGCTTCGACGGTTTCGCGATCAAGGTCAGCCCCGGCTTCTTCGACAATCCGGCGCTGGGCCTGCCCAGTCTCAACGGGCTGATGATCCTGTTTTCGGCGAAAACCGGGCTGGTCGAGGCGCTCTATCTCGACAACGGCTATCTCACCGACCTGCGCACCGCCGCCGCCGGGGCGGTGGCCGCGCGGCATCTGGCGCCCGCGCAGGTGGAAACCGCAGGCATCATCGGCACGGGCGTGCAGGCACGTTTGCAGGCCCGCGCGGCGCATCTGGTGCGGCCCTTCGCGCTGGTGCTGGTCCATGGCCGCGACATGGACAAGGCCCGCGCCTGCGCCGCCGATCTGGCACAGGCGCTGGGGGTGCGGGCCGAGGCGGTGGGCGACGTGCAGGCGCTGGTGCGCGACAGCCAGTTGGTCGTCACCACCACCGCGGCGCGCGCGCCGCTGATCCGCGCCGACTGGCTGCATCCCGGCCTGCACATCACCGCCATGGGCGCCGACCAACCCGGCAAGAACGAGATCGACCCGCGCGCGCTGCTGGCCGCCGATCTTTATGTCTGCGACCGGGCGCAACAGGCCGAAGCCTCGGGCGAACTTGAATCCGCGCTGGCCGCAGGGCTGTGGGACCGGGGCCGTCCGGTGGAACTGGGCGAGATCGTGACCGGCCGGCACCCCGGCCGCCCCGGCGCCGATGCGGTGACGATCTGCGACCTGACCGGCACCGGCGCGCAGGACACCGCGATTGCCAGCCATGTGCGGGCGCTGTTCCCCGACGCCGGGGCGGTGATCCATGCCTGAGCGGGGGGCAGAGGGCGGCAAGGCGCGCCCTTGGCGGCGGCCATGAAGCTCGACGACCGCGACATCGCCATCCTGCGCGTGCTGTCACGCGAGGGCCGTATCACCAAGACCGCGCTGGCCGAACGGGTCGGCCTGTCGCCGACGCCCTGCTGGGAGCGGCTGCACAAGCTGGAACGCGCCGGGCTGATCGAGGGCTACCGCGCCGAGATTTCCCTGCGCAGGCTGGGGCCGCATGTGACGGTGTTCGTCGCCTGCGAGATCGCCGACCACACCGCCGCCAGCTTCCGCGCCTTTGAATCCGCCGTGGCCCGCCATGACGAGATCACCGCCTGCTGGGCCTTGGGTGGCGGGTTCGACTATCTGCTCCAGATCGTCACCCGCGACATCGACGCCTATCAGCGCCTGATCGACGCGCTGCTCGATGCCCGCATCGGGCTGGCGCGCTATTTCACCTATATCGTCACCAAGCCGGTGAAGGCCCCCGGCACGATTCCCTTCGACGCCCTGCTGGGCGAGTGATCCTCGCCCCACGCGCGTCCGGACAGAGGAATCCTCTGCCTGTGGCGCCGGTTTCAGCCTCGGTCTCTGCGCGCTCGCGCGACAATGCGCCTGCCGCAGCAGACGAGGACCGCCATGCTCGACAGTGCCATTTCCGCCCGCCCCGAGATCGCCGACAAGCGCCTCGTGCGCAGCTTTGCCTATGTCGGCGGGCGCTGGGTCGCTGCCGCTTCGGGCGCGACCTTCCGCGTCACCGATCCGGCGACCGGGCAGGAACTGGGGCAGGTGGCAAGCCTGTCTGCGGGCGAATCCGGCGCTGCAGTCGATGCCGCGCAGGCCGCATTCCCGGACTGGGCGCATCGCCTGCCGCAGGACCGCGCGGCGCTGCTGCGGCGCTGGTTCGAGCTGATCGTCGCGCATCGTGACGATCTGGCCCGGATCATGGTGCTGGAACAGGGCAAGCCGCTGTCCGAAGCTTTGGGCGAGATCGACTACGGCGCAGGCTTCGTCGAATTCTACGCCGAAGAGGCCCGCCGCCCCAATATCGAGGGCGTCACCAGTCATCTTCCCGATGCCGAGGTCGAGGTCTGGCGCGAACCCGTGGGCGTGGCCGCGCTGATTACCCCGTGGAACTTTCCCATGGCGATGCTGACCCGCAAGGCCGGTGCCGCGCTGGCCGCCGGTTGCACCGTGGTCTGCCACCCGTCCGCCGAGACGCCGTTTTCGGCGCTGGCGCTGGCCGAGCTGGCCGAACGCGCCGGGCTGCCTGCGGGCGTATTCAACGTGGTGACAGGCAAGGCCGCCACCGTGGTCGAACCCTGGACCGCCGATCCGCGCGTGCGGGCGCTGTCCTTCACCGGGTCAACCGAAGTCGGACGGCTGCTTTACCGCCAGTCCGCCGCCACGGTGAAGCGGCTGGTGATGGAACTGGGCGGCCATGCGCCAGTGCTGGTCTTTGCCGATGCCGACATGGGCAACGCCGTCGCCGAAACCATGAAGGCCAAATGGGCCACCACCGGACAGGATTGTCTGGGTGCGAACCGCATCTATGTCGAACGCCCGGTCTATGCCGACTTCTGCCGCCGGTTCGTGCAGGCCACCGCCGCGCTGACCCTTGGCCCCGGCATGGAGGACCCCGATCTTGGCCCGCTGATGAACGAGCGCGCGGTGGCCAAGCAGGAAGAACATGTCGCCGACGCGCTGGCGCGCGGCGCACGGCTGGCCTGCGGCGGCAGGCGCAGCCCGCTCGGGCCGTTGTTCTACGAACCGACCGTGCTGACCGACGTGCCCGAGGATGCGCTGATCCTGCACGAGGAAACCTTCGGCCCGGTTGCCGCGATCCTGCCCTTCGACACCGAGGACGAGGTGACCGCCCGCGCCAATGCCACCGAATACGGGCTGGTCGCCTATCTGCACACGCAGGACCCCCGCCGCATCTACCGGCTGAGCCGCGCGCTGCAATTCGGCATGGTGGCCGTGAACCGCACCAAGGTCACCGGCGCGCCGGTCCCGTTCGGGGGCATGAAGCAGTCCGGGCTGGGCCGCGAAGGGTCGCGGCACGGTTTGGAAGAGTTTACCGAAATCAAGTACATCTGCCGCGACTGGGCATGAACAAGAGGGAAAGAACATGTTGACGAACGACCAGCTTGGCCAGTGGGACCGCGAGAATTTCTTCCACCCCTCGACCCATCTTGCCCAGCACGCCCGCGGCGAGACCCCGAGCCGGGTGATCCGCACCGCCTCGGGCTGCCATATCGAGGACCGCGACGGGGAACGGTTCCTCGATGCCTTTGCCGGACTTTACTGCGTGAACGTGGGCTACGGCAGGCAGGAGATCGCCGATGCCATTTCCGCGCAGGCGCATGAGCTGGCCTATTACCATTCCTATGTCGGCCACGGCACCGAAGCCTCGATCACGCTGGCGAAGATGATCCTCGACCGCGCGCCGAAGCACATGTCCAAGGTGTTCTTCGGTCTCGGCGGCTCGGACGCCAACGAGACCAACATCAAGATGATCTGGTATTACAACAACGTGCTCGGCCGCCCCGAGAAGAAGAAGATCATCTCGCGCTGGCGCGGCTATCACGGCGGCGGGCTGATGACCGGCTCGATGACCGGGCTGGAAGGCTATCACAAGCTGTTCGACCTGCCGCTGCCGCAGGTGAAGCACACCGTCGCGCCCTATTACTTCCGCCGCGACGATCTGGATCAGACCGAGGAACAGTTCGTCGCCCATTGCGTCGCCGATCTCGAGGCGCTGATCGAACGCGAAGGCCCCGACACCATCGCCGCCTTCATCGGCGAGCCGGTGCTGGGAACGGGGGGCATCGTGCCGCCGCCGAAAGGGTACTGGGACGCGATCCAGCCGGTCCTGAAGAAGCATGACATCCTGATCATCGCCGACGAGGTGGTGACGGGCTTCGGGCGGCTCGGCTCGATGTTCGGCTCGGACCACTACGGGATCGAACCCGACATCATCACCATCGCCAAGGGGCTGACCTCGGCCTATGCGCCGCTTTCGGGGTCCATCGTCTCGGAAAAGGTCTGGAAGGTGCTGATGCAGGGCAATGACGAATACGGCCCGATCGGCCACGGCTGGACCTATTCGGGCCACCCGATCGGCGTGGCGGCGGGGGTGGCGAACCTGAAGCTGCTGGACGAGCTGAAGCTGATCGACAACGCCCGCGAGGTCGGCGCCTATCTCAACAAGACCATGCACGAGGCGCTGGACGATCACCCCCATGTCGGCGACATCCGCGGCGAGGGGATGCTCTGTGCGGTCGAACTCGTCGAGGATCGCGATTCGCGCCGGTTCTTCGACCAGTCCCGCAAGATCGGCCCGCAGGTGTCGGCGGCGATGCTGAACGGCGACCATGTGATCGCGCGGGCCATGCCGCAGGGCGATATCCTCGGCTATTCGCCGCCCTTCTGCCTGACGAAGGCCGAGGCCGACACTGTAGTGGCCGCGACGGTGCGTGCCATCGGGGCCGTGCTGGGCTGACCCGGTGACCGGCGCGGGGTCGCATCCCGCGCCGCCGCCCGGTCAGAGCGTGACCGTCAGCCCGCCGTCCACATAAAGCGTGTGGCCGTTCACGAAGCTCGCGCCGTCCGAGGCCAGAAAGACGGCGGCGCCCTTCAATTCGTCCAGATCGCCCCAGCGCCGGGCCGGGGTGCGCGCTTCCAGCCAGCGGGTGAAATCCGCGTCCTCGGTCAGCGCGCGGTTCAGCGGCGTTCGGAAATAGCCCGGCGCGATGGCGTTGACCTGCAACCCGTGGCGCGCCCAGTCGGCGGCCATGCCGCGCGTGAGATTGCGCACCGCGCCCTTGCTGGCCACATAGGGCGCCACGGTCTGCCGGGCCAGCTCCGAGGTAGCCGAGGCGATGTTGATGATCCGCCCGCGCCCGCGCCCGATCATCGCCCGCGCCGCGACCTGCGAGACGTAGAACACCGCCGTGACGTTCACGCGCAGGATGTCGTCCCATTTGTCATGCGGAAATTCGTCAAGCGGCGCGCGATGCTGCATTCCGGCGTTGTTCACGAGGATGTCGAGCGGGCCGGTATCCGCCTCGATCCGCGCCATGGCGGCCTCGACGGCGGCGGCATCGGTCACGTCGAAGGCGGCGGCCCCGGCGTCCAGCCCCTTCGCGCGCAGGGCGGCGGCGGCGGCCTCGGTGCGGGCGGGGTCGCGGCCGTTCACGATGACCCGCGCGCCATGTTCCGCCAGCCCCTCGGCCAGCGCGTGACCGATGCCCTGGGTCGAGCCGGTGACAAGCGCCAGCCGCCCCGTCAGATCGAAAAGCGTCCCGGCCATTGCTGCTTCTCCCGCATCAGGGGGCGCGCAGGCCCCGGAAATGATCGGGGGGCGGCGTTGCAGCCGCCCCCCGGTGCTGTCGGTCAGATGATGGTTCAGTCGCGCAGTTCGGCAAGTGCCGCCTGCATCCGGTCGACGACTTCCTGGCCGATCTCGTCGGCATGGCGTTCGTAGACGCCCTGCACGGCGTCGCGGATTTCCTGCATGTTTTCCGCCGAAATGTCGTTGATGGCGACGCCGTTGCCCTCGATCCGGGCCAGCGAATCCGCCGACAGCGCCCGGCTGGCGGCGCGCTGCGCGTCACGGCCGATGACCGCGCAATCGACGAGGATGTCGTGCTCTTCGGGGGAATAGGTGTCCCAGATCGGCTTGGAGAACAGCACCATGAACGGGGTGTAGGCATGGTGGGTGTTGGTGAGATACTTCTGCACCTCGTCGAAATGCGAGGTGTCGATTGTCACATAGGGGTTTTCCTGCGCGTCGATGGTGCCGGTCTCGAGCGCGGTGAACACCTCGCCGAAGGCCATCGGGATCGCGTTGGCGCCCAGCGTCTGGAACGTGTCGAGGAAGATGTCGTTCTGCATGACGCGCACGCGCATCCCGCTGAAATCGGCAAGGCTTTCCACCGGACGCAGCGAGTTGGTCAGGTCGCGGAAGCCGTTCTCCCAGTAGGCGAGGTTCACGAGACCCGAATCCGGCATCATCGACGAGACGTAGTCGCCGAACTCGCCGTCGAGGACCGCGTCGGCCTCGGCGGCATCGGCGAACAGGAACGGCAGGTCGAACACCCCGAGCGCGGGGTTGATGCCGACCAGCGGCGAGGTCGAGGTGATGACCATTTCCAGCGTGCCGGACCGCAGCATCTGCGTGGCCTGCAGGTCGTCGCCGAGCGCCGAACTCCAGAAGGCGTTGAAGGTCCAGGCGCCGCCGGTGCGTTCGTCGAAACAGGCGCGCATCGCATCGACGCCGTTGGCGACCGGGTGGTCGGCGGCGATGCCGTTCGAGACGCGGATGGTGCGGGTCGAGACATCGGCACTGGCGGGCAGCGCAAGGCCCGCGATCATCGTCGTCGAGAGCGCCGCTGCGGCGAGGGTCTTGAAGGTCATGTCGGGTCTCCTTGGGGTGGGGGTGAAAGGGCGACGGGTCAGCGCAGCCAGTGAAGCGGAACCAGAACCAGCGAGGGGAACATTACCAGCAGGAACAGCACGATGATATGCGCGAGAAGGAAAGGCCAGACTCCGGTGATGACGCGGCCCATCGGCACCCGTGCGACGCCGCTGACCACGTTGAGGACCACGCCCACGGGGGGCGTCAGCAGGCCGATGCAGGTGTTCATCACGAACAGCACCCCGAAATAGACCGGGTCGATCCCCGCCTGGCGGATGATCGGCATGAGAACCGGGGTCAGGATCAGGATGGTCGGCGTCAGGTCCAGCGAGGTGCTGACGATGAGGATCAGCACCATGATCATCATCAGCAGCAGCGTCGGGTGATCCATCACCGGCGCCAGCATCCGGATGATCTCGTTGGGGATATTGGCCGAGGTGATGAGCCAGGCCGACACCAGCGCGCCCGACACCAGGAACATGATCGCCGCCGTGGTCTTGGCCGCGCTCAGCACCACGCGGTAGAGGTCGCGCGGTTTCAGTTCGCGGTAGACGAACAGGCCCACCAGCAGCGCATAGACCGCCGCGACGGCCCCGGCCTCGGTGGGCGTGAAGAAGCCGAAGCGGATGCCGCCGAGGATGATGACCGGCATCATCAGCGCCCAGCCCGCGCGCACGGTCTCGCGGCCGCGCATCCGCCAGTTCTGCTTCGGCAGCACCTCGACCTTGTCGCGCCGCGCCACGATCATCCAGGCCGCGACCAGCCCCAGCCCCATGAGCAGGCCGGGCACCAGCCCGCCGATGAAGAGCTGGGTAATCGACACGTTGGCGGCGACGCCGAAGATGATGAAGGCGATCGACGGCGGAATGACCGGCGCCACCACGCCGCCCGCCGCGACCAGCCCCGCCGAGCGCGGCACGTCATAGCCCGCGTCGCGCATCATCGGGATCAGGATTGCCGCCAGCGCCGCCGAATCCGCCGCCGCCGACCCCGAGAGCGAGGCCATGATGACCGCCGCGATGATCGCGACGATGCCGAGGCCCCCCTTCACATGGCCGGTGAAGGCGATGGCGAAGTTGATGATCCGCTTCGACAGCCCGCCGGTGTTCATCAGCTCGCCCGCGAGGATGAAGAACGGGATCGCCAGCAGGATGAAGCTGTTGGCGCCGTCGATCATGTTCTGGGCGACGATCTGGGGGTTGAAGATCCCCATGTAGGTCATCAGGACCACGCCGCAGAACATCAGCGCGAACGCCACCGGCACGCCGATGGCCATGGAGCCGAGCAGGGCGGCGAGAAAGACGAAGATGGTCATTCGCCATGCCCCGCGACGCCTTCGGCGGCTTCGTAATCACCCACGAAGATGGCGATTTCCCGCTCGGTCACCCGACCGGCAAGGATGCGGGCCAGCCGCACCGCCGCGATGATCGCGATGCAGCCCGCCGTGAAGAACGAGATGCCGTAGACGAGGATCATCGGCATCCCGCTGACCGGCGCCTTCACCGAGGCGTTGATCGGCGCCTGCAGCCAGGCGCCCCAGAACAGGATGACGACGCAGCCGAGGATGAGCGCGTTGCTCAGCCCCATGCAGATCACCCGCCCGCGCCGCCCGAACATCTTGACCAGCGTCTCGACGCCCATGTGGCCGTGTTCCTTGAAGGCGATGACCGCGCCGATGAAGGTCAGCCAGACGAAGAAGAACCGGCTCATTTCCTCGGAAATGACGATGCCCGAATTGAACCCGTAGCGTAGCACGACATTCACGAACACCATGACCGACATGCCGGTGAGCAGCAGGACGAGGACGACCTCGACGATCTTGGTGCCGGCTTCGAGAAGCTGCGTCACGCGCCGCATCATCGGCGCGCCCTGCGCGGCCCGGCCCGGTTGTCAGCGCGCATCACGGTCATGTCGCCCCCTGTGAGAGCGGCTGCCCATGCGGCCGCTCCGGTTCCTGTGTGGCATCCCGTGCCGATTTGCCGATATGGGACCAGAGCGGGGGCCGCTGTCAACGCCGCTGCCGCAGATTCTTCTTGCGGCCCGCCCCGCCGGACGGGCCGCACCACCCCGCCGGGGGCGATGTCAGAACGAGGTGCGGATACCGACGAACACCTGCCGCCCCGGCTGGTTGTAGCCCGCAGCGGTCTGGTAGTCGGTGTCGAACAGGTTCTCGACACGGAAGGTGGCCTCGGTGGCGTGGTCGAGCGCGTAGCTGAGGCTGGTGTTCACGATGGTGTAGTCGGCGAGGGGGCCGTTCGGATCGACGCTGTCCGCCGCATGGCGCAGGGTCAGCGCGGTGGAAAGGCGTTCGGTCAGATCACCCTCGACGCCGAGGGTGAGGGCATGGCGGGGAACGCGGGAGGCCGGGTTTGCGCCCCACTCGCTATGATCGGCAGCGTCCGTATAAGTGTAATTGCCGGACAGGCTCCAGCGCTGGCCGATAGGAGCGTGGCCGGAAAGTTCGACACCGCGGGAAGTCGTATAATCGCTGACCTGGACATAACAGTTGCAGCCTGTTCCCCACGGGGGGCCGCTCTCAAAGCCGATCCGGTCTTGAATGCGCATGTCGAAGACGGTCAGTTGAAGCGTGGCACCCGAGTCAAACTCGCGCTCTACCCCGAATTCCAAGCTGCGACTCGTCTCGGGCATCAGGTCTGCATTCCCATAGGGGCCGCTATACAATTCATACAGCGACGGTGCCCGGAAGCCGGTGCTCGCCACGCCGCGCAGGGTCCAGCCTTCGACCGGGCGCCACGCGGCTGCGATGCGGCCGGTGGCCTTGCCGCCGAACGTCTCGTGATCGTCGTGGCGCAGGGCGAAGGAGAGATCGAGCGCGTCTGTTGGCGACCAGAGCGCCTCGGCATGAACGGCGCGGGTGGTCACCTGACCGCTGTTTGGCGGAATCCCGAAAGGTGAGCGGGTGTGGAACGTCTCGCGGATATCCTCGTAACCCCAATTCATGGAAAGTGTATTGATCGCCTGCCAGCGGCCAAAGTAGGTCAGGCTGTCACGAGCGCCATCGAACCCGTATTGCTCGAAGGGGCTGGACACTTCCACGCGCTCGTTGGTCAGTCGCGCAAGCGCGAGTTCGTGGTGAACCGCGCCTGTTTCCAGTTCCGCGAACGCCCGCAAACCGCGCTGGTAGGAATGGGAATAAACGCCTGGTTCAGTTGGAGGAACAGTCACCCAAACACCGGTGCCCTCGCCATCGGCGTCCGTCTCTTCGTAACGGTACCCGCCAATATCATACTCCCCGTAACTCTCCCGCCACAGGAAATTCGCCCCGACCCGCAGGGCATCCGTCACCTGCACCGCCCCATAGGCTGCCGCCGTGGTGATGTCGTAGCCGTCGTCCTCGAGGCCGCCCATCGTCACCCCGCCGAGATCCTGCGGCGCCATCGACGAAAACCCCCCGTCGCTCACCGTCCGGCTGGCCGAAAATGCCAGTTCCGCCCGCTCGTCCATAAACCCGGCGCCGATCTCGGCGGTGTGGGTGCTGGCGGTCCCGGTCTCGACCCGTGCCATCCCCGAGAACCCGTCGGAAGCAGGGCGCCAGGTGGTCACGTCGATGACGCCTGCAATCGCCTCGGAGCCGTAGAGCGCCGATTGCGAGCCGCGCAGCACCTCCACCCGCGACAGGCCGCCGGTGCCCAATGTGTTGAAGTTGAACGAAAGCTGCGTGTTGGCGGTATCGGTCACGTCGAACCCGTCCAGCCGCGCGCCGACATAGGCGCCCGACAGCCCCCGGATGCGCACCGTCGCGGTGGTGCCCGGCCCGCCGTTCGCGTCGAACGACACGCCCGGCTGCAGCGCCACGAGATTGCCGAAGGACAGCGCCCCCGAACGGCGGATGTCCGCGTCGGTCAGCACGCTCACCGAGGCGCCGGTGCGCGAGACCGCCACGGGTTCGCCGCTGGCGGTCAGGGTGATCGTGTCGAGCAGGATGACATCGTCCGGCGCCTGCGCGATGGCCGCGCCGCACAGTCCGCCCGCAAATGTGGTGCCCAGAAGAAGGCGCAGGGTCATGCGCATGGTCGTACCCTCCGGTCGGGCGGCCCTGCCGCCCTGATGCGATCTGTTCCGGGGGTCCGACCCGCCAGAACGGTGATGCGTCACCGCTGGCGGATACCCGCCCTCCGCCACGCCCCGCGCGCGGCAGAAAGGGTGATCGCTCCGGCAGGTCTCCTGGCTTCGCGGGTCGGGGCCTGGACGGGCCTTCCCAGGGGTGATCCCCAGTGGCGTGTTCCGTCCATGCTCGCCGCTTACAGTTGCGGGGGCAGCCGCGGATTTGCACCGCGTTCCCTCTTTCCTCCGCCACCCCGAGGGGGGACGGAACCGAAGGCCCGCCTACGCTAGCGGTCCGGGTGGCGCTGTCAATGGTGCGGTTGCGCGTTAAGGGGGAATCGGGCGCGCGGCCTGATCCGTCATTGCGAGGAGCCGCAGGCGACGCGGCAACCCCGATGTTATGCGAGAGCGGTCGGGGTTGCTTCGGTTGCGCCTCGCAATGACGGGGTTTGCGGGGGGGCGGTGCTGCGCCGACCCGTGCAGGGCAGTTTGCTCGATTGCCCCGTTGTGCTGCCCGTCACTCGACGAAATGACACCGCACCGCGCGCCCGCAGGCGAGGTTGCGCAGCTCCGGTGCCTCGGTCCGGCAGCGGGGCTGTTCCATGAAGCAGCGACCGGCCAGACGGCAGCGCGACGGGGGCGGGTCGACCGGGCCTTGCGGTTCGCCCTCCAGCGTGACCGGGGGGGCGCCGTCGCCGGGCAGTCGCGGCACCGCCGAGAGCAGCGCGCGCGTGTAGGGATGCTTCGGGTTCTCCCAGATGTCGGCGGCGGGGCCGGTCTCGACGATCTGGCCCAGGTACATGACCGCGATGCGCTGGCAGAGCAGCCGCACCACGTTCAGGTCGTGGCTGACGAACAGCAGCGCGACGCCCTGTTCGCGCCGCAGCCGGTCGAGCAGCCGCAGCACGCTCGCCTGCACCGACACATCCAGCGCCGACGCGGGTTCGTCGAGCACCAGCAGCCGCGGCCCGACCACCAGCGCGCGGGCGATGCCGACCCGTGCCCGCTGGCCCTCGGACAACTGGTGCGGCAGGCGGGCAAGCAGGTCGGCGGCCAGGCCGGCGGCCCCGGCGGCATCCTCGACGCGCCCGCGCAGGGCTGTGCGCGGCATCGGCCCGGACAGCAGCCGCGCCGGTTCGGCGATCAGCTCGAAGGCGGTCATCAGCGGATCGAGGCTTTCGGCCGGGTCCTGAAACACCATCTGGATCGCGCGGCGCTGCGCCGTGCGCGCGAACCGGGCCGCGCTGTCGCGGGTGATGTCGCGGCCGTCAAGGAACACCTGCCCCCAGGTCGGATCAAGCAGCCGCGCCAGCAGCCGCGCCAGCGTGGACTTGCCGCAGCCGGATTCGCCGACCAGCCCCAGCGCCTCGCCCGGTGCGATGGCCAGATCGACGCCGTCCACCGCATGAAGCACCGGCCTCGGGCCGAACAGGCCGTCGCGGGCAAGGCGGAAATGCCGGGTCAGGTTGCGGGCCTCGAGCAGCGCGGTCATGGCGGGTTCCGGCAGGCGAGCAGGTGGCGGGGGGCGGCCTCGTGCAGCCCGAGCGGCCCTGGCGCGTCGCAGCGCGCGATCCGGCGCGGGCAGCGTTCGGCAAAGCGGCAGGGCGGCAGATCGGCGCGCCGCAGGTCGGGCAGGCGGCCGGGGATCGGCTGCAACTCGTTGATGCTCCCGGCCAGCGCGGGGGCCGATGCCAGAAGCGCCCGCGTGTAGGGGTGGCGCGGCGCGGCGAGGATGGTGGGGGCGGGGGCGGTCTCGACCACATGGCCCGCGTGCATGATCGCCAGCCGGTCGCAGGTCGCGGCCGCCAGCGCGAGGTCGTGGGTAATCAGCGCCACCGCCGTGCCGTTCTCGCGCGCAAGCGCGCGGATCAGCGCGATGATGGCCGCCTGTGTCGTCACATCGAGGCCGGTCGTGGGTTCGTCGGCGATCAGCAGCCCCGGACGGCAGGCCAGCGCCATGGCGATGCTGATGCGCTGGCACTGGCCGCCCGACAGCTCGAACGGCCAGGCGCGGGCACGCCGCGCCGGGTCGGGGATGCCCACCCGGCGCAGGGCGTCCTCGACGCGCCCGCGCAGCGCGTGCGCGGGCGGGCGGTCGTGGCGGGCGATGACATCGCCGATCTGGTCGCCGACCCGGCGGATCGGGTTCAGTGCCGCGCGCGGGTTCTGGAAGATGATCGCCGCCTCGCGGCCCCGCCAGCCGTCGCGGCGGCGCGGGTCCATGGCCAGCAGGCTTTCCCCCCGGAACAGGATGTCGCCGCCGGTGATCCGCGCCGCCGGATCGAGGATGCCCATGACGGCAAACGCCATCACCGACTTGCCCGAGCCGGATTCGCCGATGATGCCGGTGATCTCGCCCGGCGCGATGTCGAGCGAGACGTTTTCAAGCACGTGCACGGGGCCGTCCCCGGTCTCGAAATCGACGCCGAGGCCGCGAACCGACAGGAGCGCGTTCATGTCCGCAGCCTCGGGTCGAGCAGGTCGCGCAGCGCGTCGCCCAGCAGGTTGAAGGCCAGCACGGCCAGCATCAGCGCAAGGCCCGGAAAGGTGGCGATCCACCACTGGCCCGAGGCGATGAACCGCACGCCCTCGGCCACCATGATGCCCCATTCGGCGGCGGGCGGGCGCACGCCGAGGCCCAGAAACGACAGCCCCGCCGCGTTCAGCACCGCCCAGCCGAGGTTCACCGACCCCTGGATCACCAGCGGCGCGGCGATGTTCGGGACCAGATGGCGCATGAGGATGCGCCCGTCGCCCGCGCCGCCGACCCGCGCGGCCTCGACATAGCCCAGATCGCGGCGGAGCCGCACCTCGGCGCGGGCGAGGCGGATGTAGAAGGGCAGGTTCACGATGGCGGTGGCATAGACGACATTGGCGACGCTGTTGCCCAGCGCCGCCACCAGCGCCATCGCCAGCACGAAAAGCGGGAAGGCCATCATCACGTCGACCAGCCGCGACACCACCACATCCGCCCATCCGCCGCGATAGCCGATGAACGCCCCCATGATCGACCCCGCCACCATCGACAGCCCGACCGCGCCCGCCGCGATCAGCAGGTCCAGCCGTGCGGCCACCACCACGCGCGCAAGGATGTCGCGGCCGATCTGGTCGGTGCCGAACCAGTGCCGCGCCGACGGCGGCTGCAACATGGCCGCCGCGTCGGTGGCCAGCGGGTCGTGCGCGACCAGCAGCGGCCCGAAGGCGGCCGTCAGGCAGAGCAGCCCGAACAGCGCGAAACCTGCAAGATCAAGCGGGTTGCCCCGCGCGAGGTGCCGCGCGATCCGGGTCAACGCGCCGCCCTCGGGTCGATGAGGGCGGTGACGAGATCGGTGGCGAGGTTCACGGTGATGAACACCGCCGCCATGACCAGCATGAACGCCTGCAACGGCGCGTAGTCGAGGTTGATGAGGCTGTCGATGGCGAAGGCGCCGATGCCGGGCCATGAAAACACCCGCTCGATCAGGACATTGGCGCCGAGCATGTAGGAAAAGGTCATCCCCATCGTGGTGGCGACCGGCACCATGGCGTTGCGCAGGGCATAGGTGACGATGATCGTCCTCCGCGACAGGCCCGCCGCGCGCGCCGTGCGGATGAAGTCGGCGCCCAGCGTGGCGATCATCGCGGCGCGGGTCATCCGGGTCAGCGGCGCCAGCGCGAACAGCGCCATCGCCGCCGCAGGCAGCGCCAGTTGGCGCAGCGCGGCGGCGAATGTCGCGCGCTCGCCCGCAAGCAGTGCATCGAGGGTCAGGAAGCCGGTGACCCGCTCGGGTTCGACCATGAACGGGGCGAGCCTGCCTGCGGGTTCGGGTGCTATTCCGGCAAAGACGTAGAAGGCGAAGATCAGCAGCAGCCCGGTCACGAAGCTGGGCAGCGACGCGCCCAGCGTCGCGATCAGCCGCGCCGCGTGATCGACCGGCGATCCGGGCCGCAGCGCCGCCGCGACCCCCAGTGGCAGCGCGATGGCTACCGCAAGGGCGAAGGCCGCCACTGTCAGTTCCGCCGAGGCGGGCAGCCTGCGCGCGAATTCCGCCGCGACGCTCTGCCCCGTGGCGACCGAGCGGCCGAGGTCGCCGTGCATCAGGTTGCCCAGATAGACGAGGAACTGGTCGCGCAGCGGCAGGTCGAGCCCGAGATGTTCGCGCACCGCCGCGATGTCGGCGGCGCTCATCGACGGGTTCGAGGCGAAGAACACCGCCGGATCGCCGGGCAGCACGCGGGTCAGCAGGAACGTCACCACCACGACGCCGAACAGCGTCGGGATGGCCGTCAGAAGCCGCCGCAGCACCATGCTCATGCCGCGCCGGGGCGGCGCCGCGACCGCGCATCGCGGCAGGGCATGGCCGGGGGCGACAGCATCGCATCCTCCTCTCGCGCGCCCGTGCGGGGGCGGCGGGTTCTCTCATACCGTGGCCGGGCAGGCGGGCAAAGCCCGCGTCGCCGAGGGGCAGGGGCGGAGTCGCGGGAGGTGACGGGGGGGACGGCGTCATTGCGAGGCGCAAGCCGAAGCAACCCCGACCTCTCGCCCGATGCCGTCGAGGTTGCCGCGTCGGCTGCGCCTCCTCGCAATGACGGTGGTTTGTCGTCATTGCGAACGAAGTGAAGCAATCCATGCCGGGCGCAACCCCCGGCCCCGTGGATTGCCACGTCGGCTTGCGCCTCCTCGCAATGACGGGGAGTGATCGTCATTGCGAGGCGCAAGCCGAAGCAACCCCGACCGCTCTCGCAATGCCGTCGGGGTTGCTTCGTCGCCTTCGGCTCCTCGCAATGACGAGGTGTTCGCCCGCCCGCCGCGCGCGATACATATTGACGCCTCTGTCATTATGACATACCAGTCACCAGAGCCCCACACCCCGACCGGACCCGGCCCATGCCTTCCCCAGACGATCATCGCAGCCGCACGGCGGCGCGCAGGCGCGGGCAGACGCGGGGGCGGTTGATCGAGGCGGCGGTCGTCGTCTTTGCCCGCGACGGCGCCGATTCCGCGCTGATCGAGCGGGTCGTGCAGCATGCCGGGCTGGCGCGAGGCAGTTTCTACAATCATTTCCGCTCGACGCAGGAACTGCTGGCGGCGGCGCGGCAGGTGTTGCTTGCCGATGTGGTGGCGCTGATCCTTGATCGCACCGCGCATCTTGCCGACCCGGCGGAACGCGCGGCGGCGGGGCTGGGGCTGTTCCTGCATCTTCTGTCCGACTACCCGGTGCTGGCGCGGTTCACGCGCAACCTCGGTCTCGATGCCGATGGCCCGGCGCAGGTGGTCGAGGCGCTCCTGACCCCGGCGCTGGCGCAGGGCGTGGCGAGCGGACGGTTCGCCGATGCGCCGCCCCGCGTGCTGGCCGGGCTGCTGTCGGGGGCGGTGCTTGCGCATGTGCTGTGCACCACCGGCGACGCGGCGGCGGCGGGCGCCCGGCCCCATCTTGTCGCGGCGCTCCTGCGCGCCTTCGGCATCGCGGCGCCCGAGGCGGCGGCGCTGGCCGCGCGCGATCACGGCGCGCTCGTCGCCCCCGAGGGCAGCCTTCTGGCGCGCACCCGCACCACCGACTCCACCGACACGGCAGAGGACACCGCCCCATGACCCTGCATCCCAAGGCGGCGGCGCTGGTCGCGCTGCTTCTCGCGGCCACCCCGGCGCCCGCCGACGTGCCGCTGGCCGTGCGCGTGGTGCGCGCCGAACCGGCGCCGGTGGCCGAGGGCTACGAACTGACCGGCACCGTCGAGGCGCGCAGCCCGGTGCCGCTTGCCTTCCGGGGCGGCGGGCGGGTGACCGAGGTTCTGGTGCAGGTCGGCGATTCCGTCCCGGCGGGCGCCGTGGTGGCGCGCGTCGACGATACCCAGGCGCGGGCCGCCGTCGATGCGGGCGAGGCGCAGCTTGCGGCGACCGAGGCCGGGCTGACGCAGGCGCGGCTGGCCCACGAACGGGCCGCCGACCTGCTGGCGCGCGGCGCGGGGACGCGGGCCGATCTCGACCGCGCCGAAGAGGCGCTGCTGGCTGCCGCCTCGGCCCATGACCAGGCCGCCGCACAGGTCGAGAAGGCGCATCAGGCCGAGGCCGACACCGAGATCACCGCCCCCGTGGCGGGCATCATCACCGAGCGCAGCGCCGAGCCGGGCCAGATCGCCGGTCCCGCCCAGCCGGTGCTGACCCTCGCCCCGGACGGCGAACGCGAGGTGGTCTTTCACGGCCCCGGCGTGGCGCAGGTCGATGGCCTGCTGGGCCGGGTGATCCGCGTCAGCCTGCTCGATGCGCCCGAGGTCTTCATGGCGGCGACGATCTCGGAAATCTCGCCGCTGGCCGATGCGCGCACCGGCACGGTTCTCGTCCGCGCGCGTCTGGGTGCCGACGGCGCCGGGGCGGCGCTGGGCGAGCCGGTCGTGGCCTCGGTGACGCTGGATGAAACCGTCACCGTCAGCCTGCCCGCTGCCGCGCTGGCGACCGTGGACGGCCGGCCCGCCGTCTGGGTCGTGGACCCCGACAGCCATGCGGTCGCGCTGCGGATGATCGAGGTCGGCGCCTACACGAGCGACATGATCGAGGTGGCCTCGGGCCTGCCCGACGGCGCGCTGGTCGTCACCGACGGCGCGCATCTGCTGTATCCCGGTCGCATCGTCCGGCCCGTGGACGGGGAGGAATGACCATGCCCGGACGCCTGCTTGCCGCCGCCTGCCTTGTCCTGCTGCCCGCCGTCGCGCTGGCCGATACGCCGCGCCCGGTCGTCACCGAGATCGTCACCAGCGAAAGCCAGCGGCTGCGCGACTTTCCCGGCGTGATCGGCGCCGAAGTCGAGACCGCCATCGGCTTTGCCCTTGCCGGACGCATCGAGACCCGCCCCGTCGATCCCGGCGACACGGTCGCGGCGGGCGACGTGCTGGCGACGCTGGACCGGGTGACGCTGATGCAGGATGTCGCTGCCGCCGAGGCCGCCGTCCGCGCGGCGCAGGCGCGGGCCGGTCTTGCGGCGCAGACGCTGAGCCGGGTCGAGGAACTCGCCCGCCGCAACGTCGCCCCCGCCGCGCAGGTCGAGGCGGCCACCGCCAACCGCGATTCCACCGCCGCCGCCCTTGTCGCCGCGAATGCCGATCTGGACCGCGCCCGCGACGCCGCCGGAAACGGCATCCTCACCGCGCCCGCCGACGGCGTGGTGCTGGCCGTCAGCGCCGAGCCGGGCAGCATCGTCAGCGCCGGGGCCAGCGTCGTGACGCTGGCCACCGATGCCGGGCGCGAGGCGGTGATCGACGTGCCCTCGGACATGCTGGCGATCATCGGCACCGACGCCCGCTTCACCATCCGCCGCCGGGGCGAGGATGCGGGCGCGGGCACCCCCGGCACGCTGCGGCTGATCGAGCCGGTGATCGGTCGCGCCACCCGCAGCCACCGGCTGCATATCTCGCTGGCCGACCCGGACGGGCTGCGGCTGGGGTCGCTGGTGACGGTCAGCCTTGATGTGCCCGAAGACCCGGTGCTCACGCTGCCCGTCGCCGCGATCCTGCCCGATGATGCCGTCTGGCGGGTCGGGGACGGGCGCAGGCTGGAACGGGTGGCCGTGACCACCGGCGCCGTGATCGGCGAGCGTGTCGTCATCACCAGCGGCATCGAGGCCGGAGACGAAATCCTGCTGCGCGGCATCCACAGCGTCGGCGAGGGGCAACAGGTGGGCGAAAGGGTCACGCCATGAAGGGGTTCAACCTGTCCGACTGGGCGCTGCATCATCGGTCGTTCGTGTGGTTTCTCATCATCGTCTCGACCATCGCCGGGACCATGGCCTATCTGAACCTCGGCCGCGAGGAAGACCCCTCGTTCCAGATCAAGCAGATGGTCATTGCCGCCGCCATGCCCGGCGCCACCGCCGAACAGATGCTCGACCAGGTGACGCGGCGCATCGAGGACAAGCTGCTCGAAATCGACACGCTGAAAAGCACCCGTTCGGAAACCTTCCCCGGCCGTGCGGTCGTCTATGTCGAGCTGGAACCCGTCGTGCGCGGCCGCGCGGTGCGCGACACCTGGGCGCGTATCCGCACCATGATGGACGACCTGCGCCCCGAGTTTCCGGCGGAATTCGCGGGCTTCGCCTTCAACGACAATTTCGGCGACGTGTTCGGCAGCATCTATGCCTTCACCTCGGACGGCTACACCCCGCAGGAGGTCCGGGACGAAGCCGACCGGGTGCGCGATCTGGTCCTGACCCTGCGCGATGCGGGCAAGGTGGAGCTGATCGGCACGCAGGACCGGCAGATTCATGTCGAGTTCTCGCAGCGCCGCCTTGCCGCGCTGGGCCTTGACCGCCAGCAGGTCATCGCCACGCTGGCGGCGCAGAATGCCATCGTGCCCTCGGGCGTGATCCGCACGGCGACCGAACAGATCGCCGTGCGCGTCACCGGGCGTTTCGCCACCGCCCAGGACCTTGCCGCCGCGCCGCTGCGGGTGGGCGACACCTCCTTCACGCTGGCCGATGTCGCCACGGTCAGCGACGGCTACGCCGACCCGCCCGACAACCATTTCCGCTATAATGGGCAGGATGCGGTCGCTCTCATCATCGGGATGCGCGAGGGGGCGAATATCATCGACTACGGCGCCGAGCTCGATGCGCTGATGGCGCAGGTCGAGGCCGGGCTGCCGGTCGGGCTGGACCTGCACCGCGTCGCCGACCAGCCGCAAGTGGTCAAGGATTCGGTCAACCATTTCGTGCAGGCGCTGGTCGAGGCGGTGGCCATCGTGCTGCTGGTGTCCTTCGTCTCGCTGGGCCTGCGCGCCGGGCTGGTGGTGACGATGAGCATTCCGCTGGTGCTGGCCCTGACCTTCGTGATTCTCGACTACATGGGGATCACCCTGCAGCGGGTGTCGCTGGGTGCGCTCATCATCGCGCTGGGGCTGCTGGTCGATGATGCGATGATCGCCATCGAGACGATGATCTCGCGGCTGGAAGTGGGCGAATCGCTGTCGAAGGCGGCATCCTACGCCTGGACCTCGATCGCCTTTCCGATGCTGACCGGCACGCTGGTCACGGTGGCCGGGTTCATCCCCATCGGCATGAACAATTCCATGGCCGGCGAATTCACCCAGTCGCTGTTCTACGTCATCGCCATCTCGCTGCTGCTGTCCTGGGTCGTCGCGGTGCTGTTCGCGCCGATCCTCGGCGTGGCCTTCCTGCCCGCAAAGCTCGCCCATGCCCACAAGGGGCCGGGGCGGTTCAGACGGGGCTTTCACATCGTCCTGCGCGCGGCGATGCGGTTTCGCTGGGTGACCGTTTTGGTCACCGTTGCGTTGTTCGGCGCCTCGGTCTGGGGGATGCAGTTCGTCGAGCAGCAGTTCTTTCCGTCGTCCGACCGGCCCGAGATCCTCATTGATGTGACCCTGCCGCATTCCGCCACCATTGCCGCGACCGATGCCGCGCTGGCCGATCTGGACGACTGGCTCGCGGGGCGTGAGGAAGTATCCTTCTGGTCCACCTATGTCGGTCGTGCCGCGCCGCGGTTCCTGCTGTCGCTCGATGCACCGACGCCCGCGCCCTACATGGGGCAGGTGGTGGTGATGACGCCGGGCAGCGCGGCGCGCGATTCGCTGCTGGCGGCGCTGCGCGCCCATGCGGCCGACCTGCCGGGGATCGAGATTTTTCCCAAAACGCTCGAACTTGGGCCGCCGGTGGGCAAGCCGGTGCAATACCGCCTGACCGGCCCCGACCGCAACGTGCTGCTCGACCATGCGCGGCAGGTGGCGGCGGCGCTGGACGGCGACGCGCGGCTGTCCTCGATCACCCTGGACGAGGGCGAGCCGGTGCGGGTGGCCCGTGTCGTGCTGGACCAGGAACAGATGCGGCGGCTGGGCCTGACCCAGCGCGATGTCGCGCAGGCGCTTTACGCGATGTATGACGGCGCGCTGGTCACCGAACTGGGCGACGGGCGCACGCTGGTCGACGTGATCGCGCGCGGCAGCGACGACGACCGCGCCTCGCTCGATTCGCTGCGCACGCTGCAACTGGGCAATGCGGCGGGCGTGCCGGTGCCGCTGCCTGCCTTTGCGACGCTGGAATGGGACACCGAACAGCCGGTGTTGCACCAGCGCGACCGGGTGCCGACCGTCACCGTCAAGGCGGCGGTGACCGGCCACGACCAGCCCGCGACCATCAATGCCGACCTTGCCCCGGCCATCGACGCCCTGCGCGCCGGACTGCCGCCGGGCTATGCGATCACCGAGGGCGGCGTGGCCGAGACCAGCGCCGAGAGCCAGGCGCCGATCATCGCGGTGGTGCCGCTGATGCTGCTCATCATGCTCACCATCGTCATGGTGCAGATGCAGAGCTTCCGGGGCATGTTCGTGGTCCTCGCCGTGGCCCCGCTGGGCCTGATCGGGGTGGTCGCGGCGCTGCTGGGCTCGGGTGAGCCTCTGGGCTTTGTCGCCATCCTCGGGGTGCTGGCGCTGATGGGCATCCTGATCCGCAACTCGATCATCCTGATTCACGAGGTCGAGGTGCTGATCCGCGCGGGCAGGTCGAAATGGGACGCGGTGTTCGAGGCCTCCGACAGCCGCGCCCGCCCGATCCTGCTGACGGCGGCAGCGGCGTCGCTGGCGCTGATCCCGATCTCGCGGCAGGTGTTCTGGGGACCGATGGCCTATGCGATGATGGGCGGCATCATCGTCGGCACGCTGATCACCCTGCTGTTCGCGCCCGCGCTGTATTGCGCGGTATTCCGGGTGCGGCGCGAGGGGTAGGCGGCGGCGCCATTGCGAACGAAGTGAAGCAACCCCGACCGTTTGTGCGATGCCGTCGAGGTTGCTTCGTCGGCTGCGCCTCCTCGCAATGACGAAAAGAACTGCTGCCTACGCCTCGTCGATCCACGGGCAGGCGACGAAATGGCCCGGTCCGGGGTTCAGCACGGCGGGCGGGCCTTCGGCGCAGGACGGGCGCGCAATCGGGCAGCGGGTGCGGAACACGCAGCCCGAGGGCGGGTTCAGCGGTGAGGGCAGTTCCCCTTCCAGCACCGGGCGCGGGCGGGCCTTTTCGCGCAGGGGGTCGGGGATCGGCACCGCCGCGATCAGCGCCTTCGTGTAGGGGTGGCGCGGGGTGGCAATCAGGGCGCGGGCGGGTGCGACCTCCATCATCTTGCCCAGATACATCACGAGGATGCGGTCGGAGACATGGCGCACCACCGACAGGTCATGCGCGATGAAGATCATCGCCACGCCGAATTCGCGTTGCAGGTCTTTCAGCAGGTTCACAACCTGCGCCCGGATCGAGACATCGAGCGCCGACACGGGTTCGTCGCAGATCAGCAGCCGGGGCCGCAGGATCAGCGCGCGGGCGATGCCGATGCGCTGGCACTGGCCGCCGGAGAATTCGTGCGGATAGCGGTTGATCAGGTTCGGCAGCAGGCCGACCCGCTCCATCAGTTCCGCCGCCTGCCGCCGCGCGGCCTTGCGGCCAAGGCCGGGTTCGTGGGTCAGCAGCGGCTCGGCGATGATGTCGCCGACATTCATGCGCGGGTTCAGCGCGGCAAGCGGGTCCTGGAAGATCATCTGCACGTCGCGCCGGTGGCGGCGCCGGGTAGCCGGGTCCATCGTGGTCAGGTCGCGCCCGTCGAAGATCACCCGCCCGCCGGTCGACGGGATCGTGCCGATGATCGCGCGCGCCAGCGTCGATTTGCCCGAGCCGGATTCGCCGACGATGCCCAGCGCCTCGCCGGGGGCGAGTTGCAGGCTGACGCCGCCGACCGCCTGCAGCTTCAGCGAGGGCGTCCACGGCCAGGCGCCCGGCGGGCGGATGTCGAAGGTGACGCGCAACTCGTCCACCTGCAGAAGCGGCGCGGTCATGGCGCGACCTCGTCTGCGGGCACATGGCAGGCGCGGCGGTGGCCGGGGGCGACCGTCTCCATCGGCGCGCGGGTGTCGTGGCAGATGTCGCGCACCAGCGGGCAGCGCGGCGAGAACGGGCAGCCGGCGGGCAGATGCGACATGTCGGGCGGTTCGCCCGCGATGGCGGCCAGCGCGTCCTCGTCACGGTCGATGCGCGGCACGGCGGCCATCAGGCCCAGCGTGTAGGGATGGGTCGGGCGCGCGAAGAGCACCTCGGTCGGGGCCTCTTCCATGACCTGCCCGCCATACATGACCAGCGTGCGGTCGCAGAACCCCGCGACGACCCCGAGGTCATGGGTAATCAGCACGATGGCGGTGCTGAACTCGCGCCTGATCTCGCCCAGAAGCTTCATGATCTGGGCCTGCACGGTGACATCGAGCGCGGTGGTGGGTTCGTCCGCGATGATGAGGCGCGGGCGGCAGAGCAGCGCCATGGCGATCATGATGCGCTGGCGCATCCCGCCGGAAAATTCATGCGGCCACGACCGCACCCGCCGCGCCGCGTCGGGGATATGCACCGCGTCGAGCATCCGCACGGATTCGGCCAGCGCCGCCTTGCGCGACATGCCCTTGTGCAGCACCAGCACCTCGGCCATCTGGTCGCTGACCCGCATGTAGGGGTTGAGCGAGGTCATCGGGTCCTGGAAGATCATCGCGATGTCGCTGGCGCGGATGCGGTTCAGCTCGGCCTGCGGCAGCGACAGCAGGTCGCGCCCGTCGAAGGTGACGCGCCCCGTCGCCCGCCCGTTCTGCGCCAGAAGCCCCATCGCGGCATAGGCGGTCTGGCTCTTGCCGGAACCGCTCTCGCCGACGATGGCCAGGGTCTCGCCCTTGTCCACCCGGAACGACACCCCGTTCACCGCATGAACCGGCAGGTCGCCGGTGGTGAAGGTCACTTGCAGATTCTCGACCTCAAGCAGGCTCATGACGCGGATTCCGGGGCGGAGAATTGCATTTATCTGTCCTTGGGATCGAGCGCGTCGCGCAACCCGTCGCCGACGTAGAAGAAGGTGAACAGCATCACGATCAGGAAGCCGAGCGGGAACAGCAGCATCCACAATGTCCCGTATTGCATCTGCGCCGCCCCGCGGCTGATCAGCGCCCCGAGCGAGGTCTGCGGATCCTGCACCCCAAGGCCGAGGAAGGAGATGAAGCTCTCGATGATGATCATGTTCGGGATCAGCAGCGTCGCATAGACGGTGACGATGCCGGCAAGGTTGGGGACGATGTGGCGCAGGATGATGGTCATGGGCCGCACCCCGATCGCCACCGCCGCCTCGACATATTCCATGTTCTTGATCGAGAGCGCCTGCCCGCGCGCGATCCGCGCCATCTCGAGCCACGAGATCAGCCCGACGCCCACGAAGATCATGATGATCGAGCGCCCGAACACCACCAGCAGCAGGATCAGCACGAACATGAACGGGATCGACATCATCACGTCGACGATCCGCATCAGCACCTGGTCGGTGCGCCCGCCGACAAAGCCCGAGACCGCGCCGTAGAGCGTGCCGACCACCACCGCGACCAGCGAGCCGACGATGCCGACCATGAGCGATATCCGCGTGCCCTGCACCGTGCGGGCAAAGAGGTCGCGCCCGTCCTGGTCGGTGCCGAAATAATGCCCGGTGGCGAAGGACGGCCGCCCGTTCACCGCCGCCCCGGTGCCCAGCGCCGACCAGTCGACGGTCTCGATGTCCCAGGCCGCGATGAGACCGCCGAAGATGGCGAACAGCGCGATCAGCACGAGGATCGCCAGCGACACCAGCGCCGCGCGGTTGGCCATGAACCGCCGCCTTGCATCGGCCCAGAGCGAGCGGCCGCGCACCGCCTGCCCCGCGGCCAGCGCCGCCTCGAGTTCCTGCACCGCCGCGCGCGGGACCATGGCCATCGCCGCCCCCTCAGTAACGGATCTTCGGGTCGATCCAGGCGTAGAGCACATCGACCACGAGGCTGAAGAGAATGGTGAGCGCGCCCATCAGGATGGTGATGCCCATGATCACCGGATAATCGCGGTTCAGCGCCGAGTTGACGAAGAACTGGCCGATCCCGCCGGTGGAAAAATACATGTCCACCACGAACGATCCGGTAATCATGCCGACGAAGGCGGGGCCCAGATAGGACAGCAGCGGCACCAGCGCCGGTTTCAGCGCGTGGCGCAGGATGATGCGCCGCGTCGGCAGCCCCTTGGCGCGGGCGGTGCGGATGAAGGGCGAGTTCAGCACCTCGATCATCGACGACCGCATGATCCGCGCGATGGAGGCGGTGTAGGACGCCGCCAGCGCGATCACCGGCATGATGACGTTCTGCCACGCGCCGCCGTTCCAGCCGCCGCCGGGCAACCAGCGCAGCCACAGGGTGAACACCAGCACCAGGATCGGCGCGATGACGAAATTCGGCAGCACCTGCGCGCCGACGCTGATGCCGACTGCCAGGTAGTCGGTCCAGGTATTGTGCCGGATCGCCGCGACGACGCCGAGCACGACCCCGATGACGACCGAGACCACGAAGGCCCACAGGCCATAGGTCAGCGTCACCGGAAAACCCTGCCGGATGATCGAGTTGACGTTCTGGTCCCGATACTGGAACGACGGGCCGAAATCGAACCGGGCGACGATGTTCCAGACATAATCGGCCATCTGCACCAGATAGGGCCGGTCAAGGCCGTAGCGGGCCTCGATATTGGCCAGCACCTGCGCAGGCAGCGGGCGTTCGCTGTTGAAGGGGCCGCCGGGGGCGGCAAACATCAACACATAGGAAATCACGATCAGGATCAGGATCGTCGGAATCGCCACCAGCAGGCGGCGGATGATGTAGCTGAGCATGGCGCGCACCCCGCGACGGCAGGCCCGGCACCCCTTGGGTGCCGGGTCCGGTCAGATGGCGGTCAGTCGGCCACGCGGTAGAAGTCGCGCGCATACCAGTTCTGTTGCGCGTTGTCGTAGGGCCAGCCCTTGATGTCGTCGTTCAGCATGAAGACCTCGGCGTAGAAGTAGAGCGGGATCACCGGGAAATCGCGCATCAGCAGCGCTTCGGCGGCCTCGTAGTCGGGCATCGGGTCTTCGGCGGTGCGGGCGTCGGCCAGCAGCGCGTCGTATTCGGGGCTGTTGTATTTCGAGTCGTTGTAGCCCGACTGCGACTGCATGATGTCGAGGAAGGACGACGGCTCGTTGTAGTCGGCGCACCAGCCCGCGCGGGCCAGTTCGTAGTCCATGTTCGCCCGCTGGTCGAGGAAGGTTTCCCATTCCATGTTCGACAGCGTCATGGTCACGCCGAGCTTCTGCTTCCACATCTGCCCGACCGCCACCGCGATCGACTGGTGCGATTCGGAGGTGTTGTAGATGAACTCGACGGAAAGCGGGTTGTCGGCCCCGTAGCCCGCCTCGGCCATCAGCTCCTGCGCGCGGGCGTCACGTTCGGCCTGGGTCCAGCCGACGTAATCGGCCTCGGGCACCTGCCATCCGGCAATCGCCCAGTGGGTCAGCGAGAATGCCGGAACCTGTCCGCCCGCCAGCACGTTGTTCACCAGCACGTCGCGGTCGACGGCCAGCGCCAGCGCCTCGCGGACCCGCACGTCCTGCAGCGCGGGGTTGCCGCTGTCGGTGAGGTTCACGTTGAAATAATAGGTGCAGAGATTGGGCACCGAGGTCGCCTGGTCGGGATACTGTTCGTGCAGCGACGGATATTGCCCGGCGGGAATGTCGGTGCGGTCCAGTTCTCCGGCAAGATACCGGGTCAGCGCCGCGTTTTCGTCGTTGATGATAAGCGCGGTCACCGTGTCGATGATCGTGTTGTCGTTGTCCCAGTATTCGGCGTTGCGGGTCATGACGATCTTTTCCTGCGGCACCCGTTCCGACAGGACATAGGCCCCGTTCGAGACCATGTGCCCCGGCTGCGCCCAGGCGTCGCCCCATTCCTCGATGGCCCAGGCGGGCACCGGATAGGTGGTGGTATGCGCGACCATCTGCGCGAAATAGGGCAGGGCCTCGTTCAGATGCACCTCGAGCGTGTGGTCATCCAGCGCCACGACGCCAAGCTGGTCGGTCGGCAGGTCGCCCGCCATCACCTCGTCGACGTTCACGAGCGCCATGAGGCCCATGTACCACTGGTATTCCGACGCGGTCGCGGGATCGGCGACGCGCCGCCAGGCGTAGACGAAATCGCCCGCCGTCACCGGCTTGCCGTCCGACCATTTCGCATTGTTGCGCAGGTGGAAGGTGTAGGTCAGGCCGTCGTCGGACACGTCATAGGACTCGGCGACGCCGGGGACGATGTTGCCTTCGGAATCCTGGTTGAGCAGCCCCTCGAACAGGTTGCGCGCCACGTCCGACCCGGACACGTCCTGGATCAGGCCGGGGTCGATGGAGGGGAATTCGTCGAGCACCCGATAGGTGAAGCTCTGGTTGTCGGCGAGCGGCTCGCCGGTCACCGGATGGGTTCCGGCGGCAAGGGCGCTGCCCGCCATCAGCGCGAGCATCGAACCCGCAAGCATCATCGTCCTGAAAGCCATGTTGTCCTCCCTGTTCTCCGGCTGCGCGCCGCACGGGGCGCGGCTGCCGGTCCTGATTGTCCCTGCACTCGCGGCGCAGGCTGTGGCCACTTTCCGCCAGTCGCGCAAAAGTGCAAGCGTTTCCGTGGGGGCGGTCAGGGTAATCGCATTTGCCCGGCGCGGCTGGCCGCGTGGTGCAACGGTGGGGCAGCATGACCGGCGCCCGCACCGGGGGTGGGCGCGGATGCGCCCGCCACAGAAACGCCCTTGGGGGGGCGGGGCGGGCGCCGGTCGTGCTGCGCACGCCCGAAGGGGGACATCTGCGGGCCGCGCGCCGAGTGTTCGGCATATGTGATTGCCCCGTGGCGGCGGTGCGATCCGGCACACGGCACGCGGCGTCACCCGCGGGGTGGGGAAGGCGAAGCAGCCCCGGTGTTGCGTGTGAGCGGTTGGGGTTGCTTCGGCTTGCGCCTCGCAATGACGCCCCCCGTCATTGCGAGGAAGCGAAGCTGACGAAGCAACCTCGACCGCTTGCTCGACACCCTCGGCGTTGCCACGCCCGCAGCCTGCAATGACGGCGCCCTCACCCCGCCGCCAGCCGCGCCGCTGCCTTGTGCTGGGCGGCGGCCACGGCGGCGAGGTCCACCGTCACCAACTGCCCGTCGCGCACCACCTGCCGCCCCTCGACGAACAGATGCCGCACCTGGCGCGGCCCGGCCAGCAGCAGGGCCGCCCGGTCCCAGCTTCCGGCGCTCTCGATGCCCGAAACATCCCACAACGCCAGATCGGCGCGCTTGCCGACCGCCACCTGGCCGATGTCGTCGCGGCCCAGCACCTGCGCCCCGCCGCGCGTGGCCAGCCGCAGGGCCGCGCGCGCGCTCATCGCGTCGGCGCCGCGATCCACGCGCTGCAGCAGCATCGCCATCCGCGCCTCGGCCACCAGATTGCCCGCGTCGTTCGAGGCGGAGCCGTCGACCCCCAGCCCGACCCGCATCCCGGCATCGAGCATGGCGCGCACCGGCGCGATGCCCGACCCGAGCCTGCAGTTGGAACAGGGGCAATGCGCCGCCCCGGTATGCGTTCGGGCGAACAGCGCGATCTCGTCCGCGTCCAGCCTTACGCAATGCGCGTGCCACACATCGTCGCCGGTCCAGCCGAGGTCTTCGGCATATTGCCCCGGACGGCAGCCGAAGGTGGCCAGCGAATAGCGCACGTCCTCATCGTTTTCGGCCAGATGGGTATGCAGCCGCACGCCCTTGTCGCGCGCGAGGATCGCCGCGTCGCGCATCAGCTCGCGGCTGACCGAAAACGGCGAACAGGGCGCAACGCCGACCCGCACCATGGCGCCGGGGGCCGGGTCGTGGAAGGCGTCGATCACGCGGATGCAGTCGTTCAGGATCGCGGCTTCGTCCTCGACCAGCGAATCGGGCGGCAGGCCGCCCTTGCTTTCGCCGATCGACATGGCGCCGCGCGTCGGGTGAAAGCGCAGGCCGACCGCGCGCGCGGCCTCGATCGTGTCGTCGAGGCGGCTGCCGTTGGGGAACAGATACAGGTGGTCGGATGACGTGGTGCAGCCCGAGAGCGCCAGTTCCGCCAGCCCGGCCATGGCCGAAATGCGCGTGTCGTCAGGGGTATAGCGCGCCCAGACCGGATAAAGGGTCTTGAGCCAGCCGAACAGCAAGGCATCCTGCCCGCCCGGCACCGCGCGGGTGAGGGTCTGATAAAGATGGTGATGCGTGTTCACGAGGCCGGGGGTGACGACGAGGTCGGCGCAATGGACGATTTCCGCGCCGCCGGGCGCGAGGTTCGCGCCGATGGCGGCGATCACCCCGTCGCGGATCAGGATGTCGCAATCGGCAGGCTCGGTCCCCGCGTCGTCCATGGTCAGCACCGCCCGTGCCGATTTCAGCAGCCATTCCCGCGCCATCCCCGCCTCCTGTCCGGTGGTGTGCCGAAGCCGAGCTTTGCCCGAGCGGGCGGGTGCCGCAAGGGGCACGCGCTGCGCATCCGTCCCTGTGCCTTCGCGCGGGTGACGGGGTTGCTCGTCATTGCGAGCCGCAGGCGAAGCAATCCACACCGGGCGCGGCACCCGGCCCTGTGGATTGCCGCGTCGCCTTCGGCTCCTCGCAATGACGAGATGAGCAACCGTCATTGCGAGGCGCAAGCCGAAGCAACCCCGACCATCCGCCCCTTCCCCCGGCCTTTCCGGCTTGCCTATAGTGGTTGTCCGTCATAGCGTCGCGCCAGACCCGACCGAGGAAGTCGCAATCCTGCGGCCGCGCCCATGGCACCGGCCGCGCAAGCGGACCACGGCGGATCACAGACCACAGGGAGGTGCGCGAGTCTCGTGTGCCTCAGTCACCCGGACGGAACCGGCCAGGCCGGGCCGTCACAACATGGGCCAAGGAGACTTTGGCAATGAAGCGAACCCAGCTTTTCACTACCACGGCCGTGCTGACGCTCGGCCTTGCGGCGGCGGCGCAGGCGCAGACGCTGGTCTACTGCCTTGAAGGCTCGCCCGAGGGTTTCGACCCCGCGCCCTATACCGCAGGCACCACCTTCGACGCCTCGTCGCATGCGGTCTATGACCAGCTCATCGAATTCGCCCCCGGCTCGACCGACACGGTCCCCGGCCTTGCCGAAAGCTGGGAAGTGGCCGACGACGGGCTGAGCATCACCTTCCACCTGCGCGAAGGGGTGAAGTTCCAGACCACGTCCTATTTCACGCCGACGCGCGACATGAACGCCGACGACGTGATCTTCTCGTTCATGCGCCAGCTCGACAAGGATCACCCCTGGTATGCCTATGCGCCGGGGATTTCGTGGGAATATGCCGATTCGACCGGCATGACCTCGGGCGTCAGCGAGATCGTGCGCGTCGACGACCATACCGTGCGGTTCGAACTGACCCGCCCCGACGTGACCCTGCTCTCGGCGATCCCGATGGATTTCGGCTCGATCATGTCGAAGGAATATGCCGACCAGCTTGAAGCTGCGGGCACGATGGAGCGTCTCAACACGCATCCTGTCGGCACCGGGCCATTCACCTTCCTTGATTACCAGCAGGATGCCGTCATCCGCTATGAGACCTTCCAGGACTACTGGAACGGTGCGCAGCCGATCGACAATCTGGTGATGGCGATCACCATCGACCCCGGCGTGCGCCAGCAGAAGCTGATCGCCGGCGAATGCGACATCATCCCCTACCCCAACCCGTCCGACATTGCCTCGCTGCAGGAAAATTCCGACCTGACGGTCATGCAGCAGGAAGGGTTCAACGTCGGCTATCTGGCCTACAACACCCTGCAGCCGCCGTTCGACAATGCGGCGGTGCGCCGGGCGCTGAACATGGCGATCAATCAGGATGCCATCGTCGATGCGGTGTTCCAGGGCACCGGCCGGGCGGCCGTTTCGCCGCTGCCGCCGACGTCGTGGGCCTTCAACGCCGACCTGCCCGCGCATGTCTATGACCCCGAAGCGGCGCGCGCCGCGCTCGAGGCCGAGGGCGTGACCGGCCTGTCGATGAAGATCTGGGCGATGCCGGTGCAGCGGCCCTACAACCCCAACGCACGGCGCATGGCCGAGATGATCCAGGCCGACTTTGCCGCCGTGGGCGTCGATGCCGAGATCGTGTCGATGGAATGGGGCGAATACCTTGCCCAGAGCGGCGAGATCGACCGCGACGGTGCCGTTCTGCTTGGCTGGACCGGCGACAACGCCGACCCGGACAACTTCCTCGGCGTGCTGCTGGGCTGTGACGGCGTCGGCTCGAACAACCGTGCGCAATGGTGCGACGAGGACTTCGACAACCTGATCCAGGAAGCCCGCGTGACCGCGGACGAATCCGCGCGCCTTGAAATGTATCTCCAGGCGCAGGAAATCTTTGCCGAAGAGGCACCGTGGTTCACGGTCGCCAACTCGGTCGTCACCATGCCGATGCGTGCCAACGTGACCGGCTATGTGCAGGATCCGCTCGGGATGCACCGCTTCCTCGGCGTGTCCAAGGACTGATCGCCCGCTTGTTCCGGTGGTGGAGGGGATTTCCCCTCCACCATTTTTTCTTGACCGGGGACGCGGATGCTGCGGTTTACCCTCAACAGGCTGCTGTTGATGATCCCGACCTTTATCGGGCTCACCCTTATTGCCTTTGTCTTCATCCGGCTGCTGCCCGGCGACCCGGTGCTGCTGCTCGCGGGTGAACGCGGCATGTCGGCCGAACGCCATGCCGAACTGCTGGCGCAGTTCGGCTTTGACCAGCCTTACTGGCGTCAATATCTCGATTATCTTACGGGGCTGATGCAGGCCGATTTCGGGATTTCGTTCTCGACCAAGAGGCCGGTGCTTGAAGAGTTCATGGCCCGCTTCCCGGCCACGCTGGAGCTTTCGATCTGCGCGATCATCCTTGCCAGCGTGCTGGGCATTACCGCCGGGATCATCGCGGCGGTCAAGCGCGGGTCGTGGTTCGACCAGATCACCATGGGTGGCGCGCTGGTCGGTTATTCGATGCCGATCTTCTGGTGGGCGCTGCTGCTCATCATCCTGTTTTCCGCCAAGCTGGGCTGGACCCCGGTTTCGGGGCGGCTGGGGCTGATGTATTTCTTCCCGCACAAGACCGGCTTCATGCTGGTCGACAGCCTGATGTCGGGGGAAAAGGGTGCCTTCGCCTCGGCGGTGCGGCACCTGATCCTGCCGACCGTGGTGTTGGCGACCATTCCGCTGGCGGTGATCGCGCGGCAGACCCGGTCGGCCATGCTCGAGGTGCTGGGCGAGGTCTACATGATGACCGCCCGCTCCAAGGGCCTGTCGCCCGCGCGGGTCGTCGGCCTGCATGCCCTGCGCAACGCGCTGATTCCGGTGGTGACCACCATCGGCCTGCAGGTTTCGGTGATGATGGGCGGCGCGATCCTGACCGAGACGATCTTCTCCTGGCCCGGCATCGGCAAATGGATGATCGACGCCATCACGCGGCGCGACTACCAGGTGGTGCAGGGCGGGCTGCTGCTGATCGCGCTGTTCGTGATGATCGTGAACCTGATCGTCGACCTGCTCTACGGGCTGGTCAATCCGCGCGTGCGCTACGACTGAGGGGCCGGGATGAGCGTTGCCGACACCGAAAAGCCGATCTCGCCGCTGGTCGAGAACTGGCATTATTTCACCCACAGCCGTGGTGCGCTGGTCGGGCTGATCGTGTTCATGTTCATGGTGGTGGTGGCGCTGATCTCGCCCTGGATCGCGCCGCATGATCCGGCGGTCCAGTATCGCGATGCCTTCCTCGTCCCCCCGGTCTGGGAGGACGGCGGGCAGTGGAAATTCATCCTCGGCACGGATTCGGTCGGCCGCGACCTGCTGTCGCGCATCATGGTGGGGGCGCGCTATTCGCTGCTGATCGGGCTGGTGGTCGTGGCGATGTCGCTGACCTCGGGGATCGTGGTCGGGCTGATCGCGGGCTTCGTCGGCGGGCGCACCGACACGATCATCATGCGGATCATGGACATCCTGCTGGCCTTTCCGTCGCTGCTGCTGGCGCTGGTGCTGGTGGCGATCCTCGGCCCCAGCCTGTTCAACGCCATGATCGCGATTGCCGTGACCAACCTGCCGCATTTCTCGCGCCTCACGCGCGGCGAGGTGATGGGGCAGAAGGGCCTCGACTACGTCACCGCGACGCGGGTGGCGGGCGCCTCGCGGCTGCGGCTGATGTTCCGCACCATCCTGCCCAACTGCCTTGCGCCGCTGATCGTGCAGGGGACGCTGGCGTTTTCCAACGCCATTCTCGACGCGGCGGCGCTGGGCTTTCTGGGCATGGGGGCGCAGCCGCCGACGCCGGAATGGGGCACGATGCTGGCGGATGCGCGCGAATACATCACCTCGGCGTGGTGGGTGGTGACGATGCCGGGGCTTGCGATCCTGGTCACCGTCATCGCGATCAATCTCATCGGTGACGGGCTGCGCGACGCGCTCGACCCCAAGCTGAAGCGGAGCTAGGCCATGCCGCTGCTGGAAGTCCGCAATCTCACCGTCGCCTTCGATACCGCGCGCGGGCCGTTCCGGGCGGTCGAGCATCTCGACATCTCCGTGAACGCGGGCGAGGTGCTGGCCATTGTCGGCGAAAGCGGCTCGGGCAAGTCGGTCGCCATGCTGGCGACGATGGGCCTGCTGCCCGATACCGCCAGGGTGACCGCCGACGTGATGCGGTTCGACGGGCGCGACCTGCTGACGATGTCGGCCCATGACCGGCGCGCGATCTCGGGGCGCGAGGTGGCGATGATCTTCCAGGAGCCGGTCGCCAGCCTCAACCCGTGCTTCACCGTCGGCTTCCAGATCATCGAGACTTTGCGGCGCCACACGCCGCTGAACGCCCGCCAGCGCCACGCCCGCGCCATCGAGCTGCTGGAAGCCGTCGGCATCCCCGAGCCGCAGGCGCGCATGACCAGCTTTCCGCACCAGATGTCGGGCGGCCAGTGCCAGCGGGTGATGATCGCCATCGCCATGGCCTGCAACCCGCGCCTGCTGATCGCCGACGAACCCACGACCGCGCTGGACGTGACGATCCAGAAGCAGATCCTCGACCTGCTGCTCGACCTGCAGGTCCGGCACCAGATGGCCATGGTGCTCATCACCCATGACATGGGAGTGGTGGCCGAAACCGCCGACCGGGTCGTGGTGCAGTATCAGGGGCACAAGATGGAAGAGGCCGACGTGCTGTCGCTGTTCGAGCATCCGCAGAACCCCTATACCCGCGCGCTGCTGTCGGCGCTGCCCGAAAACGCCACCGGCGGACGGCTTCCGCATGTCGATGTGGCCGCATGGATGGCCGAGGCATGAGCGACACCCCGGTTCTGGAAACCCGCGCCGTCACGCGGGACTACACGACCTCGAGCTTCTTCGGCGGCGGCAAGGTGGTGCGGGCGCTCAAGGGCATCGACCTGAAGGTCGCGCGCGGCAAGACGCTGGCGGTGGTGGGCGAATCGGGCTGCGGCAAGTCGACGCTGGCGCGGATCATCACGCTGATCGACGCGCCGACCAGCGGCGAGGTGCTCATCAACGGCGAGCAGGTGCGCGTCGGCGCCGGGCTGACCGCCGCGCTGCGCCGCAAGGTGCAGATCGTGTTCCAGAACCCCTACGGCAGCCTGAACCCGCGCCAGAAGATCGGCGACGTGCTGGCCGAGCCGCTGAAGCTGTCGACCGGCTTCGGCGCAGCCGAGCGGCGCGAACGGGTCATGGCGATGCTGAAGCGCATCGGCCTGGGCGAGGAACATTACAACCGTTATCCGCACATGTTTTCCGGCGGCCAGCGCCAGCGCATCGCCATCGCCCGCGCGCTGATGGTGAACCCCGAACTGCTGGTGCTGGACGAACCCGTCTCGGCGCTCGACCTGTCGGTGCAGGCGCAGATCCTGAACCTGCTGCAGGACCTGCAGGAGGAATTCGAGCTGAGCTACGTCTTCATCAGCCACGACCTGTCGGTCGTCCGGCATGTGGCCGATGATGTCATGGTCATGCAGTGGGGCGATGTGGTGGAATACCGCTCGCGCGACGACATCTTTGCCGCGCCGGAACATCCCTATACGCGCACGCTGTTCGACGCGACGCCACGGATCGACCCCGCGCGGATCCGCGCGCGGATCGAGGCCAAGGCGGCGCGGATCGCGGGGGGCTGAGGGGCGGGCGGCGGCGCCTGGGGCGAGCACGCGGAATCCACCATTTTTGGCTATCCAAATTTCCAGAAATTTGGAAGCGCGACCTGTTGAAAAAACGTTAAGATTCCTCGCCGTGCCGAAAATTCCCGCGCCGCGTGACAATCCGGCATCGCGCGCTGGCCGGGCCCGGCACCGCACCCCCCCGGATTTGCGACTCACTATCCCTCGCAATCCCGATAACTTGCACCCGACAGGCCCGCGCCCTATCCCGAAGCCCCGCACGGAGGCGCCCATGTCCGGCACGTTACGCATCGCCATCGGAAGCCTGCTCGTCGGCGGCGTCGTTCTTGTCCTGAAGCTGCTGGCCTGGTGGATGACGGGGTCGGTCGCGCTGCTGTCCGATGCGCTCGAAAGCACGGTGAACCTTGCCACGGCGCTGGCCACCCTTGTCGCGCTGGTCGTCGCGGGGCGGCCTGCGGATGCGGGCCATCCGTTCGGCCACACCAAGGCCGAGTTCTTCAGTGCGGTCCTCGAAGGCGTGATGATCATCATTGCCGCGCTGTTCATCCTGCGCGCCGCATGGCTCGGCTATCAGGCCGGGTCGGTCCCCGAGGCCCCGGTCGAGGGCGTGCTGGTGAACGGGCTGGCGACGGTGCTCAACGGGGTCTGGGCGTGGATCCTGATCCGCCACGGCCGTGCCAGCCGCTCGCCCGCGCTGATCGCCGACGGGCGGCATCTGTGGACCGATGTGGTCAGTTCGGTCGGCGTGGCGCTGGGCGTGCTGCTGGCCATCGCCACCGGCTGGTGGGTGCTCGACCCGCTGCTGGCGGCGCTGGTGGCGCTGAACATCCTGTGGTCCGGCACCATGGTCATGCGCGAATCGCTGAGCGGCCTCATGGACGAGGCCGCGCCCGAGGAAGCGCTTGCCCTGATCCGCGACACCATCGCCCGTCACGCGAGTGGCGCCATCGAGGCCCACGACCTCAAGACCCGCCAGGCGGGGCAGGCGACCTTCGTCGAGTTCCATCTGGTCGTGCCGGGGCGGATGACGGTCTTCGACGCACATGAAATCTGCGACCGGCTCGAGGCCGCCATCGCCCGCGCGCTGCCCGGCGCGCGGGTCGTCATCCACATCGAACCCGAGCACAAGTCGAAACACGCGGGCATCGTCGTCGTGGACTGGGACGGACGGACCGGGTAGAGCATTTCGCAGCCAAATGGAACATTTGGCGCCCGCGGCAATGCGACAAAACAACAAGTTAGAGCGGGTCCGCCGAATCCATGATAACGCGATCCGCTCTAGAGCGTTACATGAAATCGCGCGGGATCGTGACCGCGTGGTTGCGCGCAAAGACCCGCGCGTTGCCTTCCCAGGCCTCGACGGACGCCTCGATCAGCCAGTCCCCGGCGGTGCAGCGCATCGTCAGGGTGCTGCGGGTCTCGACCTGCCAGTCGCCCCGGCCCATGCGGCAGGTCCAGGTGCATTCGCCCTCCAGCGACAGCGGGTCGCCGTCGGTGATGCGCCAGAGGTCGCGGCTGGTCTCGTGCGTCTCGAGGCCGTTGCCGGGGTGGCGGTGGCGCCCGGTGTCGCCGTCGCGGACGAACTCGGTCACGCCGCGATTCTGGTCGCGCAGCACGCGCCGGTGCGACTGGCCGGGGATGAGTTCGTCGTAATGCGGCAGCGGGTCGGGGTCGGCGGGTTCCGGCATCCCGATGCGCCGCAGCCCGCCCTGCACCGGCATCTTCAGCCGCAGGCTGGCGGTGTCGACGGTCAGCGCCGGATCGACGGGCTGCGGCAGCACCATCGGCCAGTATGCGGTCGAAAGCGCGACGCGGATGCGGTGCCCCGGCGCAAGACGGTAGCCGCAGGCATCCAGCCGGATCGTGACCGTCACGGGTTCGTCGACCGGCATCGGGGCCGGAGTCTCGTTGCCGCCGCGATGCGCGAGGTTCAGCACCCCGAACGACACGCGGGTGGCGGCGCCGTCCGGGTGCACGTCGTTCACCCGCACGACCAGATTGGCGGCCTCGGCCGCCGCGCGCAACGTCAGGGTGATCTCGGGCTGGCCGAGAAAGACCTGTTCCGCCGTCAGCGGCGCGGTGTCGAAGCACAGCGATCCCGCATCGTCGTCGCGCTGGTCGCCCGCGATCTCGGCGTCGGGGACCAGCGTGAACCATTCGCCCGCCGCCGTGCCGGTGGCCAGCGGCGAATGGACCACCGCCGCGCCCGCGCCCTCGGTTGCGCCTTCGGCCAGCCGTCCGGTCGCATCGACGCCGAACACGCGCCATCCGGGCGCCGCCGGGGCATCGAGCGCCACCCAGTAGCCCGGATCATGCGCCCGCCAGCGCGCGGGGCGCGGGCCGTCGAGGATATAGGCGCGCAGCGCGGGCAGCTCGGGGGCCGCCTCGTCGCGCAGCCAGCGGTTCCACCAGGCGATGGCCTCGGCATGGAAATCCCAGCGCGGCTTCGGCCAGGCGAAATGCGGGTATTTGTGAATCCACGGACCCACCACGGCGCGCACCGCACCGGGCGCGCCCTCGAGCGCCTTGAAGGGCGTGGTGCGATAGCCGTCCGCCCAGCCCGCGATCACCAGCGAGGGCACGGTGTAGCCCGCGAAATCCTCGCAGATCGAGCCGTGCTTCCAGAACGCATCGCGGCGCTGGTGGCCCAGCCAGTCCTCGATCATCATCGGCTCGCCCTCGAGGCGTTCGAGCCACATCTCGCGCCAGCTTTCGCCGACGATCGCCGGGTCGGGCGGGCGCGACTGGTAGGCCAGCATCGTTGCCGCCCAGGACAGTTGCGCCGACAGATGGGTGCCGTTCTTGTAGTGGATGTCGTCGTTGTAGCGGTCCACCGTCGAGGCGATGGAGATGACCGCCTTCAGCGCCGGGGGATGCAGCGCGGCGATCTGCAACCCGTTGAAGCCGCCCCAGGAAATGCCCATCATCCCGACATTGCCGTTCGACCAGCCCTGCGCCGCGATCCAGGCGATCACCTCGCAGCCGTCCGAGAGTTCGCGTTCGGTATATTCGCCGTCGATCACGCCATCCGAATCGCCCGAGCCGCGCATGTCGACCCGCACCCCGGCGATGCCCGCATCGGCAAAGACCGGATAGGTGGATTCGTCGCGCGGTGCGGTGCCGTTGCGCTTGCGGTAGGGCAGGTATTCCAGCACCGCCGGGAACGGCCCCTCGCCTTCGGGCATCCAGATGCGCGCCGCGAGACGGGTGCCGTCGGCAAGCACGATCCATTCGTTCTCGATGACGCGATGGCCGGACATGGATGTCTCCTGAAAGATGATGCCGCGTACCCCGGCGGGGCGCGGCGCCATGGCTGGCAGAACCGGGCGGCCCCTGCAAGGGGGCCGCCCGCTGTCGCGGATCAGTCCTCGAACCAGACGCGCGAGGCGGCATAGCCCCCGGATGTGCCGTTCGAGATGTCCTCGATCATGCCGCCGATGTTGCTGGCATAGGCGTCGAGATAGTCGTTGAACACCGGCAGGATCAGCCCGCCCTCGTTGCGGACGATCAGCGCCGCGTCACGATAGAGCGCCCGGCGCCTGTCGGTATCCAGCTCGCCCTTGGCCTGTGCCACGATGGCGTCGAACGCGGGGTTGAAGAACCGCGTGTCGTTCCATTCCGCGCTCGAGACGAAATTCGTCGCGTAACGCGAATCCTGCGTCGGCCGCCCGCCCCAGTACGAGGCCGAGAATGGTTGCACGTTCCACACATCGCTCCAGTAGCCGTCATCGGGTTCGCGCTGCACCTGGATGTCGATGCCCGCCAGCGCCGCCTGCGACTGGTAGAGCACCGCCGCATCGACCGCGCCGGGGAAGGCCGCGTCGGCGGTGCGCAGCACCAGCGGCCCCTCGTGTCCGGACTTCCGGTAGTAGAAGGCGGCCTGGTCGGGATCGAAGGGACGCGGCTCGATGTCGTCGGGCGCCAGCGCATAGGCGGCGTTCACCGGGTAGTCGTCGCCCAGGGTGCCGAAGCCGCCCAGCACCTTGTCGAGGATTTCCTGCCGGTCGATGGCGAATTTCAGCGCCGTGCGCAGGTCGTTGTTGTCGAAGGGGGCGGTGTTGCAATGGGCAAGGAAGCAGTAGAACCCCTTGCCGGGCGAGCGCATGACGGTCACGCCGGGGTTGGTCTGCAGCAGATCGACCAGCATCGGGTCGACCTGGTCGCAGATGTGAATCTGCCCCGAGGTGAGCGCGGCGATCCGGGCGGTGTTGTCGTTGATCGTGAAGATCTCGACGCTGTCGACAAAGCCGCGATCCGGGTTCCAGTCGTCCTCGTTGCGCACGAAGGCGGCGCGCACCCCGGCCTCGTATTCGGTCAGCCTGTAAGGGCCGGTGCCGATCCCGGCGGTCGGGTTGTCGAGGCCGCCGTTGGGTTCGACGATCAGGTGATAGTCGGAAAAGACCAGCGGCAGGTCGGCATTGGCCTCGGTCAGGCCGATGACCAGATCGTCGCCGCGCTCCTCGATGCGCGCGATCCCGCCCAGCAGGCCCAGCGCCCCCGATTTCGATTCCGGGTCGGCGTGGCGGCGGATGGTCTGCGCGCAGTCGGCGACCGTCATCTCGGTGCCGTCATGGAAACGCACGCCCTTGCGGATGTGAAAGGTCCACTCGGTGCCCGAGGCGTCCGCCTCCCAGGATTCGGCCAGCGCGGGCACGGGTTCGCCGGTGGTCGGATGCGATTCCACGAGGTTGTCGCCGAAGGTCTTGCCGATGGTGAACAGGATGGCGCCCGAATAGGTGCCCGCATCGAGCGAATCCGTCGAGGCCCCGCCGCTGAGGCCGATCTTCAGATGGCCGCCGCGCTTCGGCCCCTCGGCCCGTGCCGCGAGCGGGACAAGGCTTGATGCCGTCACGAGGCCCGCCGCTGCGCTGCTGCCCATGAAACGGCGCCGGCTGATGTTGAAAAGGTTCATCTGCATCCCCTGTCGTCGGTGCAGCAGCCCGTCGCGGGCCACCTGCGTTCATCATGCGAATCCGGTGGCCCGGATGTCAACGCGCCTGACGTTGCGGCAACCGCGCGGGTTCCGGCCCGCTCAGCGCGCCGAGGTCAGCGCCGCCGCCAGTTGCCGCAGGGTGACCGCGCCCACCGGCACCCCGTCCGTGCCGGTGATCGTCAGGCTGTCGCCCGTCCCGGCCACCAGTGTGCCGATGGCCTCGTCCACCGTGGTGCCGACCGGAACCTGCGGGCTGCCGGGGGCGCCGTCACCGGCCAGCGGCGTCATCACCGCATCGACCTCGATGACCTTGCCACGGTTCACTTCCCGCACGAAACTTTCGACATAGTCGTCGGCGGGGCGCAGCACGATGTCCTGACTGGTGCCCTGCTGGACGATCTCGCCGTCGCGCAGGATGGCGATGCGGTCGCCCAGCCGCAGGGCCTCGTCGAGGTCGTGGGTGATGAAGACGATGGTCTTGCGGATTTCCTTCTGGATATCCAGCAACACCGTCTGCATGTCGGTGCGGATCAGCGGGTCAAGCGCCGAGAACGCCTCGTCCATGAGCAGGATCGGCGCGTCGTTGGTCAGCGCGCGGGCCAGGCCGACCCGCTGCTGCATCCCGCCCGAAAGCTGGTTGGGATAGTGCTTCTCGAACCCGCCCAGCCCGACGCGCGCGATCCAGCGCATCGCCTCGTCCACCTGCCGCGCGCGCGGCACGCCCTGCACCTCGAGGCCGTAGACGGTGTTTTCCAGCACGGTGCGGTGCGGCAGCAGCGCGAACTTCTGGAATACCATCGCCGTCTTGTGGCGCCGGAAGGTGCGCAGGGCACCGGCATCCATCTTCACGACATCCTCGCCGCCGACGAGGATTTCGCCGACCGTCGGGTCGATCAGCCGGTTGATGTGGCGGATCAGCGTCGACTTGCCCGACCCCGACAGCCCCATGATGACCTGGATGCGCCCGGCGGGCATGTCGATGTTGATGTCGCGCAGGCCCAGCACATGACCGTGCCTTTCGTTCAGCTCGGCCTTGCTGATTCCCTGCGCGACCAGCGCCGCCATGTCGGTCGCTCTGGGTCCGAAGATCTTCGACAGGCCGCGGATTTCGATGCCGAACTGGTTCTCCTGCGGCTCAGCCATGGGTCACCTCCTGGTGCTTCTGCAGGCGGCGACCGAAGGCCTGGCTGATCCGGTCGAAGATGATGGCGATGCCGACGATGGCGAGGCCGTTGAACATGCCCAGCGTGAAATACTGGTTGTTGATCGCGCGCAGCACCGGCTGGCCCAGCCCCTGCACCCCGATCATCGAGGCGATGACCACCATGGCCAGCGCCATCATGATCGTCTGGTTGATGCCCGCCATGATCGTCGGCAGGGCGAGCGGCATCTGGACGTTCTTCAGCTTCTGCCAGCTTGACGAGCCGAAGGCGTCGGCGGCCTCGAGCACGTCCTTGTCGACCAGCCGGATGCCCAGGTTGGTGAGGCGGATGACCGGCGGGATGGCATAGATCACCACCGCGATGACGCCCGGCACGCGACCGATGCCCAGCAGCATGACCACCGGGATCAGGTAGACGAAGCTCGGCATGGTCTGCATCACGTCGAGGATCGGGTTGACGACCGCCTGCACCCGGTTCGAGCGCGACATGAGGATGCCGACCGGGATGCCGACGACGATGGCCACGACCGTGCACACGAAGGTCATCGCCACGGTGCGCATCGTGTCGTCCCACATGTCGAAATAGCCGATGATGACCAGGGTGAGGACGCTGCCGATGACGATGCTCCAGCGGCGGCTTCCCAGCCAGGCCAGCAGGCCGACCACCAGCAGGACGACGGGCCACGGCGAATTCAGCAGCAGCCGTTCCGAATGGATGAGAAACAGCCGCAACGGTTCAAAGAAAGCCTCGATCGGATCACCCCAGGCCCGTGTGAAGGCGCGGAAGCCGTCGTCGATGCCGCGTTTCAGCGCGGTCAGCGTGTCCTTGTTCATTGCCGGAAAAGTCGTCAGCCAGTCCATGCCGCTCCCTGTCGTTCATGCTGTTGCTTTTGTTGGCGCCGTCACGGGCGCGCGGGCAGCGGTGGCGGGGCCGCGCCCCGCCACCGCCCCGAAGCGGTCAGAGCGCCGCGCGCACCTTGTCGGCCGCGTCGGCGGTGACCCACTGGGTCCAGATGTCCTCGTTGTTCTCGAGGAAGTAGCGCGCGCCGTCCTCGCCGGTCGCCTGGTTGTCGGTCATCCACGCCATCAGCGCGTTCACCGTCGCATTGTCCCAGGCGCGGGTGTTGAGGTAGGCCATCACGTCGTCGCCCGCACGCTCGGCAAAGCTCGAGGTGACGATGGTTTGCAACCGGTCGAGCGGCCAGTCGTTCGGCTTCGGATCGGGACATTCGCCGTTCGAGGTGCAGCGGGTCCATTCGTCCATGTCGAGATCGACGCCATGTTGCAGCTTGACCATCGCATAACGGCCCAGCAGCGCGGTGGGCGACCAGTAGTAGCCGGCCCAGCCTTCCTCGTGCTCGTAGGCCCGCGCGATCGACCCGTCGAGACCGGCGGCCGAGCCGGTGTCGATCAGGTTGAACCCGGCGTCCGCAAAGTCGAAGGCGTTGAAGAGCTGGGTCGTGACGACCGTGCCGCCCCAGCCCTGCGGGCCGTTGTAGATCGCACCCTTGCTGCTGTCCTCGGGGTCGGGGAACAGTTCGGGATGCGCGCGCACGTCCTCGATGGTGCGGATGTCGGGATGGGCGTCGGCGATGTATTGCGGAATCCACCAGCCCTGCAGCGCCCCGTCCGAGACGGCATAGGCGGCGCCGACGATGCGGCCTTCGGCAAGGCCCTGCTGGATCACTTCGGGGACGAGGTCGATCCAGCCCTCGGGCGCGATGTCCGGGGCGCCGCGTTCCACCATCGAGGTGATGGTCGGCACGGTGTCGCCGCTGATGATCTCGGCCTCGCAGCCGTAGCCGTTGCCGAGAATGAATGCATCGAGCGCGGCAAGAACCTCGGCACTCTGCCAGTTCATGGAGGCGATGGTCACGTTACCGCAATCCGCGAACGCAGGCGCCGCGAGGCCCGCGAGGGGCAGCACGATTGCGGTGGCGAGGAGATTCTTCTTCATGTCCAATCCCTGTTGCGGCGTCTGCATCATGACCCGGCGCGCGCCGCGAACGCCCCGGATCGGTTGCCGGACAACGGGTCTGGCCCGCAGGCCGGCTCTTGGGCGTTAACGCTACACAGCGAGGCCGCATGGCGCAACGCCAGTTTCCGACGCATCGACCGGAACGACCGACCGGGGCCACCGGGCGGGGCGTATTTTGTCATTGCGAGGCGAAGTTTCGTCATTGCGAACGAAGTGAAGCAATCCATGCCGGGTGCAGCGCCCGGCACCTTAGATTGCCACGTCGCCTTCGGCTCCTCGCAATGACGGCAGTTCTCGTCATTGCGAGGCGAAGCCGAAGCAACCCCGACCGCTCGCGCACAACATCGAGGTTGCTTCGTCGCCTTCGCCTCCTCGCAATGACGGGGTGGTTGCCCCTGACACCTCACCGCCGCTCTTGCCTGCGGTGGCGATCCGGTGGAACCTGTGCGCCGGTTCGATCTCCGAAAGGCTCCGGCGATGTCGCATGACCCGCTTCTCCAGCCATATCAGTTGAAGCACCTGACCCTGCGCAACCGTTTCATGATAACCGCGCATGAACCGGCCTATGCCGAGGACGGGATGCCGAAGGAACGCTATCGCGCCTACCATGTCGAACGGGCGCGGGCGGGCGTGGCGCTGACGATGACGGCGGGGTCGGCCTCGGTGTCGCGCGACAGCCCGCCGGCCTTCAACAACATTCTCGCCTGGAAGGACGAGGTCGTCGGCTGGTTGCGGCAACTTGTCACCGCCTGCCACGACGAGGGCGCGGCGGTGATGATCCAGCTCACCCATCTGGGCCGCCGCACGCGCTGGGACAGGGACGACTGGCTGCCGGTGGTGTCATCGAGCCATGCGCGCGAGGCCGCGCACCGCGCTTTTCCGAAACGGGCCGAGGACTGGGATCTCGACCGCATCCTTGCCGATTACGCCGACGCCGCCGAGCGGATGAAGGACGCGGGCATGGACGGGATCGAGCTCGAGGCCTACGGCCATCTGCTCGACCAGTTCTGGTCGCCGCTGACCAACGATCTCGATGACCCCTGGGGCGGCAGTCTCGACAACCGCCTGCGCTTCACCTTCGAGGTGCTGCGCGCGATCCGTCGGCGGGTCGGCGACGACTTCATCGTCGGCATCCGCCATGTCGCCGACGAGATGCTGCCCGGCGGCATCACCCGCGATGACGGGATCGAGATTTCGCGCCGCCTGAGGGACAGCGGCATGGTCGATTTCCTCAACGTCATTCGCGGCCATATCGACACCGATGCCGGACTGGCCGACGTGATCCCGGTGCAGGGCATGAAAGGCGCGCCGCATCTGGAATTCGCGGGCGAAATCCGCCGCGCGACCGGCCTGCCGACCTTTCACGCCGGGCGGATCAGCGACGTGGCGACCGCGCGCCATGCGGTCGCCTCGGGCCTGCTGGACATGGTCGGGATGACCCGCGCGCATATCGCCGACCCGCATATCGTGCGCAAGGTGGTCGAGGGACGCGAGGACGACATTCGCCCCTGCGTCGGCGCCAATTACTGCCTCGACCGCATCTATCAGGGCGGCGCGGCCTTCTGCCTGCACAATGCCGCCGCCGGGCGCGAGCTGACGATGCCGCATGTGATCCCCGCCGCCGACCGCCGCAAGCGCGTCACCGTGGTCGGCACCGGACCGGGGGGCCTCGAGGCCGCGCGGGTGGCCGCCGAACGCGGGCACGAGGTGACGGTGTTCGAGGCCGCCTCGCAGCCTGGCGGCCAGATTCGCCTGACCGCCCGCGACCGGCGCCGCCGCGAGATGCTCGCCATCATCGACTGGCGCATGGCGCAATGCGAAAAGCGCGGCGTGCGGTTTCATTTCGACACCTACGCCGAGGCCGACACCGTGCTGGCGACCGACCCCGACGAGGTGATCGTCGCCACCGGCGGCTTCCCGGATGTCGATGTGGTATCCTTGGGCAACGATCTGGTCTGCTCGACCTGGGACATCCTCGCGGGCGACGTGAAGCCGGGGACCGAGGTGCTGATCTACGACGACGCGGGCGATCACGCCGGGTTGCAGGCCGCCGACCTGATCTCGGCCAGCGGAGCGGCGGTCGAGATCGTGACGCCCGACCGGATGTTCGCCCCCGAGGTCATGGCGATGAACATCGTCCCCTACATGCGCCGCCTGCAAAGCCGCGACGTGACGTTCACGGTCACCTGGCGGCTGCGGTCGGTCATACGCCTCGATGGCGGCCTGAGCGTGGCGCTGGGAAGCGACTACGGCGACGCGATCCGTGTGCGGTTCGTCGACCAGGTGGTGGTGAATCACGGCACGGTGCCGATGGCCGGGCTGTATTTCGATCTGAAGCCCCTGTCCTCGAACCTGGGCGCGGTCGATTACGAGGCGCTGACGACGGGCGGGATGCAGGCGCTGCGCCCGAACCCCGAGGGGCGTTTCCGCCTGTTCCGCATCGGCGACGCGGTGGCGGCGCGCAATACCCATGCGGCGATCTACGATGCGCTGCGACTGGTGAAGGATCTGTGACGCTGCCGCGTATCGGCGGCAACGGCGGGGCGGTGGTGGCGTGCGGCGCCTGAAGTTTGCGTCATTGCGAGGAGGCGCAGCCGACGA
>JACFNP010000006.1 GCA_019454835.1 Rubellimicrobium sp.
CCTGGCGTCGTGAAGGAACTCCTGCCGAACGCGACGTTCCGGGTCGAGCTGGAGAATGGCCATGAGATCATCGCGCATACGGCAGGCAAGCTGCGGAAGAACCGAATCCGCGTCCTGACCGGCGACAAGGTGCAGGTCGAGATGACCCCCTACGATCTGACCAAGGGTCGGATCAACTACCGCTTCCGGTAAATGACGGCGCCCCGGCCCGACACGGGCCTGCGGCTGATTCTCGGCTCGGCCAGCCCGCGCCGACGCGAATTGCTGGCGCAGATCGGGCTGGTGCCCGACGCCATCCGCCCCCCCGACATCGACGAAGACCCGCAGCGCGACGAATTGCCGCGCCCCTATGTCGAGCGGCTGGCCGCCGCCAAGGCCCGTGCCGTGGCGGCGGGGCCGGGCGAGGTGGTGCTCTGCGCCGACACGAGCGTTGCCATGGGGCGCCGCATCCTCGGCAAGCCCGCCGGTGCGGACGAGGCGCGCGCCTTCCTGTCGGCCCTGTCGGGGCGGCGGCATCGGGTGCTGACGGCGGTGGCCGTCGCGCGCGAGGGGCGGCTCTGGGAAAGGCTGGTCGAGACGCGGGTGGCCTTCAAGCGGCTGTCCGGGGACGAGATCGCCGCCTATCTCGACAGCGGCGAATGGCAGGGCAAGGCGGGCGGCTATGCGATCCAGGGCATGGCGGGCGCGTTCATTCCGTGGATCAACGGCTCGGTCTCGGCGGTGATCGGCCTGCCGCTGGCGGAAACGGCGGGGCTGCTGGTGGCGGCGGGTTATCCGGTCTGGAGGCGCGGATGAAGGGGCGGGTGATCGTTCTGGGCGACTGGAACGGGCGGCAGGCGGCGGCGCTGGTGCAGGACGGCAGGCTTGACGACCTGCTCATCGACGATGACGGCGCGCCGCGTCCCGGCGCCATCTTTCGCGCCACCTGCGAGCGGGTGCTCAAGGGGCAGGGCGGCGCCTTCCTGCGCCTGCCGGGCGGTGAAACCGCCTGGCTGCGCGCCGCGCGCGGGATGAAGCCGGGCGAGACGGCGCTGGTGCAGGTCACCGGCGTGGCCGAGCCGGGCAAGGCGGTGCCGGTCACCGACCGGGTGCTGTTCAAGGGGCGCTACGCGATCATCACCCCCGGCGCCCCCGGCGTGAACGTCAGCCGGAAGATCAGGGACGACGCCCTGCGCGCGCATCTGCTGGCCCTTGCGGGCACGCCGCCCGAGGGGACCGGGGCGATCCTGCGTTCGTCCTGCGAGGGGGCCGACGATGCCGCGATCACGGATGATCTGGCCGCGATGGCGGCACTTGCGGCGCAGGTTCTGGGCGACACCGGCACGGCGCCCGAGCTGCTGGCCGACGGGGACGGGCCGCATGACCATGCCCTGCGCGAATGGAGCGCCGATCAGGTCGTGACCGAACAGGGCGCCTTCGATCACATGGGCATCGCCGGGCAGATCGCCGCGCTGGCCTCGCCGCTGGTCGATCTGGGCGGCGGCGCGGGCATGGCGGTCGAGGTGACGCGCGCGCTGGTGGCGGTGGACGTGAACACCGGCGGCGACAGTTCGCCCGCCGCCGCGCTGAAGGCGAACCTTGCCGCCGCGCGGGCGCTGCCCCGGCAGTTGCGGCTGCGCGGCCTTGGCGGGCAGGTGGTGGTCGATTTCGTCGGCATGTCGAAGGCGCAGCGCCAGCCGCTCGACCAGTCGCTGCAATCGGTGTTCCGCGCCGATCCGGTCGAGACCAGCCTGGTCGGCTGGACCGCGATGGGCCTGTACGAACTGAACCGCAAGCGCGAACGGGTGCCCCTGGCGCGGCTTGTCGCGGAGGGCGCCTGATGTCGGCACCGCCCTGCGTGCCGCCCGCGATGCGCAGGCGCCCGCCGTGCCCGGTCTGCGGCAGGGAATCGACGCCCGAACACCGGCCGTTCTGTTCGGCGCGCTGCAAGGACGTGGACCTCGCCCGCTGGCTGGGCGGGCGCTATGTCGTCGCCGGTGACGAACCCGCAGCGGAACCCGGCGCGGACTGACCCCGCCACGCCAGCAGGCGCAGGGCGTTCAGCGTCACCAGCACCGTCGCGCCGGTATCGGCCAGCACGGCGATCCACAGCCCGGTGATGCCCAGAACGGTCGTCACCAGAAACACCCCCTTCAGCCCCAGCGCGATGGCGATGTTCTGGTGGATGTTGCCCATCGCCCGGCGCGCCAGCGCGATCATTTCCGCCACGTCGCCCACCCGGTCGCGCAGGATCGCCGCGTCGGCGGTTTCCAGCGCGACCTCGGTGCCCGATCCCATCGCCACGCCGACATCGGCGGCCTTCAGCGCGGGCGCATCGTTGATCCCGTCGCCGACCATCATCACGCCGCCGTCACGCGACAGCGCCGCGATGGCGGCCAGCTTGTCCTCGGGCAGCATCTGCGCACGGTGATCGGTGCCCAGCAACCCGGCGATCGCCGCTGCCGCGCGCGGGTTGTCGCCGGTCAGGATCACGGGTTGCAGCCCCATCGCCCGCAGCCACGCCACCCCCGCCGCCGCATCCGGGCGCGGCGTGTCCTGCAACGCGATCAGCGCCAGCGCGCGGGTCGCGTCGAACAGGACCGCGACGGTCTTGCCCTCGGCCTCCAGCGCCTCGGCCTGCGCGGTATCCGGCAGGACGCCCGCCGCCTGTGCATGGCGCGGCGCGGCGACGGTGAGCGCGAGACCCTCGACCTCGGCCGCCATGCCCCGGCCCGGCAGCACCCGCGCCTCGCGGGCCTGCGGCAGCGCCATGTCGCCCGCGCGGCGCAGGATGGCGGCGGCAAGCGGGTGCGACGATCCCTGTTCCACCGCCGCCGCCAGCGCCAGCACCCGCGCGGCGTCCTCGTCGCCAAGCGGCACGATGTCGGTGACTTCCGGGCGGCCCATGGTCAGCGTCCCGGTCTTGTCGAAGGCGACATGGCGCAGCGTGGCGGCGGATTCGAGCGCGGCGCCGCCCTTGAACAGCAGCCCGTGCCGCGCCCCTGCCGACAGCGCCGAGGCGATGGACGCAGGCACCGAGATCACCAGCGCGCAGGGGCAGCCGATCAGCAGCAGCGCCAGCGCGCGATAGACCCAGGTGCCCCAGTCCTGCCCGGCCAGCAGCGGCGGGATGATCGCCACGACCACGGCCAGCGCCACCACCGCAGGCATGTACCAGCGCGAGAAGCGGTCGATGAATCGGTCGGTCGGCGCGCGCGAGGCTTCGGCGCGCTCCACCATGTCGATGATGCGGGCGATGGTGTTGTCCGATGCCTCGCGGGTCACGCGGATGCGCAGCGCTGCGTCGGTGGCGATGGACCCGGCCAGCACCGCCGCACCCGGCCCGCGTGTCACCGGGACGCTTTCGCCCGTCACCGGGCTTTCGTCGATGCCGCCCGTGCCCTCGACGATCTCGCCGTCGGCGGGGATGCGTTCGCCGGGGCGGACGAGGGCGATCTGGCCCGGCGCCAGCGTATCGGCATCGACCTCGCGCAGGCCGGAGCCGGTTTCGATGACGGCGCTGCGCGGGATCAGCGCGGCAAGACCCCGGATCCCCGCCCGCGCCCGGTTGGCCGCAACGCCCTCCAGCATCTCGCCCAGCGCGAACAGGAACACGACCACGGCGGCCTCTTCGGCGGCGCCGATGAACAGCGCGCCGACGGCGGCCACGGTCATCAGGCTTTCGATGGTGAAGGGCCGCCCGGCGCGCAGCGCGGCAAGGGCGTGCCGGGCAATCGGGGCCACGCCGATGAGGCAGGCAAGGATGAAAAGCCAGCCGCCCCAGGACGCAGGCAGCAGTTGCGCCAGCAGCCACGCACCCGCGAGCAGCGCGCCGGTCGCGATCACCAGCCGCCCGCGCCCGGTGCGATACCAGGGCAGGTCGCCGTCGTCGCCGTGGTGGTGGGCGTGATCGTGGCCATGGGGATCGCGCCGGGTGATGCCGTAGCCCAGCCCGCGCACGGCGGCCTCGACCGCCTCGGCATCCGCGCCGTCAAGCCGCGCCGTCAGCCGTTCGGCCATCAGCGCGACCTCGACATCATGCACGCCCTTGATGCGCGCGAGCGCGGTGGTGACGGTGGCGGCACAGTCGGCGCAATCCATGCCGGTGATGCGCCATTCGCAGGTCGTTGCGGTCACGTCTCGATCCTTCTGCCGGGGCCGGGCGAATCACCCTTGCCGGTGGCCCGGACCCTACCTAATGTCTCTAGTGACTGGAGGTTCAAGCCCATGATGACGATCGGCAAGCTGGGACGGGCGGCGGGCGTGAAAGTGCCGACGATCCGCTATTACGAGGACATCGGCCTTCTGCCCGAGGCCGAACGCTCGGCGGGCAACCAGCGGCTTTATCCCGATTCGATGCTGTCGCGGCTGTGCTTCATCCGCCATGCGCGCGAACTGGGGTTTCCGCTCGATGCGATCCGCGACCTGCTGCGTCTGGCGGCCCATCCCGACCAGCCCTGCGAGGCGGCGGACCAGATCGCCGGGGAACAGCTTGCGGCGGTACGGGCGCGGATCGGGCAGCTAAAGGCGCTGGAGGGCGAACTGGCGCGCATGGTCGCCTCGGGCGCGCATGGCACGGTCGGCGAATGCCGGGTGATCGAGGTGCTGGGCAACCACGCGCTCTGCGCCAGGGACCACGGCGCGGGCGCCGGGGTGTTCGCATGAGCCGCCGCCTGCTGGCCGTGCTGGTGCTGCTGGCCGCCTGTGCGGCGCCGCCTGCGGGGGTCTGGCGCGACCTGTCGCAGCCCATCGCCTCGGCGGCGCTGTTCGATCCGGCGCGCTTCGCCGGTGAATGGCATGTCGTGGCGCGCTACCCGCGCGCGGCGGACCGGGACTGCCCGGCCGAGGTGATGGATTACGACGGCGCGGCGATGCGCTGGCGCTGCCTTGGCGCGGGCGGGGCGGTGCTGCGCGACTGGCAGGGGCCGGTGCAGCCGCAGGTCTATCCGGGGCGGCTGACGACCGATCTGGGCGACTTCGGCCTGCGGGATTTCTGGGTGCTGTGGGTCGACTGGGACTATCGCACGGCGGTCATCGGCACGCCATCGGGCACGGCGGGCTATGTCCTGAACCGCGATCCGGCGATTCCCGGCGACCGGATGACGGCGGCGCGCGAGATGCTGGACTTCAACGGCTACGATCCGGCCGGTCTGGTGACCTTGCGCTGATCAGGTGTCGCGCCGGAACGGCAGCGTCGCGGGCGGGCCGGGCCGGTCGAGCAGCGGCGCCACGGCATCGAGCACCAGCCGCGTGATCCGCGCGAGGTTGAGCGCGCCGAAATCGCCGGGTGCAACCCAGTGCAGGTCGCCCAGCTCGCCATCGGCGCCGTGCAGATCGTCGGCGTCTCCGGCCAGCGCATCGGCATCGGCCAGAAAGAACCGCGCGTCGAAGCGGCGCGGAAACCCCGGCGGCGTGACGGCGCGGTAGACCAGCGACAGGGCCGAGGCATCGGGCACCAGACGGCGCGCGGCAAAGCCCTGCCAGCCCGGTGGCGGATCGGGCCAGGTGCCGGGGCGGCCAAGCGCGAGGCCGGTTTCCTCCCACAACTCGCGGATTGCGCAGGCGGCCAGGGTGGCGGGCGCGAGGCGGCTGTCCTCGGCCAGACGCGCGCGGCAGAGCGGCCCCGGCAGTCCCGCCAGCGGCACCCCGGCATCGCCCGGCTCGACTGCGCCGCCGGGAAAGACATGGCGGCCCGGCATGAATACCGCGCCCGACCCGCGCTGCCCCATCAGGATGCGCGGCCCGCCGCGCGCCTGCCGCACGAGAATCACCGTGGCGGCATCGCGGATCGGAGGGACGCTGTCCGGGACCACGGCGGTTCAGTCGGTGTCGGCGAAGCCGTGCATGCGCTTGGACCACTGGATGCCGACGATCATGCCCTTGAAGCGCGGCAGCAGCCAGAGCGACAGGCCGACGGCGGTGATCGCCATGATCGCGGCGAACACGAAGGGATCGGGGCGGAACCATTTCCAGCCGAAATGCAGCAGCACCGCGAGGATATGCCCGACGACGAGCACGGTCAGATAGGCCGGGCCGTCATCGGCGCGCTGCGGGGTCAGATCCTCGCGGCAGACGGTGCATTCGTCGACGACCTTCAGATAGCCCTTGAACAGCGGTCCCTGCCCGCAGGCCGGGCAGCGCCGCCGGAATCCGCGGCGCAGGGCCGTCCCGAACGGCCGGTCGGCCGGGTGATCGTGCGGGGCGGTGCCGTCGTGGAAATGGGTGGCGGGGGAAATCGTGCTGTCGGACAAGGTGCGGCTTTCGTCTGGCTGGGCCCGCGCGGGCCGGATGGCTGGTCGGCGACCAGCAAGGCATGAACCTCGCGCGGCGCGGACGAAAGGTCAATCTCGCGCCTGTCACCGGAAGTCGCGCAACCGTGACCACGGGGGCGCGGTCACAGGCAGGGCAGCAGCACGGGCAGACGCGGTTCGGGGCGCCATGGCGGCCGGTCGGGGCCGTCATCGCCATCGGCAACCGTGATCCGGTTGCGGCCGGCCGATTTCGCCGCATAAAGCGCGCGGTCGGCGCGGCCCAGCAGGCGGGGCACGATCCCGTCACCCGCCATGCAGGCTTCGGCGGTCGCCACCCCTGCCGACAACGTGACCTGCAACCCGTCGCCCGCGTCGGTCGGGATGCGCGCCTCCTCGACCAGATGGCGCAGGCGTTCGGCGACGATGCAGGCCGGAATGCGCGGGGTGTCGGGCAGCATGACCAGAAATTCCTCGCCGCCGATGCGCGCGACCAGATCGCCGATCCGCACATTGGCCCGCAAGAGCGCCGCCAGTTCGCGCAGCACCCGGTCGCCGGTTGCATGGCCGTGGGTGTCGTTCACGCGCTTGAAATGGTCGATGTCGAGCAGGATCGCCGACCATGCCGGGCCGCCGTCGGCAAGGCGTTCGGCCAGCACCTCGAGTTCGGCAACCGCATGGCGGCGGTTGGCAAGGCCGGTCAGCGGGTCGGTCAGCGCGGCGGCCAGCCCGCTTTCGACACGGTCGCGGCGGCTGTCGGCCAGGCTTTTCCGGCGCAGCAGGGTGCGGATGCGGAAGGTGAGTTCGTCATGGTCCACGGTATCGGGCACCAGATCGTCGGCCCCGAGGTCCAGCGCCATGCGCGCCAGCGCCGCCGCGCCTTCGGGGACGATCACCATGAGCCTTGCGTGCCGCGTCGCCGGGCGCGATTGCAGGTCGGCGATCAGGCGAAACAGCCGGGCCGCGTCAGGCCCGTCGGCGCACTGGCCCGCATGGTCGATGACGAAAAGGTCGGCAGAGATGTCGCCGGTGCCGGGATTGGCCTCGGGGTCGAGAAACACCGCGCCGCCCGGCAGTCTGCGGGCCAGCGTGGCGAGGATCGGCGGCAGGGTATCGGGGCGCGGCGTGACGATGACCGTGCGACCGGCGGGCACGAAGGCGGGCATTGCGTCGGCCATGCCCAGCGCCCGCGCCGCGCCGCGCGCGAGATGCAGCGCCGGGGTCGCATCGCGTTCGCGCAGCAGGCTGCGGATGCGGGCAAGCAGCAGGCCGGGTTCGGCGCAACCCTGCAGGACATCGTCGGCCCCGGCCTTCAGCGCGGCAAGGCGCAGCCCGCTGTCGGACGGGCCGACGAAGGCGATCACCGGAAGCGCCGCGCTGTCGGCACGCGCGCGGATCGCGGCAAGGAATGTGAACGCCGCCTGCCGGTCGGTGCCGATGTCGAGAAGCACCAGATCCGGCAGATCCTCGGCCAGCGACCCCGCGGCGGCCTGCGGGTCCGGGCAGAGCACGGTGCCGTAATGGGCAGCCGCCAGCAGGCCGCGCAACTGGATGCGGCGGCTGCTCGTCGACTCGACAATCAGGATGTGGCCGGCCATGCAGGCCCCCGTGCTGTCACTTCTTGTCCGGGGCATAACCGCCATTTAGTTAAGGAAACCTTTCGCTCGTCTTAGGGAAGCTGAATGCAGCGTGAAGCCGCCGAAACACTTTCGCTTGAGGCGCTCGCCCATGTGATCGCCGACGAAAAGCTGGGACCGGCGTTTCTGGACGCGACCGGCATCGCGCCCGCCGATCTTGCCGCCCGCGCGACCGAGGCCGAAGTGCTGCGCGCGGTGCTCGGCTTTCTTCTGCAGGACGACCGCCGCATCCTCGATTTCTGCCGGGCGCGGGGCTATCCGCCCGAAGCGCCCGCGCAGGCCCTTGCCAGCCTGCCCGGCGGCGGGGATGTTCACTGGACATGACAACGCGACACGGCAGGGGGCAAGGTGACGGCAGGCATGAACATCCGCGGCATCGTCTTCGACAAGGACGGCACGCTCTTCGACTTTCAGGCGACATGGGCGGCCTGGTGCCGGGGCGTGCTGGACGCGGAATCGCGGGGCGATGCCGCTCTGGCCGCGCGCATGGCCGATGCGCTGGGCTTCGATCTGGCGGCGGGTCTGTTCCGGCCCGACAGCATGGTGATCGGCCATACCTCGGGCGAGGTCGCCGCCGAACTGCTGCATTTCCTGCCCGGCGAGGATCACGCGACCCTGCTGGCGCGGCTGGATGCCCACGCCGCGCAGGCGCCGCAGCAGCCGATGCCCGGTCTGGCGGGCGTGCTGGGCACGTTGCGCGCGCGCGGCCTGCGGCTGGGCGTCGCCACCAACGACAGCGAGGCCCCGGCCCGCGCCCATCTGCGCGAGGCCGGTGTCGAGGCGGATTTCGACTTCATCGCCGGATTCGATTCGGGTCATGGCGGCAAGCCGGGTCCGGGGCAGTTGCTGGCCTTTGCGGATGCCACCGGCCTTGATCCTGCCGCCTGCGCCATGGTCGGGGATTCGCTGCACGACCTGCGCGCGGGCCGGGCCGCCGGGATGCTGACCATCGGCGTGCTCAGCGGTCTTGCCGCGCGCGAGGTGCTGGCGCCGATGGCCGACGCGGTGCTGGGGTCGATCGCGGACCTGCCCGGCTGGTTCGCCTCGCGGGGGTAGCGGGTTGATGTGCGGCTGCGCACATTCCGGGCGGGCCGCATCATGCCTATATCGGCGGCAATGACAGAGGAGCCCGCCATGCCGCTCGAATTCGCGCTTGATACATTCGGCGACGTGACCCGCCGGCCCGACGGCAGCCTGACGCCGCAGGATCAGGTGATCCGCGAGGTGATCGACGAGGCCGTCCTCGCCGATCAGGTCGGCGTCGATTATTTCGGCTTGGGCGAACATCACCGTGACGATTTCGCCATTTCCTCGCCCGAGGTGGTGCTGGCCGCCATCGCCGCGCGGACAAGGGCGATCCGGTTGGGCACGGCGGTGACGGTGCTGTCCACCGATGACCCGGTGCGGGTATTCGAGCGGTTTTCCACCCTGCAGGCGGTGTCGGGCGGGCGGGCCGAGATCACCGTGGGCCGTGGGTCGTTTACCGAAAGTTTCCCGTTGTTCGGCTATGATCTGGGCGACTACGACCGGCTGTTCGAGGAACGGCTGGACCTGCTGTTGCGGCTGGTGCGGGAAGGGAACGTCTCGTGGGAAGGGCAGACGCGCGCGGCGCTGAACGGCGTGACGCTCTATCCGCCGCTGGGCGATGCGGGGCTGAAGGTCTGGGTCGGTGTCGGCGGCAGCCCGCAATCGGTGGTGCGCGCGGTGCGCCACGACATCCCGATGATGCTGGCGATCATCGGCGGCGATCCGCGCCGCTTCCTGCCCTTTGCCGAACTCTACCGTCAGGCGCAGGACAAGGCCGGGCGCCCGGCCCGGCCGCTGGGGGTCCATTCGCCGGGCCATGTCGCCGCGACCGACGAACAGGCCATGGACGAGGCCTGGGAAGGTTATCGCTCCTTGCGCGAACGGATCGGCCGCGAACGCGGCTGGGGTCCGGCGGGGCGCGATGAATTCGTGGCCGAGGTCGAACACGGCGCGATGCATGTCGGGTCGCCCGAAACCGTCGCCCGCAAGATCGCCGCGACCGTCGGCGCGCTGGGGGCCGAACGTTTCGAGATGAAATATTCGCAGGGCACCCTGCCGCACGCGGCGATGATGCGCTCGATCGAGCTTTACGGCACCCGCGTCATCCCGATGGTGCGCGAGATGCTGGGTGAAAGGCGCGTCGTGCACTGAGACCGGCGCTGCCGCCGGGGTTCAAAGCTCCAGCCAGATCGTCACCGGCCCGTCATTGACCAGCGCGACCTTCATGTCGGCGCCGAAGCGCCCGGTCTCGACCGCGACGCCCAGCGCGGCCAGTTCTCGGGCAAAGGCCTCATACAGCGCCTCGCCGCGTTCGGGCGGGGCGGCGGTGGAAAAGCCGGGGCGGTTGCCGTTCAGCGTGGCGGCGAGGGTGAACTGGCTGACCACCAGCGCCGCGCCGCCGGTATCCAGCAGCGAGCGGTTCATCCGCCCCGCGTCGTCGCGGAAGATGCGCAGCCTGGCGATCTTCGCGGCCATGGCGGCGGGGCGGCTGTCTTCGTCGCCCTCCATGGCGCAGACCAGCACCAGCAGCCCCGGCCCGCATTGGCCCACGAGGGCGCCGTCGACATGGACGCTGGCCTCGGTGACGCGCTGGACGAGTGCCCTCATAATTCGTGCCTCCACGGCGGGTTGGCGCCTGCGCGGCTGACGGTGACGGCGGCGGCGCGCGTCCCCAGCGCAAGCGCCGTGGTCAGCGTGGTCATGTCGAGCGCCGCGAGCGCCGCTTTCGTCAGGCACCCCGCATCGTCAAGCGCCGCCAGCAGCCCGGCGTTGAACGTGTCGCCCGCGCCGACCGTATCGACCACGGCGACGGCGGGCGCCGTGGCACGGGCCTCGCCCCGTGTCGTGAAGCCGCGTGCACCCTGCGCGCCCTCGGTCACGCAGACCAGCGCCGGACCGAGGGCGAGCATCTCGTGCGCCCTTTCGGCCACATCGCCCGGCCCCGCGATCCAGTGCAGATCCTCGTCGCTGAGCTTCACGATGTCGGCGCGGGCGATCATGCGCGTGATCCGGGCGCGATACGCGGCCTCGTCACGGATGAATCCGGGGCGGATGTTGGGATCGAGCATGGTGACGGCGCGGGCGGATTCGCGCGCCTGCAATGCCTCGTATGCGGTGCCGCAGGGTTCGGCCACCAGGCTGATGCCGCCGAAGAACCACGCCTGCGCTGCGCCTTCGGGCGGCAGGTCTGCAGGGGTCAGCATCCGCCCGGCGGTGTTTTCGTCGTAGAAGGCATAGCTGGCTTGCCCGTCGCGCAGTTCCACCAGCGCCAGCGTCGTCGGCCGTGCCGACCGCGCGCAGAACGAGTGATCGACACCCGATTCGTCCAGCCGCGCCGTCAGAATCGCGCCCATCATGTCGGTCGAGATGCCGGAAAAGAACCCCGGCTTCGCCCCCAGTCGCCCCAGCGCCACGGCGGTGTTGAACACCGCGCCGCCCGCATGGGGGGCGAAGGCGGGTTCACCCAGCGTGCTGGTGCGCGGCAGCATGTCGATGAGCGCTTCGCCGCAGGCAATGATCATGTTTTCCGCCCGATCAAGCTAGAAGTCGAAATTCACCGACCCGCCGTTGTCGCCGCCGGTCATCACCAGCACGGTGACCACCACGATCAGCACCAGCACCACGGCGATGGTGATCTTGACCCAGGACCACGGCCTTTCGCCCGAAACCTTGCCGGTCTGCGCATTGACGACAAAGCGGAAGGCGCGGTCGCGGTAGCGATAGGCGGCGGTCCAGACCGGCAGCAGCACATGCTTGAACGTCACGTCGGTGACGGCGGTATCCTTCCAGTCGATGCGCTGGTGATCGCCGCCGATGTCGTGGCGGATGTCGCCGTCGATCACCCGATCCATGATGGCGCGGGCCTCGGCCATCCCGTCCTCGAGCTCGATCTGGTAGCCCTCGGCGGAAAAGCCGGACAGATATTGCGGCTGGTAGGTGACCAGCGCCGTCATGTCCCAGGGTTCGAGCGCGTCCGTATGATGCTTGGGCAGCGAGCGCGAGGCCAGCACCAGCACATCGTCGAAGAACCGCGCCACGCGGCCCTTGCGGTGGCTCCAGCGGGTCTTGCGGACCTGCCGTGTTTCCTGCTTGCCGCCGCGCATGACGGTCTGGGTTTCGTAGTAGTCATCACCACGCTGGCCGCGATACAGGGTCTCGGTCTGCGCGTCGAAGGTCCAGTAGGGCACATAAACCCCGGTCATGGCGCGGCCCTTGCGGGCGTATTCCTTCAGCCCGTTGGGCGCGAACCACAACTTGCCAAGCCATTTTGTCATCGCCTCGCGGGCGCGGCGTTCGTCGATCTGGAACGGGACCAGGCCCGCAGGCTTGATCTGGCGGTGCGTGCCGGTGTCGGTGACCACGGCGGTGTCGCAGAACGGGCAGCGGGTGGCCTGCACGGCTTCGGGAAACTCGACCATCGCGCCGCAGTTGGGGCAGGCGGTGGTGCGGGTCTCCTCGTAGTCGGCATCGCGGACCAGCCCGGCGATGGTCGCCGCATAGTCGATTTCACGATGCGCCGCGCCTTCGTCCACGCCGCTTGCGTCGATGGTCTGGACATGGCCGCAATGCGCGCAGGTCACCTCGGTGGTGCCGGGGGCGAAATGCAGGTCGGCGCCGCATTGTTCGCAGGGATAGCGATGCTCGACGGCATCCGCTTCCGTGCGGCGGGGGATGTCGGGGAAATCGGTCATGTCGTGACGGGTCTTCCTGTTCAGTCCGTCGGCCGGATCATACGTTGCATCGCGCCGTCGCGCTTTACCCGCTCGTGCCAGATCGCCAGCGCCGCATGGCCGAGAACGACGACGAACAGGCCGTAGCCCAGCAGGCCATGCGGCGCGGGGCTGCCCGAGAACCACATGAACGCGCCGCCGAGGGGGACGAGGACCAGCAGCGCATAAAGCAGCCGGTGGCCCCAGACCGTCGCCCTCTGTTGCGCGGCGCTGTCGGTGGCGACCGGCGCCGGGGCGCCGCGCGTGACGCGCAGCGCGATGCGGGCCAGCGTCACGATCAGGATGGCGAGGCCGATCCAGGCGTGAACCGGCAGGCCGACCGCCGCGCCTTCGCGGGCGGCGTCAAGGGCACGCCCGGCCCCGCCGCGCGTCAGCCAGATGCCGACAAGCAGCAGCAGCGTCAGCCAGTGCAGCGCGATCTGCGGGCGGGAATATCCGGCGGGGGCGGGTCGGTTCATGGCGCGTCTCCTGTCGGGGCGGGTTCAGCCGGGGGGTGGCGGGGGCGGCACCTGCGCGAACAGCGGGGCCAGCGCGGCGATGTCGCCTGCCGGTTTCCAGCCGTCCTGATCGGCGGTCCACATCTGGGTGGCGCGGGTGATCTCGCCCGCAAGGATCATCGCGGGCAGCGCCGATTGCGCGAACGGGCCGCGTGTCTGGCCGTTTTCGGCGACATGCCATTGCGCCTCGGTCGGAGGAGGTGGCGGCGGCGGGGCGCTGGCGGCAGCGGCGGGCGCGGCCTGCGGTGCGGCGCCCCAGGGGCCGCCCTGCATCGCCATGCCGCCAAGGCCCAGCCCGATCACCGTGCCTGCGGCGCCGGGATTTTCGGCGGCCTTGGTCATCGCCTCGGCGGCGCTGAACTGCGCGTAGCGGTTGAGGTCGCCGACGATCCCCATCGAAGTGCGCTTGTCGAGCACCTTCTCGACCTCGGACGGCAGCGAGATGTTCTCGATGTAGAACTCGGCGATGCCGATGCCGTATTCGCCGATGGTCGGTGCGATGGCCTGCGAGACGATCCTGCCCAGATCGGCGGTGTTCGCCGCCATGTCGAGCACAGGAATCCCCGATCCGGCGAGCACCCGGCTGACCTCCTGCACGAGGACGTTGCGCAACTGGTTCGCCACGTCGTCGGTGGTGAATTCACCGTCGGTGCCGACGATTTCCTTGAGGAACACGCCCGGATCGGTGACCCGCATCGCATAGGAGCCGAAGGCGCGGATGCGCACCGGGCCGAATTCGGGGTCGCGGCACATGATCGGGTTCTTGGTGCCCCATTTCAGGTCGGTGAAACGGGTGGTGTTGACGAAATAGATCTCGCTCTTGAAGGGCGAGTTGAAACCATGGCTCCAGCTTTGCAGCGTGGTCATGATCGGCATGTTGTTGGTCGCGAGCTGGTAGAGACCCGGCGTGAACACGTCGGCAAGCTGGCCTTCGTGCACGAACACCGCCGCCTGACCTTCGCGCACGGTCAGCTTGGCGCCCATCTTGATCTCGTTGCCGTAGCGCTCGAAGCGCCAGACCATCGTGTCGCGGGTGTCATCGGTCCATTCGATGACATCGATGAACTGACCCTTGATGAAACCGAACATCACCTGTCCTCATACCCTGGCTGCGGTCCTTTGCATGAAAGTGGCGTCTTTCGCGTGCTCCCGCAAGGGCAGAAGGCCGCGCGTTGCGGCAATCCACCGGCGGGGCGGGCCTTGCCGGGCAGGGGTGTGATGGTTAGCTCTGCCTGCGACCCGCAATACAGGCCCGCCATGACCGATCTTTCCGCCCTTGCCGACGCCCTCCTTGCCGCCGCCCGCGCCGCCGGGGCCGATGCCGCCGATGCGATGGCGGTGTCGGACCTGTCGCTCTCGGTCGAGGTGCGCGGCGGCGCTCTGGAACATGCCGAGCGCGCCGAGGGCGTCGAGATCGGGCTGCGCGTGTTCGTCGGGCAGCGCGGCGCTGTGGTGTCGTCCTCGGACACGAGCGCCGCGACCGTGGCCGGGATGGCCGAGCGCGCCGTCGCCATGGCGCGCGAGGCGCCCGAAGACCCCTGGGCGGGCCTGGCCGACCCCGGACAACTGGCGCGCGATCTGGACGCGGCACGGCTGGAGCTGGCCGACCCCGCGCCCGAGCCGGAACCCGATTCGCTGATGGCGCTGGCGCAAATGGCCGAAGCGGCGGCTTTGTCCGTCGCGGGCGTCACCCAGGCCGAGGGCGCCGCTGCGGGCCACGGCAGGCGGCAGGTGCATCGTGCCGCCAGCAACGGCTTTTCCGCCGGTCTCGTGCGTACCGACAGCGCGATTTCCTGCGGCGCCATCGCGGGCACCGGCACCGGCATGGAGCGCGACCACGATCACGACGCGCGCATCTTCGCCGCCGATCTGGAGGCGGCGGACAGGATCGGTCGCAACGCGGGCACCCGCGCGGTGGCGCGGCTGGGCGGACGCAAGCCGCCGACCGGGCGCTTTCCGGTGCTGTTCGACGAACGGATTTCCGGCAGCATCACCGGACATCTGCTGTCCGCCATCAACGGCGCCGCCATCGCGCGCGGTTCCAGCTTTCTGCGTGACCGTCTGGGACGGCCGGTCCTGCCCGCGCATCTGTCGCTGCTGACCGAGCCGCACCGCAGGCGTGCCACGGGTTCGCGGCTCCACGATGCCGAGGGGCTGCCGACCGCCCCCCGCGCGCTGGTGGCCGACGGGGTGTTGCAGGGCTGGCTGCTCGACCTGGCCTCGGCCCGCAAGCTGGGCCTGACGCCGACCGGCGACGCCGCGCGCGGGCCGGGCGACCAGCCGTCGCCCTCGGCAGGCAACATCCGGCTTCAGGGCGGCAGCGGCACCCGCGCCGACCTGCTGCGCGACATGGGCACCGGCCTGCTGGTCACGCGGCTGATCGGCGCCACGATCAACCCCAATACCGGCGACTATTCGCGCGGCGCCAGCGGCTTCTGGGTGGAAAACGGCGAGATCGCCTGGCCCGTGAACGAATGCACCATCGCCGGGAATCTGGTCGGGATGTTCGCCGGTCTGGTGGCGGCGGATGACGCCCGGCAGCACCTGTCGCATGTGGTGCCGTCGCTGCTGATCGACGGCCTGATGATCGCCGGGGCATAGTGCCCCGTCATTGCGAGGAGGCGGAGCCGACGAAGCAACCCCGATGTTGTGCGAAGAGCGTCGGGGTTGCTTCGGCTTCGCCTCGCAATGACGGCGCGGCGCCCCCCCTCAGACCATGCGGATCACGTCCTTGTCGATCGCCAGCACATAGCCGCGCCGGGCGATGTTCTTGACCAGAAGCTCGCTCACCATCTGGTTGCCCAGCGTGTCGCGCAGGCGCTTGATGCGGGTGGCGCCGGCGGCCTCGTCGCAATCGGCTTCGGTGCGGCCCGAGATCACCGCCTCGATCTGCGCGCCGGACAGGACATCGTCGTCCATCCGCGCCTCGGCCAGCACGGCCAGCGTTTCCATCGCCGCCTGCGTCAGCTTGAACTCGAACCCGTTCAGCATCACCGCGTTCTGGTCGCGGCTGATGACCAGCGAGTTGACCTCGATGCCCTTGCGCTCGATCCGGCCCATGCGGCGGTTCAGCGCCACCAGCATCACCAGCAGCGCCACCGCCGCCACCAGCATCGCGGTCGCAAAGACCAGCAACACGAAGATGATGAGGCGATATGACGTGAACACCGCCTCGAACTGGGTTCCCGACTGGGCGAGGATCTCCAGCAGGCGGATTTCGGCCTGCGAGGTCAGGTCGGTCTCGACGAACAGCCGCTCGACCCGCGTGTTGAAGGCGTTCGCGTCGGGCAGGTTCAGGAACAGCAGCACGCCCGCCAGCACCAGCACCGCCACGATGGCGGTCAGCCCGATGACGACGACCCTGTTGCCGACCTGCCGCGCCTCAATAGCGGAGGAAATAGTCTCCCGCACTCGTCCGTCTCCCCTCCAGCCCCGATTCGTCGAAGGTGTCCATCACCTCGAGCAACTGCCAGCCGTCCGCCGCAAGGCGCGGTTCTAGCTCCGCGCGCGCGGCTTCGGGCGTGCAGTCCCCGGCAATCTCGGCGACACCATACTGAAGCTGGAGGGGATTGTCCTTCTTGGCCTTGTAATCGGCATAGCACCCCGCCGCAGCCGCCTGGGCAGCGACGGCGAGGGCCAATGCCGGAAGGATGAAGGCGAATGCTCTCATGGGGGACACCAGGACCTTCGCGGGACCGCTATTCAATAACCTCGCGCACGGATCGCCTGTTATCGCATTGCATCGCCGATGGGCAGAGGGCTTCGGCGGTGGCCGCGTGTGTGTTGTGTCCGGCCTCCGCACCTGCCCCGCCCCGGTGCAGGTGCGCCCGTCAGGGTGGCAGGGCCGGATGTGCCCTGCCACTCCGGGGTCATCGGCGTGTTTCGTCATTGCGAGGAGGCGCAGCCGACGAAGCAACCCCGACCGCTCGCACACGACATCGGGGTGGGGGGGGGGGGGGGGCCCGCCCCCCCAGACGGGGGGTGGAAAAAGACCCCGCGCCGGGGCGGGCCCCCCCCCCCGCCTCCCACCCACCTTGGGGGTGGCTGCGTCGGCTCCGCCTCCTCGCAATGACGAGAGTTGCAAATCTCCCGATCGCGCTGCCTGCCACGCTTTTCGCTTTGCCCACCGGGCGCGCCTCGGGCACAAGCGGGTCATGCCGCCCGACGACAGCCACGAACGCGCCGCAGGCGCACAGGGGTTCACCCGCATCGCCGGGGTGGACGAGGTCGGGCGCGGCCCGCTGGCCGGTCCGGTGGTGGCGGCGGCGGTGGTGCTCTATCCGGGCCGGGTTCCCGAAGGGCTGAACGATTCCAAGAAGCTGACCGCCCGTGCCCGCGCCCGGCTGTGCGCGGCGATCATGGCCGGGGCCCGTGTCGGCATCGGGCAGGCCAGCGTTGCCGAGATCGACGCCCTGAACATCCTGCGCGCCAGTCACCTTGCCATGACCCGCGCGCTGGACGCGCTGGGCGATGCCGATTTCGCGCTGATCGACGGCAACCTGCTGCCGCAGGGCCTGACCCTGCCCGCGCGCGCCGTGGTCGGGGGCGATGCGCGGTCGCTGTCCATCGCTGCCGCCTCGATCGTGGCCAAGGTGACGCGCGACGCGATCATGGTGGATTTGGCGCAACAGCATCCCGGCTACGGCTGGGAACGCAACGCCGGTTACCCGACGCAAGAGCACCGCGACGCGCTGGCCACCCTGGGCGTGACCCCGTTTCATAGGCGATCATTCGGGCCGGTCCACAAGATATTGTGCCAAGGCATATCGACAAGACGCTGATTCAAAATACATTTTGACAGCGAATCACCCCTCGTCCATCATCTGCGCCAACCACAAGGCGAACAATCGCCGGGGCAAAGGGCAGTGACGATGACGACAGACACGGTGCGGGGGGCAACGGCGCTCCCGCTTGACTCCATTCTTGCGGGCGATTGCATCGAGGTGATGCGCGGCCTTCCGGCCGGATCGGTGGACCTGATCTTCGCCGACCCCCCCTACAACCTGCAACTGCGCGGCGAATTGCACCGGCCCGACAACAGCCGTGTCGATGCGGTCACCGATGCCTGGGACCGTTTCGCCAGCTTCGAGACCTACGACCGCTTCACCCGCGACTGGCTGGCGGCGGCGCGGCGGCTGCTGAAACCCGATGGCGCGATCTGGGTGATCGGCTCCTATCACAACGTCTTCCGGCTGGGGGCCGAGCTGCAGAATCAGGGATTCTGGATTCTCAACGATGTCATCTGGCGCAAGTCGAACCCGATGCCGAACTTTCGCGGCAAGCGGCTGACCAACGCGCATGAAACCCTGATCTGGGCCTCGCGCGACGAGGGCGCGAAATATACCTTCAACTACGAGGCATTGAAGGCCCTGAACGAGGGCACGCAGATGCGTTCCGACTGGACGCTGCCGATCTGCACCGGGCACGAACGCCTCAAGGACGACACCGGGGCCAAGGCGCATCCGACGCAGAAGCCCGAATCCCTGCTGCACCGCGTGCTGGTCGGCACCACCAACCCCGGCGACGTGGTGCTCGACCCGTTCTTCGGCACCGGCACCACCGGCGCGGTGGCAAAGATGCTGGGCCGCCGCTGGATCGGCATCGAGCGCGAGGACGGCTACCGCAAGGTCGCCCGGCGCCGCATCGACAGCGTGCGCGCGCTTGAGGCCAGTGCGCTGCAGGTCACGGGTTCCAGACGTGCCGAGCCGCGTGTGCCCTTCGGCACCCTGGTCGAGCGCGGCCTGCTACGCCCCGGCGAAACGCTGGTCAGCTTCAACGGCAAGGCCGCACGGGTGCGCGTGGACGGCACGCTGGTCGCGGACGGCGCGACCGGCTCGATCCATCAGGTCGGGGCGCATCTGGAAGGGGCGCCGTCCTGCAACGGCTGGACCTACTGGCATTTCCGCCGTGACGGCCAGAGTATCCCCATCGACGTGCTGCGCCAGCAGATCAGGGCGGAAATGGCCCCCGGCCACTGATGCCGGACCCCATGCCGACGGCGCCGGGCAACCGCCCTGGCGCCGCAACTGACCCGCCGGAGTCCCCGGCGGGGCTTTTTGGTTCAGGGCGCCTTGCAGGCCAGTTCCCAGACCTTGCGCATGACGGTCGGCAGCGTGTCCGCGTCGAAATCCCCGGAGGGCACGAAGGCACCGCGCAGCGGTGCGCAGTCCGGCGGCAGGCGGGCGGTGAACACGGCAAGGCGCAGCTCGAAATGCGTGAACACATGCCGCACCTCACCCGCAACCTGCCGCCAGTCGCCCGGCACCGGCGGGGCGGGCACCGGATCGTCGGTCCAGTCGCTGCCGGGCCAGCCGGTCATGCCGCCCAGCAACCCCGCCTTCGCCCGCGTCTCGAGCAGCAACGCCCCGTCGGCGCGACGCCCGACATAGGCAAGGCCGCGCCGCAAAGGTCGCGCCGCCTTCTTCTGCCGCCGGGGCAGGTCGGCGGCCGTGCCGCGCGCGAAGGCGGCGCAATACCCCACCAGCGGGCAGGCGCCGCAATCCGGCGCGCGCGGGGTGCAGATCGTCGCGCCCAGGTCCATGAGCGCCTGCGCATGATCCCCGGCCCGCGCCTGCGGGGTCAGGGTCGCGGCCAGCGCCGCCAGCGCACGCTTTGCCCCTGGCAGCGGCGCCTGCACGTCGAACAGCCGCGCCATGACCCGCTCGACATTGCCGTCCACCACGGTTTCGGGTGCATCGAAGGCGATCGCCGCGATGGCGGCGGCGGTGTAGGGGCCGATGCCGGGCAGGGTGAGCAGCCCGTCGCGCGTCTGCGGCAGCGTGCCGCCGTGGTCGCGCATCACCACCCCGGCGCAGGCGATCAGGTTGCGGGCGCGGGCGTAATAGCCAAGCCCGGCCCATTCGCCCATCACCCCGGCCTCGTCCGCTGCCGCCAGCGCCGCCAGCGCCGGCCAGCGGGTCACGAAGCGGGCAAAGCGCGGCCGCACCGCCTCGACCGTGGTCTGTTGCAGCATCACCTCGGACAGCCAGACATGATAGGGATCGGGCCGCACCCCCTGCCGCGACAGCGCGGGCGGCACCCGCCACGGCAGGACGCGCGCGGCACCGTCATACCAGCGCAGCAGCGCCGTCCCGATGTCTGCCGTATCCATGCCTGCCTCTGGCCTGATGCCCCGGTCCCGGCTAACATGCCCCGCGATGCAGACGCCAGCCGACAGGAAAACGCGCCGGGCGCGGGGCTTTGTCGCCGCCGCCGACCTGCTGCGCGACCGTATCCGCGCGGCAGGCGAATCGCGCGGCTTTGCCGCCACGAAGCTGCTGACCCGCTGGGACGAGGTCGCAGGCCCCACCATCGCCGCTTTCTGCCGCCCGGTCGAGGTGCGCCATGCCAAGGGCGGGATCGGCGCCACGCTGACCGTTCTGGCCACCGGCGCGGTGGCGCCGCTGGTCGAGATGCGCAAGCTGGAAATCATCGAGCGCGTGAACGCCTGCTACGGCTACAACGCCATCGCGCGGCTGCGGATCACCCAGACCGCACCCAAAGGCTTTGCCGAAGTCGCAGCGCCCTTCACCCCCGCCCGGCGCGCGGCTGCGGCACCCGATGCGGCGGCGCAGGCGGCGGCCAGCGGAATCTCGGACACGGAATTGCGACTTGCGCTTGCGACGCTCGCCGCCAATGTTCAGGCCAAGTCGAAACCCTGATGAATGGACCTGTTGCAATGAAGATCAATCCCGGACGGCGCCAGGTGCTGGCGGCCATCGCCACCACCGGCACGGCGGCCATCATCCCCGCCGCCCTGTTTGCGCAGGACGACGCGGCGGATACCGGGTCCGGGGGCTATCAGGTCCAGGAGATGATCCTCGGCGAACCCGACGCGCCGGTGACCTTCAAGGAATACGGCAGCTTCACCTGCCCGCATTGCGCCGCGTTCCACATGAACCAGTTTCAGGACCTCAAGCGCGACTATATCGACACCGGCAAGGTGAAGTTCATCTTCCGCGATGTCTATTTCGACCGCTTCGGTCTCTGGGCCTCGATGGTGGCGCGCTGCGGCGGGCCGTTGCGGTTCTGGGGCATCCACGACATCCTGTTCGAGACGCAGGCCGACTGGATCGCGGGCGGGCAGGATCCGGCGCTGATTGCCGACAACCTGCGCAAGATCGGCATTTCCGCCGGGCTCGAGGCCGAACAGGTCGACGCCTGCATGAGGGACGAGGACATGGCCCAGGCACTGGTCGCCTGGTACACCGCCAATGCCGAGGCCGACGGGATCGAGGCCACGCCCACGCTGTTTATCGACGACACCAAGTATTCCAACATGGGCTACGACGACATCAAGCCCCTGATCGAGGCGGCGCTGGCGGGCTGATGACCGGGACGCCCGCCCCTCTGCATGGTCTGCGGGTCGTGGAGCTGGCCCGCGTGCTGGCCGGGCCGTGGTGCGGGCAGACGCTGGCCGATCTGGGCGCCACGGTGGTGAAGGTCGAATCGCCTGCGGGGGACGACACCCGCAACTGGGGGCCGCCCTTCATCGAACGGGAAGGCGACAGGTCCGCCGCCTATTTCCATTCCTGCAACCGGGGCAAAGCTGCGGTTGCCGCCGATTTCACCACCGATGAAGGCCGCGCGCTGGTCCGCGATCTGGTCGCCGGGGCCGATGTGGTGATCGAAAACTTCAAGGTCGGCGGGCTGGCGAAATACGGTCTGGATGCCGCAACGCTGTGTGCTGCCAACCCGCGCCTGATCTGGTGCTCGATCACCGGCTTCGGCCAGACCGGGCCCTATGCCGCGCGGCCGGGTTATGACTACATCATCCAAGGCATGTCCGGCATGATGTCGGTGACCGGCGATCCCGCCGGTCAGCCGCAGAAGGTCGGCGTCGCGGTGGTCGATCTGTTCACCGCCGTCTACGCCGCAACCGCGATCCTTGCCGCGCTGCACCAGCGGCAGGAAACCGGGCGCGGGCAGGTGATCGACATGGCCTTGCTGGATGTCGCGGTGGCGGTGATGTCCAATCAGGCGATGAACTATCTGGCCTCGGGCGAGGCGCCGCAAAGGCTGGGCAATGCGCATCCCAATATCGTGCCCTACCGGGTGATGGATTGCGCCGATGGCCATATCATCATCGCCGTGGGCAATGACGGCCAGTTTCGCCGCTTCTGCGCCCTGCTGGGGGTGGAAGGTCTGGCCGACCACCCGGACTATCGCACCAATGCCGACCGGCTGGCCAATCGCGAGGCGCTGGTCGCCGTCCTCAACCCGCTGACGAAGGCGCGGGCCAAGGCCGACCTGCTGGCCGCCTGCGAGGCGGCGGGCGTCCCCGCCGGGCCGATCAACGACATGGCCGAGGTCTTTGCCGATCCGCAGGTGATCGCGCGCGGCCTGAAGATCACCCCCGAGGGGGTGCCGGGCCTGCGCACGCCGATCACCTTTTCGGATGCGTCGCTGGTGCTGGACCGGGCGTCGCCAAAACGCCCGCAAGCAGCGCCTGAACCGCCGCCGGATCGCTGAACTCCAGCCGGACCGGCAGGGTGAGGACGCTGGCGCGCAGCCGTTGCGGCAGGCGCATCGCGTCCTTTTCGGTCGTCACGAGCCGCGCGCCCAGGGCCTGCGCCTCGGATTCCAGCCGCTGCATCAGTGCCAGCGACAAAGGCTGGTGATCGTCCAGCGGCACCGTGCGCACCACATCGGCACCAAGGGCGCGCAAGGTGGCGAACATCTTTTCCGGCCGCCCGATCCCGGCGAAGGCCATGACCTTCAGCCCCTGCCAGGGCATCCCGGTCGGCAGCGGGCGCAATTCGCCTTCCAGCACCGGCAGCGCCTGCACGCCGGGTTCGGCGGCGATGAAGGCGGCGCGTTCGTCCGGCGGGCCTATCACCACCACCGCGTCGGCCCGTGCCAGCCCGGCGGCCACGCTTTCGCGCAGAGGCCCCGCCGGGATGCACAGCCGGTTGCCGAAGCCCACCGCCGCATCGACCACCACCAGCGACAGGTCTTTCGCCAGGCCGGGGTTCTGGTGGGCATCGTCGAGGATCAGCGCCCCGGCGCCATCCGCCACCGCCGCCCGTGCCCCGGCGGCGCGGTCGCGGGCGATCCAGGCGGGCGCGAAGGCCGACAGCAGCAGCGGCTCGTCGCCCACGGCATCGGCATGGTGATGGCGTTCGTTCACCCGCAGCGGGCTGGTGAAGCTGCCGCCATGGCCCCGGCTGACGACATGCGCGGCCACGTTCCGCGCCGCCAGCATCTGCGCCAGCGCGATCACCACGGGCGTCTTGCCGGTGCCGCCCGCATTGATGTTGCCGACCGAGATGACCGGCACCGCGACACGCTCGCCGGTCCGCGCCATGCGTCGCGCGGTCAGCCAGCCATAGACCGCGCCCAGCGGTCGCAGCAGCGTGGCCACGAGGCCGGGGTTGCGGAACCAGAAGCGGGGCGCGCGCATCTCAGGCCGCCTCCGCCCGTTCGCGGATCAGTCCGGCGATCCGGTTGGCCACCACGGCGCCCGTCGTCGTCACCTCCCAGGCGGCAGCCGCCATCGCGGCGGCGCGGTCGGCGGCAAGCAGCGCCTCGACGGCATGGCCCAGCGCCTGCCCGCTGCGCAGCGCGCGCGCGGCCCCGGCGCGGGTGAGCCGGGCGAAGGCCTCGGCGTGGGGGCTGGTGCGCGTGCCGTGCAGGATGGCCGAGCCGAGCGCCGCCGCCTCGAACGGATGATCGGTGGCACCGCCGGTCAGCGTGCCGCCCAGATAGCTGACCGGAGCGAGCCGATACCACAGCCCGGCCTCGCCCGGCCCTTCGGCAAGATAGACCTCGGTTGAAGGTGCAGGCTCCTCGCCATCCGCCCGCAGGGCCACGCGCAGGCCCGAATCGCGCAGGGTTTCCGCCATCGCCGCCATGTCCGCCGCCCGCGCGGGCGCGAGGATCAGCAGCAGCCGGTGCATCGCCCGCGCCGCATGGCGATGGGCGGCGATGACATCATGCAGTTCGGCCATGGGCACCGAAGCCGCATGCCAGACCGGACGCGGGCCGATGGTCGCCGCCAGGTCGCGCCGGTCGCGTTCGTTGCAGGGCAGCGGGCTGAGAAGCGGCTCGAAAGTGCCGGTCACCTCGATATGGTCGGGCTTGATCCCGAGGCGCTCGATCGTCTGCGCGGTCAGGTGATCGACGGCCAGCATGTGGTGAAAGACCGGCAGCAGGCCGGACACCGCGCCGGGAATCCAGCCGCCTTCTGCAAGCGTCAGCGTCTGCTCGTCCGCATCGACCAGCAGCCGCAGCATCGGGCGCTCGCGCATTTCGGACAGCAGCACCGGACGCAGCGGCGCCCCGGCCCAGACCAGCACATCGGGCCTGAACGCATCCAGAAACGCCCGCACCGGCTGGCGGTAGTCGGGCGGCAGCGCGACGGTCAGCGGCCCGGAAGCGGGTTCGCCGGGATCGTCGAGCGTGACGACGATCCGCGCCTTCTGCCCGTCGGCTGCCAGCGCCCCCGAAAGCGCGGGGATCAGCAGCGCGCCCTTCGAGCCGCTGCCGTGCAGCCAGACCAGTCGCTCGCCGGGGCCGAGCGCGGGCCGCTCGGGCGGCGGCACGGCGGTATGTCCGCCACGCCGCAGCGCAAGCCAGGCCCCGAGCGTCAGCGACCGCGCCACGACCGCCCCGTCAGCCCATTTCCTCGGTCGAGGCCGCTGCCGATTCCTCGTCGCGCAGGCGGTGGATATGGGCGATGAAATAGCGCGTATGCGCATCGTCCACCGTCCGGTGCGCCTCGGCCTTCCAGGCGTCATAGGCGCTGGCATGGTCGGGGAAGATGCCGACGACGTGGATCTTCGCGGGGTCGCGGAACTCGGTGCGCGCCGGATCGACCAGCTCTCCGCCAAAGACCAGATGCAGCCGTTGGGCCATGTTCTTCTCCTGTATCGTCGCGTCGGGCGCGACACTTAGGCGGTAGGATTCTGCGGTCAAGCGGGACGGCACCCGTCAGCAAGGCTATCGCATTTGCCCGTCATGCGGCGAGCCGTCTCCGGATTTCCCCCCTTCGGTCGTGCGCAGCACGACCGGCGCCCGCCCCGCCCCCCAGGGCGGGCGCATCCGCGCCCACCCCCGGTGCGGGCGCCGGTCATGCTGCCCCACCGTTGCAACACGCGGGCTGCCGCGCCGGGCAAATGCGGTCACCCTGCGCCCGTCACGCGCCCTCGCCGCCGAACAGCCCCTTGAGCGCCCGCCCGGACAGTGCGGCCACGCCGGGCCTCGGGCGGGTGCGGAACGGCAGCGGGCGGCAGACCTCCATCGCCGCCACGCCCGCACGCACCGTCAGCGCGCCGTTCGCGGCCCCCTCGCCGAAGCGGCGCGAGAGCTTCGACAGCACCGAGCCGCCCGCCAGCGGTGCCAGCAGGTCGTCGCCCATCGCCAGCGCCCCCGCCGCCGCCAGATGCACCAGCACCGCCCGCATCAGCCGGGCCGAGCCGATCCAGCCGCCGCGCCCGCCGTAGATGACCGCCAGCGCACGGACCATGCGCAGGTTCACCCAGAGCACCGCCATCACATCCAGCAGCGCCAGCGGCACCACGGCGGTCAGCAGCGCCACCTGGCGGGCGGCGGCCTCGATCACCCGTTCGGCCTCGCGGTCGAGGGGCACGAGCAGCAGGTTCTCGGCCAGACCCAGCGCGCCCTCGGCGTCGTGCTGTTCGGGCAGCGCCGCCGCCACCCGCGCCCGCGCGGCGCCCGTTTCCTCGCGCCCGGCGTAAAGCTGCGCGACCCCGGCGGCCACCTCGCGCGCCAGCCGGGCGTCGCCGCCCGACAGCGCTGCCGCCGCGCGGCCCTGCATGGCCTCGAGCCGGGCAAGGCGCAGGTAGCCGAACCCCTCGCGCGCGGCGATCACCAGCGCGAGCAGCGCCAGCGCCACGCTCAGCACGCCTGCAAGCCATCCCAGCACCGGAACGCGCGCGGCCAGCGCCGTCACCCAGTCCCAGGCGGCCAGCGACAGCACCAGCAGCGCCAGCGCCGAGAACACCGCCCAGAACGCCCGCGCGAGCCGCCCCGAGCGCCGCGACAGCCCCTTTGCCGCGCGCGCCATCGCCAGCGGCGGGTCTCCCTCGTCCACCGCAGGCGCGGCCTCGGGTGCGGGGGCGTCGCCGTCCCAGTCGCGCAGAAGCGGCGCGCGCTTGTCGGTGCCGGTCATCGCAGCAGGTCTCCGATCAGGAACTCGGCGGCCCGGTCGAGGCGGATATGCGGCGGCCCCTCGCCCGGTCGCAGCGTCAGCGGCGCGGGGGCGAAATCGGCAAGCGTGTGGTCGCCGCCGGGCCAGTCCGCCGTGCCGTCGCGCGCGGGGGCAAGCAGGCTGCGCGGGTCTTCGGGCAGGTCGCCGGGATGAAAGGCCACCTGCCGCCCCGAGGCAAGCCTGCCGCGCACCACCGGCACCGCCTGCCCGTTTTCGCGCAATTCGTCCTCGACCGTGGCGCGCAGCGCGGCAATCGCCATCGCCGAGGTGCGCGCCCCGGCGAAATCGGCGCGGTCCTTCGCCTCGCGCAGCAGGGCTTCGGTCAGCGCGGCAAGGCGCGGGTGCTGGCTGCTGTGCAGATGGTCGGCGCGGGTGGCGGCCAGCAGGACGCGCTCGATCCGCCGCAACCCGACCAGCCGCGCCAGCCAGGCCGAATGTCCGGGCCGGAACGCCGCCATCAGCCCGGCCATGGTGCGGCGCAGATCCTCGAACGCCGCAGGCCCGGCGGCCAGCGCGCCCAGCACGTCGACCAGAACCACCTGCCGGTCGATCCGGGCGAAATGGTCGCGGAAGAAGGGCGTGACGATCCGCGCCCGGTAGGCGTCATAGCGGCGCGCACATTCCCGCCAGAGCGAGCGGCGCCCGGCGTCCGGTGCCTCGGGCAGCGGTGCGAAGGTCAGCGCGGGCGAGCCTTCCAGATCGCCGGGCAACAGGAACCGCCCCGGCGAGAGGTCCGAGAACCCCGCCGCCCGCGCCGCCTCGAGATGCGCGCGCCACGCCCGCGCCAGCGTGTCGGCGGCCACCGGGTCGAAGGGCGCCGCCGGATCGGTGGCGGCCAGCGCGGCAAGATACTCCCCGGCACCGGGCCTGCCCGGCAGGCGGGACAGCACCCCGGCCGACCATTCGGCAAAGCCGCGCTCCATCAGGCCAAGGTCAAGCAGCCATTCGCCCGGATAATCGACGATATCGAGATGCAGCCTGCGCGCCCCGCGCCACAGGCCCGACACCCCGCGCGGCGCCAGTCGGAACGACAGTCGCAACTGGCTGATGCGGCGGGTGCCTTCGGGCCAGGCCGGTTCGGGTGCGGTCAGCCGGGCAAGATGATCCTCGAAGGCGAACCGCGCCACGGTGTCGTCGGGCTGCGGTTGCAGCCATGCGGCCTCGATGGTGCCGTCGGCGGCGGCCAGAAGCTGCGGCATCCGGCCCCGGTCCATGAGATTGGCGACCAGCGAGGTGATGAACACCGTCTTGCCCGCCCGCGACAGGCCGGTGACGCCGAGGCGCACCACGGGATCGGCAAGGCCGAGCTGGCTGGCCAGCCCCTCGCCCAGATCGCCGATCCATGTTCCCGCACCCACCCGTCACCCCGTATCCGGCCTTCGGCGAAGATAGGGGGCAAGGGGCCGGATGTGTAGGGTGCGCCTCGGAGCGGGTCGCGGTTTCGGGGAATCGACGGACCCGCTCTGGCACCTTGTTCTTGCGCATTGTCGCGGGCGTCAAATGCGGGGCAATCGGGTGCAGATTATATTTCGTCATTGCGAGGCGAAGCCGAAGCAACCCCGACCGCTCGTGCACGACATCGGGGTTGCTTCGTCGGCTTCGCCTCCTCGCAATGACGGGATTTGCCGTTCACCCGATTGCCCTGGCGTCAAATGTTTCCATTTGACTGCGACATGCCTCAGACGCCCAGGCACCAGCGCATCACCGCCTTCTGGGCGTGCAGGCGGTTTTCGGCCTCGTCGAAGATCACCGAATGCGGCCCGTCCATGACCTCGGAGGTCGCCTCGTCGTTGCGATGCGCGGGCAGGCAATGCATGAACAGCGCGTCGGGCTTGGCCTGCGCCATGAGAGCGGCGTTCACCTGATAGGGCCGCAACTGGTTGTGACGGCGTTCGCGGGCCGATTCGGGATCGTGCATCGAGACCCAGGTATCGGTGACGATCAGGTCGGCGCCCGCCGCCGCCTTCAGGGGATCACGCTCGATGGTGACCGGATGCCCGGCGGCGTCGGCGAAGTCGAGCCATTCGCGTTCGGGATCGAGCGGCTCCGGTCCGGTGAAGGTCAGATCAAAGCCGAACTGCGCCGCCGCATGGGCGAACGAGGCAAAGACGTTGTTGCCGTCGCCCGACCACACCACCTTGCGCCCGGTGATCGGGCCGCGATGTTCCTCGTAGGTCATCACGTCGGCCATGATCTGGCAGGGATGGGTGCGGTTGGTCAGCCCGTTGATGACCGGCACCGAGGCATGTTCGGCCATCTCGTGCAGGGTCGCCTCCTCGAAGGTGCGGATCATGATGAGATCGACATAGCGCGACAGCACGCGGGCGGTGTCGGCGATGGTCTCGCCGTGGCCAAGCTGCATCTCGTGGCCGGAAAGCACCATGGTCTGCGCGCCCAACTGCCGCGCGCCCACGTCGAACGATACCCGCGTGCGGGTCGAGGGTTTCTCGAAGATCAGCGAGACCATGCGCCCGGCAAGCGGGGTTTCGTCGTCGGGCGTGCCCTTGGGGCGCCCGGCGCGGGCATCCTTCATCGCGCGGGCGCTGTCGATGATGGTGCGCAGGTCGGCAGGGGCGGTCGTGTGGATGTCGAGGAAGTCGGGCATGTCGCGGTTCCTGTTGCGGCCGGGGAGGGGGCGCTGCCCCCGGCGCGGATGCGCCTCCCCCGGAGTATTTCGGCAAGGATGAAGGGTCAGGGCACTTTCGCAAGGGCGGTGGCGGCGCGATCGAGACGGGCAAGGCCCTCGGTGATGTCCGCGTCGGGGATGTTCAGCGCGGGCAGGATGCGCACGACGCCATCGGCGGCGGGCACGACAAGAACCTGCGCGTCATAGCCTGCCGCGACCACATCGGCGGGCGGGCGGCGACATTCGAGGCCGAGCATGAGGCCGCTGCCGCGCACGCCCGCGAACACCGCCGGATGCGTGGCGACCAGCCCTTCCAGGCCCTGCCGCAGCAGCCCCGCCTTGCGGCGCACCTCGGGCAGGAAACCGGGTTCGGTCATGGTCTCGACCACCCGCGCGGCCACCGCGCAGGCCAGCGGGTTGCCGCCGTAGGTGGAACCGTGGCTGCCCGCCGTCATCGCGGCTGCCGCCTGTTCGGTGGCCAGCACGGCGCCGATGGGAAAGCCGCCGCCGATGCCCTTGGCCACCATCATGATGTCGGGGGTGATGCCCGCCCATTCATGCGCGAACAGCCTGCCGGTGCGGCCCATGCCGCATTGCACCTCGTCGAGGATCAGCAGTGCGCCGGTTTCGTCGCACAACTCGCGGACCCGGCGCAGGTCTTCGTCGGGCAGCGGGCGGATGCCGCCCTCGCCCTGCACGGGTTCGAGGATCACCGCGCCGATGCCGGGCTGCCGGATCGCCTGCTCCAGCGCCGCCATGTCGCCCCAGGGCAGATGCACGAAGCCGGGCAGCAGCGGCGCGAAACCCTCGGTCATCTTGGGGGTGCCGACGGCGGCGATGGCGGCGGCGGAACGGCCGTGGAAGGCGCCCTCGAAGGCGATGATCGTGCTGCGTTCGGGCGCCCCCGCGGCGTGCCAGTGCCGCCGGGCCATCTTCACCGCAAGCTCCATCGCCTCGGTGCCGGAGTTGGTGAAAAAGCAGGTGTCGGCGAAGGTATGTTCCACCAGCAGCGCGGCGAGCCGTTCCTGTTCGGGGATGTGGTAGAGGTTCGAGACATGCCAGAGGCGCCCGGCCTGCGCGGTCAGCGTGGCGATCAGATCGGGGTTCGCATGACCCAGCGCGTTCACCGCGATCCCGGCGCCGAAATCCAGAAAGCGCCTGCCGTCCGTGGTGGTGATCCAGGCGCCTTCGCCATGGGCAAAGGCCAGCGGGGCGCGGTTGTAGGTGGGCAGGATTTCGGGGATCATGGCATGTCCTGAAGGATAAGGCGCCCTTGGTGCCAAGGCGGAAAGGCGCTGTCAATGTGACGGGGAATCGGCAGGATACCCGCCTGCGGCGGGTGGCAACGTCAGCGACGACGTCGGATCGGCGAGGGGAGATGCGCGCGGATCATGTCGCCTGATACGACGACGCCGGGGCGAGGTGAAGGGCAATTTCGTTCAGTGCGGTCGGGGGAGCGGTGTATTCCGTCATTGCGAGAAGGCGAAGCCGACGAAGCAACCCCGATGTTGTGTGTGAGCGGTCGGGGTTGCTTCGGCTTCGCCTCGCAATGACGGAATACCCCGTTTCCCCCATTGCCCCCGGCAATTTCGTTGCTTGCCTTGATTCCCGCACCGCCGGGATGTATCTCGCCAAGGCCCTGCGGCGGAGCCGGTGTCACGGGCCCTGCCATCTCCGAGGAGAATTCCATGTCCTGGACCGACGAGCGAGTCGAGTTGCTCAAGCGCATGTGGAGCGAAGGCCAGTCGGCCAGCCAGATCGCCAAGGAACTGGGCGGCGTGACCCGCAATGCCGTCATCGGCAAGGTGCACCGGCTGGGCCTGTCGAACCGCGCGGGTGCCGCCACCGCCGAGGCGCCTGCCGCCGCCGCGCCCGAAACCGTGGCGGCGGCTGCACCGGCGCCCGATCCCGTCGATGACGACCCGGCGGACACCGCTGCCGGGGATGCCGAGGTCGCGGTGGAGACCGCCCTGCCTGCCCGCGCGCAGATCGTGCCCGCCGGGCGGCCGCTGCCGCCGCAACCAAGCCATAACGAGATTTCGCCCGAGGCGCTGGCCCGCGTCACCGAGGTCGAGAAGGTGGCGCGCAAGCTGTCGTTGATGGAGCTGACCGAAAAGACCTGCAAATGGCCGGTCGGCGATCCGGCGACGCCGAACTTCTGGTTCTGCGGCCTGCCGGTCCAGCCCGGCAAACCCTATTGCGAGGCCCATGTCGGCGTCGCCTTCCAGCCGATGAGCGCGCGCCGCGACCGCAGGCGGTGAGGCCGGGGTCGGCCGTCATTGCGAGGAGCCGCAGGCGACGAAGCAACCCCGATGTTGTGCGCGAGCGGTCGGGGTTGCTTCACTTCGTTCGCAATGACGAAGATGGTTACCCGTTCAGCCTCTTGATCTGCCGGTGCAGCCACACGTCGAACCGGCGCGAGGCGGCGGGATCGCTGTGGCGCAGGGCCACACAGGCGCGGCCGGCGATGCGGCAGGCGCGGTCCACCTCGCCCGCCACGGCCAGCGCCTCGAGCGTTTCCAGCAGCAGCGGCACCAGCGTGGCCTCCGTGGTCGCGGGCGTGGTCACCAGCCCTCGCCCTCGGGGATGCCGAAATGGGCCTTGGCGATCGAGGTCATCATCTCGGGCCCCCAGCGCGGATCATGGGTCAGTTCGACCTCAGCGGTCTCGATCCCGTCGGCGGACAGCGCGGCTTCGCGCGCGCCGCTCATCAGATAGTTGGTGGCCGGGCAGCCCGGTGTCGTGGTCGTCATCAGCACCTTGGCGCCGCCCTCACCGTCGAACGACACGTCGTAGATCAGGCCGAGATCGAGGATGTTGAAGCCCAGTTCGGGGTCGATCACCTGGCGGATCGCCTCGCGCACCTGGGTCATGGTGGCGGATTCGTTCGGGTCGCCCACGGCGGAAAAGCGGTCCTTCGGGGTCTCGGCATCGCCCGGTGCCTCGAGTGCTCCGGCGCCGGTCAGGTAATGCTCCATGATCGCGCCCAGCACGGCGGGCTTCAGATGCGCCCAGTCGCCGCGCGTCTGGGTCACGCCGATCCAGTCGGAGCCGAGAACCACGCGGGTCACGCCCTCGACCCCGAACAGGCGGTGGGCGAGGGGGGATTGCGCGGCGGCCTCGCGGGTCGAGGCGTCGAAGCTGCCCGAGGCCAGCACCTGCCGTCCGGGCAGGAATTTCAGCGTGGCGGGGTCCGAGGTTGCTTGGGTTTCGATGAACATGGGCTTGCCTGTCAGCAGGGGGAGTATCCGAAGGGGCGGGGTCAGTCCGCCTTCTTGCGGATGAAGATGCGGTAGCTTTCGCCGCCGTCCTCGAAATCGCCGTGCCATGCGTGGCCCAGCGCCTCGAGTTCGGGAATCAGGATCGGCGGCTTGCGGCACAGCAGGGCCGAGACGACATCGCCTGGCGCGGCGGCCTCGATGTCGGCGATCACCTTCTGCATGGGTTCAGGCGGCGGCAGGTCGCGGTAATCGTTCGACACGACCGGCGCGGGCCAGTCGCCGGTGCCGGTGGCGGTGGCGGCGGGCGCCGGGGCGGGCGCGGCGGCAGCGGCGCCGGTCGGGGTGAACAGCACCTCCCAGTCGCCGTCGCCGATGTCGCGCTCGGAATGGTCGAATCCCCGCTTGCCCAGCACCGAGAACAGCGGCACCGGCTTGAAGCTGGCGATCAGGCGCAGCCCCTGGCCGGGTTCGAGCTTTTCAACCGCGGCCATGATGTCGCCGAACGGCTCGCCTCCGGCGATGAGGATGGGGCGAACGTCGAGGTCAACATAGGTGGTTGTCACGGATTTCTCCTTCAGGCGGGTTTGGCGGCATTCGAGACGAAAAGCTGCGGCTGGCGCGTGCCTTCGGGCAGGCGTTTGGCTGCGTCGATGTCGAGCAGGCGGCGGGTGCGCAGGAATTGCGCCACGAGGCCCAGCGTGCCGGCCAGCATGACGACGACGCAGATGCGGAACGGGATCGCCAGCCCGAAAAGCAGCGCCAGCGTCGCGGCCCATGTCCCGGCGTGATAGGTCCAGAACCATTTCAGGGCGCGCTTCTCGACGACCAGATCCTGCACGCGCGGCGTCGGCATCCTGCCCATGACCGGGCCGTAGGTCTCCAGCCAGGTCATGAAGGCGACGATCTTGAACAGTTGCGACAGGCCCAGCCCGGTCAGCCAGCCGAAGGCCGCGAAGAACACCACCGCGCCTGCCTGATTGCCCAGTTGCCCGAAGACGGCAAGCACCACCACCAGCACCGCGAGCGCGGCAAGGTTGGCCAGCGCCACGCCCGCCATGCGTGAGTTGAGCTCGATCACCGGGCGGCGGCGCTTGCGGTAGAGGAACACGACATCCATGCCGTAGGGCACCAGCGCGCCGACGGCGAGCACCAGCGCGGCGGTCAGCGCCAGCATCAGGTTGCCGTTGGCAAGCACGACCACGATGCCGCCCACGACCGCGACAGCCAGCGCCGCCGCGCCGAGGACCAGCGCGATGCGGGTGCTCTGCCGTTTCAGTTCGGGGGACAGCATGAACATGGCCAGCAGCCGGTAGCTGACGCCCATCGCGGTGAAGGTCAGCCAGCCGCCCAGACCGGCGATGGCGTGCAGCGGGATGCCCGCCGCCGTCAGCGTGACCAGCCATGCCGCCTGCCCGCCGCCGAGCGCGGTGGCGAACACGGCGCCCAGGCCCACGGTGAAGACGGCGGCGACCAGCCCCGCGATAACGAACCAGACCGGCAGCGGCACGTCCTCGGCAGCCAGCAGCGTCGCGCCGAGGTTCCACAGGATCAGGCCGAAGCCCGCGATCAGCAGCACGGCGGCGGCGGCGAAATACGGCACCTGCGTCTGCAGGATGCCGCCGAACTGCAGGAAGGCCAGCACCAGCGCCACCAGCCCCACCACCAGCGCCAACAGCGCGGGCCAGGCCAGTGCGTCGCTATACAGCGTATGCGCCACCAGCACCGGCAGGAACTGGAGCAGGGCGCCGCACATCAGCAGGCTCAGCCAGCCGATGGCGGTGACATGCACGACGATGAGGCTGCCCGCGTCGGCGATCCCTTCGGAGGGATAGCCCGTGCCCGCCGCCATCAGCACCAGCGCCACGATGAGCGCGACGAGCGCGACGGAAAAGAAGGACATGGTCCAGCGCGAGAGGGTGGCACCGATCATGGGCAGAGCCTTTCAGGAAGTCGCGCCGGACCGCAAGACCCGGCGCGGGCAGGGTGGATCAGGCCGCGTCGGCCTTCTTGGCGATCTCGACGCGCCAGACTTCGGGGCCCTGCTCGATATAGGTCCAGTTGAACTGGCCCGGATATTCGGCCTCGAGCTGGTAATACAGCGGCTTGGGGTCGTGATCGTTCACGAGGATGAACCGCTTGCCCGGCTGCAGCTCGTCCACAAGCTGGAAAATCTTCGCGTGACGCTGCATGGGGATGAGCGAGCGGACATCGACGATATCGGCGTCGCTCGTGTTTGTATCGGTCATGGTCGCTGATCCTTGTTCAATGGCAGGTGACCCGGCGGGGTGTCCGTGCCACAGGCGGCGGACAATCCCCGGATCGCGGCGCATCCTTCTTCCCGTTAAGATACATTGTCAATATATCTTATCCACGCGGCCACTGCGGCAACGGGCTGCCCTTGTCCCGGCGGCGTGAAGCGGGGATGATGGGGAGCCCCCCATCGGTCTGGAAGGCGCACCCGGATGCGACTGACATCTTTTTCCGATTATGCCCTGCGGGCGTTGATGTATGCCCATGCGCGCGAGGGGCGGCTGGTCACCATCGAGGAGACCGCCAACACCTACGGCATTTCCCGCGCGCATCTGATGAAGGTGGTGAACATCCTGACGCGCGAGGGATTCCTGCGCGGCGTGCGCGGCCGGTCCGGCGGGTTCACGCTGGCGCGTCCGGCGTCCGAGATCAACCTCGGTGCCGTGGTGCGGGCGACCGAGCCGGATTTCGCGCTGGTCGAATGTTTCAACCCCGCGAATCGCTGCGCCATCGCCAGCGTGTGTTCCCTGCCGGTGATCCTGAACGAGGCGCTGGGCGCCTTCGCGGCGGTGCTCGACCGGCACACGCTGGCGGACATCGCGCTGGTCCCGGCGGATTTCGCGCTGCCGAAGGACGAACCGGCACCCCGGCGCGGGCCGTATCTGACCGAGGCGCCCGAGGAAGCGGCGGGGTGAGGAGGGGCGCTACCTGCCGTTGCGCCCCTTGATGAAGGCAACGACCCCGCCGATCGCGGCTGCCCCGAGGAAAAGGCCGGGCACGACCGGATTGTCGGTGATGAACAACGTCCCGAACGCGGCAACGATCATCAGCGCGAACAGCCCGGCACCGATCAACATGCCGAGCTTGCGGTCGGCAATTTCGGCGTCGATGGCCGTCTGCTCCATGGCTGCATTGTGATCGAGCGTGCGCTCGGCCATGGACAGGATCCGTTCGGCGGCCCCCGGAAGCGTGTCCTCGTACTCCCTGAGGTGCTTGGGGTGCGGCATCGGGCCGAAGAACTGTTCGCTGACCACGATCCGGGTGATCTGGCGCGCAACATCGGGCAGATCGCGCCGCGCGACCCGGCCTTCGAGCGCGCGTTCGATGGCATCTTCGATGCGGAGCGATTCTGCGGACGGGGAATCAGCCCCGTCCGGGTCTGCTGAACGTGCCGGATGTCTTGCCAACGCTGTGCCTTTCGGCCTGAAGGGCAGTTCTCATCGCGTTGCCGACTTTTCCCCACGAGAGGGACACGAGATCGTTCCGGCGCGTGTGGAGCACGGTTTCGCGGTGGCCGAAAACAGCACGATAGGGCGATGAAAACCCCGCTGCGAAGCCCCTGCGGAACGATACTCTGGTTGCCGGATGCATCTGTTGCCCCCCTGCGTTCAGGCAGGAATGTAGTCATGTGCGCCGCAACTTGGAAGCATCATCCTCCGGACAGGTAAAGGAATGGTTACTTTCGCCGGTGCACATCGTGATTTTTCAACGTCGGGGCTGCGCTGGCCGTTTGCTGCCCATCTGCCTTTATTCCGAAACAGGCTCCGAAGCGGGCGGTCGGCCCCGAACCTGCGCTGGTCCCGGCGGATTTCGCGCTGCCGCAGGACGAACCGGCACCCCGGCGCGGGCCGTATCTGACCGAGGCGCCCGAGGAAGCGGCGGGGTGAGGGGGTGTCAGGGACCGGCGGCCCCCGACCCGACCAGATACTGGGCGATTGCCAGCAGGCCTCCGATGATCGTCACGATCACCGCGATGCCGGGATAGCCGGGCAGCATCGACACCTTGCCCTTGAGTTCCGCCAGATCGGCCCGCGTCGCGGATATGTCCCTGCGCAGACCGCCGACCTCGTATTCAAGTCCCTGAATCCGTTGTTCCAGCAAGAAACCGCCTCCTCCTCCGCCAGCAGGACCACCGGCGCTGCGCGCCGGTCTGTCCGTGGACGGCACGCCGAAATTGCCCCGGACGATATTGTCACCCATCAGGCGTCTCCGGTCCAGTGGGGCTGTTCGGCTGGTTCGGGATCAGGCCCAGGGTTACGGCGCTGAATGACTGCATCGCGCCGCAAAGAGCCACAAATGGAGCATACAATCGTGAATGTCGGATATCGGATATCACGCACAACGTGGCGCTGCGATGCAATGCCGACAGCATAGAAGCCTGGCTGCGCCGACTTTAAGGCGCGGTGTATTCGCCGACCAACGCCAGCCGCGCGGGCGCCAGCCGGTGGACGTACGCGCGCCTCTGATCCCGTCCGAAGCGCCTGCAGCCTGACCCCCTTGCGCCCGGCCCGGTGCCGGTGCGCTCACAAGCTTCCGCGTCGGGCCTGTCGCGGGAGAGTGCCGAACTGCCGTCCCTTCGGGGGCGGCTTTTTTCGTTGCTGGCGTCGTGTATGATCGAAGCTGAACCGAATGGCTGGCAGGAACCTTGATCGTGACTTTGTTGCCGCTTCTTACCGCGTTCGGGCTTGGCTCAATCGTCACGGCCCTTGTTCAAGCTTTTCTGGCACAACGGTCGATGCAGGACGAACGTAGCTTTCGCGAGAAACAAACAGCATATGTGGGCTTGCTTGAGGCGTATCACCGCGCCGCCGTCGAAGGCACCGACGAAGCCGCCAAGAATTTCGCATATTGGCAGATGCGGTGTGAACTGGTCGCGCCGGAAGCTGTTCGCCGCGCGATTGGACGGATCGTAGAAACCAACGATGACAGAACGGGCCGCACGAAGGCGCATGAAGACCTGAAAGCTGCGCTGCGGGTTGATCTTGGAGTGACGAAGTAGCCGATCCCGTCTTCACGAATGCGTGATCGTTTCCAGTCTGCGACCGGGCCAGAACGGGCAGTCCCGCCCACTGGGCAACGCTTAGGCAGAGGAAAGCGGCTCTAAAATTCCGCTGTAAAATCAATTACTTACGAGGAAAAAGTGGTAGCCCGTAGGGGAGTCGAACCCCTCTTTCCAGGTTGAAAACCTGGCGTCCTAACCGATAGACGAACGGGCCGGCCTGTCGGTGAGCGGCTGCTTACGGTATGGCGTCGCGGGGTGCAAGGGGGATGTCGTGCGAAGGCGGGGCAATCGGGCGAACTGCATGTCCCGTCATTGCGAGGCGAAGCCGAAGCAACCCCGACCGCTTGCGCATGACTATCGGGGTTGCTTCGTCGGCTGCGCCGCCTCGCAATGACGGGATTTGCGGGCGGCGGTGCCGTGCCAGCCCGCGCAGGGCCGTTCGCCCGATTCCCCTGCGCGCGAAGGCGGGGCTTTACGCCCCGGCGGCGTCCTCGAGGCGCAGTTGCACCGTGCTGCGGCCCTGCCAGTGGTTTGTCTCGAGCATCCCCGCCGCGTGAATCCGGGCGCCGGGGCGGAGCAGGTCGGCCAGTGGCGAGGCCGCCGCGCCGAAGGCGATGGCGTCAAGGCGGGCGCCGGTGTCGTCCTCGAGCGCCAGTTTCAGGTGATCGCTGCCGACCGTGCGGGCAAAGGCCACGCGCAGGTCGGGCAGGGCAAAGCGCGGCGCGGGTGCTCCGGCGCCGAACGGGCCTGCGGCGGCGAGTGATTCGACCAGCGCCATGCTGGCCCCGCGCGCCATCAGCGCGCCGTCGATGCGCAGATCGCCCGCGCCGCCCTGTCCGGCGCCCTGCCGGGCCAGCAGGTCGGCCAGACGCTCCATCGCCGGGCCGATCTGCCCGCGTCGCAGCGTCAGCCCGGCGGCCATCGGATGCCCGCCGCCCTGCACGATCAGCCCCTCGGCCTGCAGGCGGTGGACGGCGGCACCAAGATCGACCCCCGCGACCGAACGGGCCGAACCCTTGGCCGTGTCGCCATCCAGCCCCAGCACGACCGCCGGGCGATGCGTCGCCTCCTTCAGCCGCGCCGCGACGATGCCGACCACGCCGGGATGCCAGTTCTCGCCCGCCGCCCAGACCAGCGGGCCGCCGGTGCCGCGCGCCTCGATCTGGGCGAGGGCCTCTTCCTTCACCGCCGCCTCGATGGCGCGGCGTTCCCCGTTCAGGGCGTCGAGGCGCTGCGCCAGCGCCACGGCCTCGGCCGCGTCCTGCGTCGAGAGCAGCCGTGCGCCGAGGTCGGCGGCGCCGATCCGCCCGCCCGCGTTCACGCGGGGTCCGAGCAGGAAGCCCAGATGCCAGGCCTCGGGGGCGCGATCCAGCCGGGCGACATCGGCCAGCGCGCGCAGCCCCGGCCTGCCGCGTCCGGCCATGACCCGCAGGCCGGTGCGCACGAAGGCGCGGTTCACGCCGACCAGCGGCGCGACATCGGCCACCGTCGCCAGCGCCACCAGATCGAGCGCGGGCATCAGGTCGGGTGCCGTCATGCCCGCCCCGCGCAACTGCCGCCCGGCCTCGGCCAGCGCGAGGAATACCACCCCGGCGGCGCAGAGATGCGACAGGGCGCGGTCCTCGTCCTGGCGGTTGGGGTTCACGACGGCCAGCGCGGGCGGCAGGGTCTCGCCGCCGAGGTGATGGTCGAACACCACGACATCGGCGCCCTTCGCGGCGGCGATCGGGCCGTGGCTGAGCGTGCCGCAATCGACGCAGACGATCAGCGAATGATCCTGCGCCAGCGCTGCCATCGCGGGGGCGTTCGGGCCATAGCCCTCGTCGATGCGGTCGGGGATATAAAGGGTGGCGTCATGGTCCTGCGCGCGCAGCCAGTCGAGGATCAGCGCCGCCGAGGCGCCGCCGTCCACGTCGTAGTCGGCAAAGATCGCGATGCGTTCGCGCCGCCGCAGCGCATCGACCAGCCGCGCGGCGGCAGCTTCCATGTCGCGCAGGGATCGCGGATCGGGCATCAGGTCGCGCAGGCGCGGCGCAAGGAAGCCCGGCACCCCCGGCGCATCGACCCCGCGCCGCGCCAGCACATGCGCCAGCGGCAGCGCCAGCCCGGCCTCGCGGGCCAGCGCCTCGGCGTGGCGTTCGTCTTCGGCCGTCGGCCCGGTCCAGCGCCTGCCGGTCGCCGAATGCTCGACGCCGAGGAAGGCGCTCACTGGATGCGGTGCCGGTAGGACATGCGCCGCACCGAGCCGGTCTTGGACCGCATGAGCAGGGTTTCCGCCGTCACCCAGCCCGGCTCGCGGCGGATGCCGGGCAGGAGGTTGCCGTCGGTCACGCCGGTGGCGGCAAAGATCACGTCGCCGGTGACCAGATCGTCGCGGGTATAGACCCGGTCGAAATTGGTGATCCCCGCCTTGCGGGCGCGGGCGCGTTCGTCGTCGTTGCGGAACACGAGACGGCCGAAGAACTGCCCGCCCATGCAGCGCAGCGCCGCCGCCGCCAGCACGCCCTCGGGGGCGCCGCCCTGGCCCATGTACATGTCGATGCCGGTGCGCCCCGGTTCGGCGGTGTGCATGACGCCCGCCACGTCGCCGTCGGTGATGAGACGGATCGCCGCGCCGGTCGCGCGGATTTCCGCGATCATCTCGTCATGGCGCGGGCGTTCCAGCACGCAGACGGTGATGTCGCGCGTCGAGCAGCCCTTCGCCGCCGCCAGCGCCGAGACCCGCTCGGCGGGGCTCATGTCCATGGTCACGACGCCCTGCCGGTAGCCGGGGCCGACGGCGAGCTTGTCCATGTAGGTGTCGGGCGCGTGCAGCAGCGACCCTTTCGGCCCCATGGCGATGACGGCCAGCGAATTGGGCATGTCCTTGGCGCAAAGCGTCGTGCCTTCCAGCGGGTCGAGCGCGATGTCCACCGCCGGGCCGTCGCCGGACCCCACTTCCTCGCCGATATAGAGCATCGGCGCCTCGTCGCGTTCGCCCTCGCCGATCACGACGGTGCCCCGGATGTCGAGCTTGTTCAGCTCGCGCCGCATCGCATCGACGGCGGCCTGGTCGGCGGCCTTCTCGTTGCCGCGTCCGACGTGATCGGCGCAGGCGATGGCGGCGGCTTCGGATACCCGGGCAAGCCCGAGCGAGAGCATACGGTCCTGAAAGTCGCCGGTTGCGGCCATGGGTGCCTCCTGCTGCTGGCTGTCGTCTGGTAGCCTGCCCGGCGTGGCCACGGCAAGCCGCGTGATGCCGCATGGGCGCATCGGCGCCCGGTTCCGGTGCCCGCCGAGGAAATGCGTTCCCTGTGACGCGCGCCTGCCCTAATGTCGCCGGGACCGGCGGGCAGCGTGCAGGAGAGAAAGCGGAGTGGGCGCATGGAGCTGATGTTGCGCGCGGTGCTGGCGGCGTTTGTCGCCCTGACCGGGGCGGGCGGGCTTGCGGCCGATCCCGGTCCCGTGGCGCTGCGCACCGGCAATGATGCGCGCGGCTGGGAAGGGGTCGGCAGGCTCGAGATCGCGGGCAAGGGCTTCTGCACCGCGACGCTGATCGCGCCCGGTCTGGTGCTGACGGCAGCGCATTGCCTGTTCGAGCGCGACAGCGGCGCGCCGGTCGCGGTGGACCGGCTGGAATTTCGCGCGGGCTGGCGCGACGGGCGGGCCGGGGCCTATCGCGGCGTCCGCCGCGCGGTCACCCATCCCGCCTATGTTGCCGATGCCGGGTCCGAAACCCGCGTCAGCCGCTGGGATCTGGCGCTGATCGAACTTGCCCAGCCGATCCGCTCCAGCGAGGTGCGCCCCTTCACGATCGGCCATGACGTTCCGGTCGGCACCGAGGTCGGCGTGGTCTCGTATGCCCGCGACCGGGCCGAGGCGCCGTCGCTTCAGCAGATGTGCCCGGTCGTGGCCGAGGACGAGGGGATCCTGGTCCTGTCCTGCGAGGTCGATTTCGGTTCCTCCGGCGCGCCGGTGTTCCGGCTTGCGGACGGGGTGGCCGAGGTGGTCTCGGTCGTGTCCGCCAAGGCCGAGCTGAACGGCGAGCGGGTTGCGGTCGGCATGGAGCTTGCACAGCCGCTGGCCGAGTTGCGCGCCGCGCTGGCCGATACCAGCTTTGCCGCGACCCCGCCGGGTGCGGTGCGGGTGATCCGCCCCGGCGAGCGGATCGAGACCGGCGCGCGCTTTGTCCGGGCGGCCGAGTGAGGGCAGGATGACCCGCTCCCGGCTGGTCTGGTGCCTCGCCGCGCTGCTTGGCGGCTGCGCGCTGGTCGACCCGCCCGCCCCCAGCGCCTTTGCGCCCGCCGCCGCCGTGACGGGTTCGCCCGAGATCGCCGCCTACGAGGCGCGATTCGCCGCGCTTCTGGCCGGGTTCGACGCCCACCGGCTGCGCGATCTGGCCGGAGTGCCCCATGCCGCGCCCGCGCCCGAGTGGCTGGTTCCGGTCATCGGCCCGGTCGATGCCCGCGCGGCGGCGCTGGATGATCCGCTGATCGCGCCGGTGCCGGGACTGGTGCCGGGGGAATACGAATGGCCGGGGCGCTGGCGCACGGCGGTCACGGCGCTGGTTCTCACCGACGGGCCCGCCGTGCGGGGCGTGCCCTTTCGCCTGCCCGACCAGAACGAACTGGAACGGATCGTCAGTTTCCGTTCCATCGCGGCGACGGATGCCCGGATCACCGCGACCTGTGACGGCGCGGTGCAGCTTGTGCGTCCCGACAGCGGCGGGCCGCGCCCGGCGTCGGTGCCGTTCGCCTTTACCGTGCCCGCCGGACAGCGCGACGAGACGCGGCTGTCGCTGCCGCCGCAGACCGCGTCCTGCCATCTGGAGATCGCCTATCCGGGGCAGGCCGCCCGCAGTCTTGATCTGGTCGGCGAAAGCGCCGCCGATCCGGCCATTGCCGCGCTCGACCGGCGGTTCGACATCTGCGAACAGCCCGCGCCTGACCGGATGGATGCGCTGGAGCGGGCCTTCTTCGCCGAACGCTGGCTGTCGCAGACCTGCGTGATGGATGCGGGGGCGCCGGTGCTGCTGGACGCATCGCGCGACGGCTACAACGCCAAGATCGAGGCGCTGACCGGGATGCGGCTGAGCGATGCCGATTTCGATGCGGGCAATCCCTATCTGCCGCTCGATTTCAGCCATGCGCCGCGTCTGGACATGATCTGGATGAGCTATCTCGACCTGAAGGCCGATTTCTCGGGCGCGCTGATCGAACAGGCGGTGCGCTGGCACGCCGAACGCGGTACGCTGGTGCGGATCCTGGTGTCCGAAGTGCTGGAGCTGCCGCAGGATCTGGCGATGTGGGAGCGGCTGGCGGCGGAATTTCCGAACGTCCAGTTCCAGCTCTTTTCGCTGGAACCGCCCCGCCATGCGTCGCCGCGCGAATATCTCGACGTGCTGCACCGGGTGAATCACGTCAAGCTGTTCGTCACGCTGGCCCGCGACCCCGCGCGGTCGCGCGCCATCCTTGGCGGGCGCAACATTCACGACGGATTCCTGTTCGACCATTCGCTCGACCTGTCCGCCTGGCCCGAGCTGCAGCAATACGGCGTGCCGGGCGAGCTGAGCCTGCGCTATTTCTCGACCTACCACGATTTCGAGATCGAGATCACGCAGCCGCAGGCGATCATGGCGCTGGCCGCGCATCTGGCGACGCTGTGGCACCGCGACGAGGAAACGACCGTGATGCGACCGTTTTCGGTCGGCACCTCCGGGCCGGGGTCGCGGACCATGGCGCTGACCGGCGCGCGGCATTTCATCTCGGTGCCCGAGATCGACCATCATGCGCTGGATGACTACTGGGTCGGCCTGCTCGATGCCGCGCGTGAATCGATCACGCTGGTCACGCCCTACCTGAACCCGACCCCCGCCATCGAGGCCGCGCTGAACCGGGCGCTGGCGCGCGGCGTCGAGGTGACCATCGTGGCGCGGGTGGCGCTTTACGGCGATCTCGGCGGGCGGCTGATGACCGAGATGAACGCCCTGTTCGTGGAACGCTACGCCGACCGGCTGGCGCTTTACGAATACGACCAGCCGGATGTGGTGCTGCATTCCAAGCTGCTGCTCGTCGACGGGCGGCTGGGGGTGGTCTCGTCGGTGAACCTGAACCGGCGCAGCTTTCTGCACGACACCGAAAACGGCATGGCCATCCTTGATCCGGGTTTCACGCGGCGCCTGCAGGCAGTGGTGGACGGCTACATCGCGCAGTCCTACCGGCTGAGGCCCGACAGCTTTTCCGTCCGCCCATGGGTGCGGCGGCTTTTCGCGCATGACTGGGTGCGCGACCTGTTCTGATCACTCGCGCAGCAACCTGCGGAATTCGTTCCACGCGGGCGCGGCGCGCAGCGCCGTCGTCCCGGCGCCGATGGCGATGTCGATGCTGTCCTCGGGCAGGGTCAGCCGGGTCGGGATGCCGTTCATCGTGTCGCGCAGGGCGTCGGGCAGAAGATCGAAGCCGACCGTGCCGACGACGACGACAAGTTCATCGCAGGCCCAGTCCGCAGGCCGTCCGGGCCACATCGCATCCAGCGCCGCCTGATCCAGCCCGCAGCGCCATTCGACGATCTGCCGCCGCCATTCGCCAAGCGCGCCCTGCAACGTCGCAAAACTGTCGCGCATCGTGGCGGTGATGCCTTCTTCCGACAGCCGCGCGTCCAGATCGCCGCCGTTGCGCAGGCGCTGTGCCAGCCCGTATGCCGACAGGGCCAGCACCCGCCCCGCCGGGATGAGCTGGTCGGTGATCCACCAGTTTTCATGGCTCGAGTTCACGGCCAGAAACAGCATCCGCCGCACGCGCAGCGCCTCGGCGTCGGTCATCGGGGACAGGCCGCCCTCGGCGCGGGCGGCGATGAAGCCGCTGGTGCCGTAGGTCTCGGCCATCGAGCCGTCGAGAAGCTGGACGCTGCGCACCTGTGCGGGGTCGGTGTAGCTGGCCACGGTGCGGGCCAGCAGGCGCACCGCCGGATGCGCGGCCTCATCGGCGCGGGCGGCGGCATAGGCGGGCGGCTCGTGCCAGGTGCAGCCCGAATAGCGCGCCACCGGCACGGCGGCGAACACCACCGGCACCGCCGCGCTGGCGGTGACGGCATCCGACAGCCGGATGCGCGAGAGGTCGGTGCAGAGCGCGCCGAAGGTGATGGCGTCGAACACGAAGGGCGCGGCGGCGGCGGTGTCGCTTGCGACGACGCGCAGCATGGCGGGGCGGCGGGCGATGTCGGCGAAGGTCGCGCCGTGGAACAGCCTGTCGTCCAGCAGCCGCCCCAGCGTCGCGCGCCCGTCCACGCCGCGCAGGACGGTCTGCGCGTCCAGCGTCGCGGTCATCGCGCTCTCGACATCGGCCAGCAGCCAGTCGTTGCGGAAGTGCCGCAGCCCGGACATGCCGCGCAGCGTGAAGGCCGTGGCCATGATCGAGCCGCCCGAGACCCCCGCGACAAAGCGGATATGGTCCGAGACCGGCGTGGCGTCGGCCAGCGTTTCGGCCGCGATGGCCTGCAGCACGCCCCAGGAAAAGGCCGTCGCCCGGACTCCGCCGCCCGAAAGCGCGATGCCGACCCAGACCTCGCCGTCGGCAGGCGGCGCGGCCCGCGCGGTGCCGCCGAACGCGAGCAGGAACACAAGCGCGATTCGGGCGAGGCTGCGGGTCATGAGCATCGGGGGTATCATGGGCATCGGGTCGTCCTTGCCGGGGTGTCCCCATCCTGCCGCACCCGCCGGATGCGTCAAGCCGCAGGTCGCGCCCGCGTGATGCCGGGTCCGGCCAGCGCCGCCACCAGCCCCGCGACCACCATCGCCACCGCGACCGCCAGCGCGATGCGGCCCAGCACCGTCTGTTCGTCGACGAGATAGTTGTTGCACAGCCGCACCGGCGCGGCCAGCCAGACCGCGCCGAGGATGCCGAACATGCTGGCCAGTTGCGCCAGCACGAAGCCGCGCGCCAGCGGCGCGAGGCGGGGCCAGGCCCAGCCGACCGGCACTCCGGCCAGCAGCACCAGCGAGGCCATCTTCGCCGCATCGACCGCCGGGCTGTTCACGGCGGCATCCAGCCAGCGCGGGATCATCCAGAAGGCGATACAGAACGCCGCGACAAGCACCGCCGCAATGGCGGTCGGCTGCCCGACCGGCCTGCCGCCGCGCGGCGCCAGCAGTGCGCCCGCCGCGACCAGCAGCGGGACATGGCCCAGCACATGACGCACCAGCCCGGCCTCCCACCACGAAGCGAAGGGCACCGTCGCGGCAAGGATCAGCAGACCGGACACAACACGCAGCCGTGCCGTCACGTCCCGGCCCCGCCCGCGACCGGTGCGGCGGCAGCGGTGTCGTCCGCAAGCGCTTGCGCCAGCACCAGCGCCTCGCGCCAGGCGTCGTCGTCGAGGATGCGCACCAGCCGCCCCTGCGGGTCGATCACATGGATCGCCGAATTGTGGATGAAACCGCCGATGCCGTCGGGAAGCACGATCACCTCGGCGGCCCGCAGCAGCGCGCCGGTGTCGGCGCGCGACGGGGCGCGGGCGAAATGCCAGATGTCGTCGGCACCGCCGAAACGCGAGGCGTAGAAGGCCAGTTCCTCGGGGCCGTCATGTTCCGGGTCGAAGCTGATGCTGACCAGCGCGATATCGTCGCCCAGCCCCGCCGCGCGGATCGCGGCGCGCGCCTGCTCGAAGTCGGACCCCTGCACCGTGCAGATCGTGGGGCAGCGGGTATAGATGAAATCGGCCAGCACCACCTTGCCGCGCAGGGCGTCAAGCGTGATCGTGGCGCCGGCTTCGTCCTGCAGGGTGATGTCGGGCAACACGCGCGGCGCAAGGGCAACCGCCTCGCGCCGCGCGGTTTCGGCGGTAAAGACCGACAGGCCCTCGGTCCCCCACCACAGAAGACCCGCACCCGCCGCGACGACGGCGGCAACCAGTGCGAGTCCCCCGCTCCTCATGGCCTCAGTCCGTTGCCGCCAGATAGCGCGGCAGCCGGGCGAGGTAGCGCAGCACGAACAGCGTCGCCATCAGCGTCACGATGATCGCGAACACCGCCGCCCACTGGTCGTAGACCATCCATTCGGCCAGGTGCACCGCCCAGCGCCGCGGCACCGAATTGGCACCGCCGAGCAGGAACATGGTGACGAAGCCCAGGCCCGCCACCGCATAGACCGGCACCATCCACTTCACCGACACATGGCCGACCGTGCCTTCGCCCCGGTCGCGGGTCGAATGGAACATGAAGCCCAGCACCATCGGGATCATGCCGAGCAGCAGGTAGAAGTGGAAGTGACCCGGCACCCAGAGCGTGTTGTGCATGACCGAGTTGACCACGATGGTCGCGTCGATCACCGCAGGCACCACGCCTGCCATCCAGCCGAACACCGACAGGAACAGCAGCCCGCTGGCCATGTCCCACCGGATGCCCGAACGGTGCACCAGCGCCACCGCGCCGAAGCCGGTCACGATCATCACCGGGAAGCTGTTGGTGTAGGACAGGATTTGCGCCATCACCATCGCCCAGGTCGGCATGGCAAAGTCCATCAGCAGGTGGTGCGGGAAGATGACCAGCACCATGATGGTCGATCCCATCCAGCTTGCCACGAAGATCTTCGAGGTCTGCCATGGCCGGTTCGTGTATTCCGGCAGGATCGAATAGACCGCCGTGACCGTCATGTAGATCGTGGCGTTGATGATCGTGTGGCCGAAGAAGTAGATGATGTTCTTCGCCCAGAGCGGGTCGAACGCGAAGCTCGGCACCATCAGGTTGACGAGGCTGAGCACGATCACCACCGCGCCGCCGATGATGGCCAGTGTGGTGACGATCACCGACATCGAGGTGGCGACGATCACCTTGGGCGGCACCACCGCGTTCTTCATGCCGAACAGGTAGGGCCAGCCCAGCCCCGAGGCGAGTCCGCCGAAGGTCGTGATGATCCCGCGCCCCAGTTCGAGGCAGACCAGCAGGATGCCGACGCCCACCAGCAGCAGCCCGAGCAGATACCAGAACGCGGCCCCCGCGCTCCAGATGCCGCCCGAAATCGCGGGCAGCGGATAGAGGAAGGTCCATGCGCCGCCGTAGCCGCCCCAGAAGATCGCGGCGAGGATCAGGACCACGCCGATCAGGAACAGGAAGAAGTTGGCGACCAGCACCTTGCCGTTCACCTGCATGTAGTGGCTGGCGAAGTTCCACATCACCGACACGCCGCCCAGCGCGGCCAGCCCGACCATGCCGGTGCCGTGGATGGTGAGGAACTGGTAGAACAGGTCGTCGTTGATCGTCAGCCAGCCGCCCTGTGCCATCCGCATCAGGATGCCGAACAGCATCATCAGCAGCAGGACAAGGCCGACGACGGCCAGGTTGGCGGCGATCATGCGCCGGGCGACCGGGTCGGGACCATGTGCCCCGGCGTTGGTGGTCTGCGTGCTCATGATGCGTCCGCCCCCGTGTCATCGCCCGTGCCATCGGCTGCAGCGTCGCCCGGCAGGTCGACGAAGATCGAATCGACCATGTTGTGATGGTTCACGCCGCAATATTCGAGACACATGATCTGGTATTCGCCCGGCTCGTCGAAGGTGTGCCGCAGGACGTTCACATAACCGGGCATGGCCTGCACCTGCGCGACGATGCGCAGTTCCGGGTCGTAGATGCCGAAGCCGTGGTTCACGTCGCTGCTCGAGACGCGGAACTCGACCGGCACGCCGGTCACCAGCTCGGGCTCGTCGATATCCCAGGACCACTGCATGCTGTCGACGTTCACGACCTGCACGTCGCCACCCGCGCGGGCCGCGAGTTGCGGGATGCCCCGCAGCGAGAACGCCGCGACGATGACCCCCAGAATGATGAGGCCCCAGAACAACCCGACGCGGAGCCGCGAGGCGGTGCCTTGCACCGTATCATGTTCGACCACCGTGCGGGACAATGCGACCACTCGCAGGAAGATGACGATGATGACCGCCACCACCACGAGAGTCACATACCAGGCAAGCTCTTGCATGCCGTGTCTCCCCGGATCTGTGTTAAGGTGCTTTTGAGACTACAGAATTCGGGGACGGGTGTCACGGTCCCTTGATCTGGGTCAAATTGGCGCAGCCGGGCGTGTCAGGAATGACCCACTTCCGGGCGGTTGCGTGGTTATTCCGCGGCGACCGGCGGGGCCTCGGGGCGGCCGATTTCGGCGATTTCGGCGATGATGCCGGTCAGCAGGGCGCGGAACGCCTCGAAATCGGCGCGCGGCTCGATCCGCTGTTCGTCCATGTAGAGTGCGCGGTCGATCTCGATCTGGATCGCGTGCTGGCGGCGCGAGGGGCGGCCGTAATGGCGCGTCACATAGGCGCCCGCAAACGGCGTGTTGCGCGCGGTGACAAGCCCGGCGCGGCGGAAGGCGGCAGACAGCCGCTCGACGATGCCGGGGTCGGCGCTGGCGCCGAAGCGGTCGCCGAGCACGACATCGGGGCGCCGCGCGACCGGCACCGGCCCGCCCGCCTGCGCTGCGCCGGCCATCGCCGCGCCTGAAGGCATGGTGCCCGCGATCACCTCGTGCGGCATCGAATGGCAGTCGATCAGGATCGCCTCGCCGAAGTCGCGGTGCGCCTCGTCGAGCAGCCCCTGCATCCGTGCGTGATAGGGCTGCCACCAGCCCGCGATGCGCGCCTCGGCCTCGGCGCGGGTGATGCGGCCGTGGCGGATCAGCCGCCCGCCCGAGACGACGCGCGGAATGACCCCGAGGCCGCTGGCGACGCGCGGATTGTGTGCGCTGCGCCCGACGCCCTCGATGAGGTCGGGGTCCAGCTCGTCGGTCGCGCGGTTCAGGTCCACGAAGGCGCGCGGCATCACCGCCGCCAGCAGTGGCGCGCCGCAGGCGGGCGCGGCAGCGAACAGCCGGTCGACGAAGGCATCCTCGGACGACCGCAGCAGCCTCGCGTCGATCACGGCGGCCTGCAGGAATGCATCCGGGTAGTCGCAGCCGCTGTGCGGCGACGCGAAGACCACCGAGGTGGTGCGGCGCGCGGGCATGTGCAGGCGGTAGGGTTCCTTGCGCATCGGATCCTGTCGGGGTTGCCGGAATGATGATGCCCCGTATCGCGCCGCGCCGAAAGCCCTTGAACCACCGTGCGAGTCGTTCTATGGACCCCGCACCCGAAGCGGGGCCGCTGCCGGGACCACGATTGTGGTGCATGGACGGGGCCTTGCAGGGGGGCGGTTAGCTCAGCGGTAGAGCACTACGTTGACATCGTAGGGGTCACTGGTTCGATCCCAGTATCGCCCACCATTTCACCGGACCCTCCGGGGTCCAGACGGCAACAGGCGCGAATGGCGCCGCGAACAGGAGAGGCACCATGAAGGTCGCAAACTCGCTCCGGTCGCTCAAGCTGCGCCACCGCGACTGCCGCATCGTGCGCCGCAAGGGCCGCGTCTATGTCATCAACAAGACGCAGCGCCGCTTCAAGGCCCGCCAGGGCTGAACGGCGTCCCGACGCATGAAAAGGGCCGCACCCCGACCGGGCGCGGCCCTTTTGCCGTCGGGGCATTGCCCATGCGCGGGCGGGCCGGTCTTTCATTCTTGTCCAGATACTCCGGGGTTTGCCGACGGTTCCGCCACGGGTTCGAGGAACCGGCGGCATGGGGGGCGGCGCCCTGGGGTGATCGGGCGAACGACATCTTTCGTCATTGCGAGGAGCCGCAGGCGACGAAGCAACCCCGATGTCGTGCGCGAGCGGTCGGGGTTGCTTCGGCTATCGCCTCGCAATGACGGGGTTTGCGGGCGGCGATGCTGCGCCAGCCCGCGCAGCGCCCTTCGCCCGATTGCCCTTGGCGGCGCCCCCGGTCAGTGGTCGTAGACCATCACCTCGCCGGTCACGTCGATCTCGACCCGTTCGTCGGGCAGCCAGGCTTCGAGGCTGCTGACCCGCGCCTTCAGCCTCATGCCGCCGAATTCGTCGTCGAGGCGCAGGTGCACCATTGCGTCATGGCCGTAGAACACGGTCTTTTCGACCCGCCCGCGCAGGCCGCCGCCGCTGCGGCCCAGCGTGATCTGTTCCGGGCGGATCATGATCATGCAGCGCTTGCACTCGCGCGGGCAGCCGTCGGCGACCCGCAGCGCGCCCAGCGGGCAGTTGGCCACGTCGTTGCAGACGCTGCCCTCGACCAGCGTGGCATCGCCGAGGAAGGTCGCCACGTTCAGGTCGGACGGATAGCGATAGAGCGATACCGGATCGTCAAGCTGGACGCAGACGCCGTCACGCATGACCATGACGTGATCGGCCATGGACAGGGCCTCTTCCTGATCGTGCGTCACGATGATCGCCGAGGCGCCGACCGATTTCAGCATCGCGGTCACTTCCTCGCGCAATGTGACGCGCAGCCCCGCATCCAGCGCCGAGAACGGTTCGTCGAGCAGCACCAGCGACGGCGCAGGCGCCAGCGCGCGGGCCAGCGCGACGCGCTGCTGCTGACCGCCCGACAGTTCATGCGGCATCCGGGCGCCCAGACCCGCCATGCCGACCAGCGCCAGCATCTCCTCGACCCGCGCCCTGGTGGCGGCGCCGCGCTTCAGGCCAAAGCCGATGTTGCGCGCCGCCGACAGATGCGGGAACAGCACGCCGCCCTGCGGCACATAGCCGACCTTGCGCTGTTCGGCGGGCCGGTTTACGCCCCGGTCGAAAACGACGGTCCGGTCGATCTCGATCCGGCCGGTGTCGGGGGTCTCGAAGCCCGCGATGCAGCGCAGGAGCGTGGTCTTGCCACAGCCCGAGGCACCAAGCACCGCCAGCAGGTCGCCCTGTTCGAGATGCAGGTCGACCGAGTCGAGCGCCCGCAGCTCTCCGAAGGATTTCGACAGGCCGGTGGCCTTCAGCTTCGTCGTCATGTCGCACCCTCGTCGCCGCGCATCGCCGAGCGCATGGTCAACAGATAGACCGGCACCCCGGAAATCAAGATCAGCAGCATCGCATAAGGCGCCGATGCGGCGTAGCGCGCATTGGTGGTATGCTCCCAGACCATGGTTGCCAGCGTTTCCACCCCGGTCGGGCGCAGCACCAGCGTTGCGGTCAGTTCGTTCATCACCTTCATGCAGACCAGCGCGAATCCCGCGCCGACGCCGGGCAGCGCCAGCGGCAGGGTGATGCGCCACAGGATCGCCAGCGGCCCGCGGCCCATGCTCTGCGCGACCTCTTCCAGATCGCGCGGGATCTGCGCCAGCACGCCCCGGATCGGTGCCTGTGCCAGCGGCAGGAACAGGATCGCATAGGCGGCGATCAGCAGCGCCGCGCTCTGATACAGCGGCATGGCAAAGCGGACGGCGAAGAACACGAAGGCAAGGCCGACCACCAGCCCCGGCATGGCGTGGATCATGTAGGGCAGCCGGTCGGCCAGCAGCGCGCCGATGCCGCCGTAGCGCAGCGCGTAGATGACCAGCATGAGCGCGAAGAACACCGCCACCACGGCGCCGCCGATGCCCAGCCCCGCCGTCGCCGTCAGGGTGCGCAGCAGTTCCGCCACGGGCAGGCTGGCCGAACGGCCGATGCTCAGCCAGTAGATTAGCGAGCCGAACGGCACCCCGAGCGCGACCAGCGAGAAGGCGACCAGCCCCAGCGTGACGAACGGCGCCGCTCGGCCGAGGCGCACCCGTTCGGCCCGCACGTTGCCGCCGCGCCGGATCGTGTCGTAGCGGGCAAAGCCGCGCACCAGCATCTCGAGCGCCAGCACCGCGACGCAGAGCACCAGCAGCACCAGCGCCAGCATCGCCGCCGCCGCGCCGTTGAAGGCCACGGTGTATTGATCGAAGATCGCGGTGGTGAAGGTGGCATAGTTGAGAAAGGCGAAGGTACCGAACTCGGCCAGCAGGTGCAGCACGACCAGCAGCGCCCCGCCCAGCAGCGCCGGGCGCAGGCTGGGCAGGATCACCTGCACGAAGCTGCGCCTGCGCCCGAAACCCAGCGAGCGCGACACCTCTTCGAGCGCCGGGTCCATGTTGCGCAGCGCGGCGGCGACCGGCAGGTAGACGAGCGGATAATAGGACAGCGTCAGCACCAGCACCGCGCCCCAGAAGCCGCTGACCTTCGGAAAGAGCGACACCCAGCTATAACCGGCGACGAAGGCCGGGACCGCATAGGGCAGGGTCAGGAGCACGTTCCACAGCCGCCGCCCCGGCAGGTCGGTGCGCTCCACCAACCAGGCGCCGGTGGTGGCCACGACGGTCGCCAGCACCCCGACCGTGGCCGCGATGGACAGCGTGTTGACGAGCAGCCGCCACACGCGGGGCCGAAAGACGAGACCGGCGGCGGTGCTCCAGCCGACTTCCCAGGCGCGCATGACGACGTAGAGGACCGGCAGCACCGAAACGACGGTCACGACCGCCACCGCCAGCAACAGAAGGACCGGGCCGTGCCGGTGCGCCCCATGGCTGCGGCGCGGGGGCTGCCGGTCCCGGCCTGTCGCCGGGGTGGATGGTGTGGTCGTGACCGTCACTGTGCTGCTGCGTCCTTCCTGCCGGAGTTAGAGGAGACCGGCTTCCTCGAGCAGTTCCACCGCAGCGGCGCCGTCGCTGAACTCGCCGAGGTCGAGCGTGCCCGACGGCGGCGTCAGTTCCGAGAACGGCTTCAGCGTCGGCGGCGTCGCCACTTCGGGATTGAGCGGATACTGGTTGCTCATGTCCGCGAGGATGGTCTGGCCCTCGACGCCGGTTGCGAAGGCGATGAAGGCATTGGCGGCTTCCTGATGCGTGCTCGACGCCAGGATGCCCATGCCCGCGACGCTCAGCATCTCGCCCAGGTCATGGGTGCCGAAGAAGTGAAGCCGCGACGCGACATTCTCGATGCCGCGTTCGCGCACCATGCCGTCCCAGTAGTAGTTGTTGATCAGCGCGAAGGGGATTTCGCCCCGCTCCACGGCATCGAGCGCAAGGCTGTTCTTGCCGTAGACCGTCCCGGTTTCGGTGATCCCGCGCAGCCAGGCCAGCGCGGCATCGCGCCCGTCGATCTTGATCATCGCGGAAAGCTGGGCCTGAAAGGCGCCGCTGGTCGGCACGAAGGCGAAGCGGTCCTGCCATTCGGGGCTCACGAGATCATGGATCGACGCGGGCAGGTCGCTTTCGGCGATCAGGCCGGGGTTGTAGACCACCACCCGCGACCGGGCGAGAACGCCGGTCCACAGCCCGCCCGCATCACGGTATTCGGCGGGGATGGCGGCAATCGCATCGGGGTCGATCGGCGCAAGGAGACCCGCCCCCGCCAGCATATACAGCGGCGAGGCGTCCTCGGTATAGATCAGGTCGGCGGGCGAGCGCGCGCCTTCCTCGACGATCTGGTGGGCAAGCTCGGGGCTGGCGCCGTCGCGTTCGATGACCTCGACGCCGGTCGCGGCGGTGAACGCCTCGATCAGGGCGATGGTCGCGTCCTTGTGCTGGCCGTTGTAGAGCGTGATCGGCCCGAGGTCCGCCTCCTGCGCCGATGCGGACATGCCCAGGCCAAGGGCCATGACAAGCGCTGCAGCGGCACCGGCCGCGTGTCGAAGGGGTGTGAACATGGTGTCTGCTCTCTCCATTGGGTTGCAGTCGGATTGCGGCCTGCGCGCCTTTTCCTGCCTGCGCACCGTCGGGCGGTGGGTGTGGAGTCTGCCGTGGCGCAACAATCCGGAGCGATCTAGTCGAGAATTGCGCTCGCCGCAAGTTGCGCATCCGTGCGGCGGGGTAATGTGCGGCGAACAGCGTATTCCGTCATTGCGAGGCGAAGCCGAAGCAACCCCGACCGCTCACACGCAACATCGAGGTTGCTTCGTCGGCTTGCGCCTCCTCGCAATGACGGATTTTGCGGACCGCCGCGCTGCACCAGCCCGTGCCGGGCCTGCGTGCCCCCCTCAGGCCGTCACTTCGCCCCGTGCGGCGCGGTCCCAGGCGGCGGTGATGGTGGCGGCGCGGGCGGCGACCTCGGCGGCTGTCATGCCGGGGCGATAAAGCGCCGAGCCGATGCCGAAGCCGTCCGCCGAGGCCGCCAGCCAGTCGGCGAAGTTGTCCGGCCCTGCGCCGCCCACGGCGTAGACCCGCGTGCCCGCAGGCAGCACGGCGCGGATGGCGCGCAGTCCGGCGGGGCCGACCAGCGCGCCGGGGAACAGCTTCAGCCCGGTGGCCCCGGCGCGCAGCGCCGCGAAGGCTTCGGTCGGGGTCATCACGCCGGGCCAGCTTTCCATGCCCGCCGCCACCGTCGCCCGGATGACATCGGGGTTGCAGTCGGGCGAGACGACCAGCCGCCCGCCCGCGTCGCGCACCTCGTCCACGTCGCGCGTGGTCAGCACGGTTCCGGCACCGATCAATGCCCGCTCGCCGCAATGGCGGGCCATGGCGGCAACCGAGGTCATCGGGTGGGGTGAATTCAGCGGCACCTCGATCACCGAGATGCCCGCGCCGATCAGTGCCTCGGCCACGGGCACGGCGTCGTCGGGGGTGATGCCGCGCAGGATGGCGATGATGGGTCGGGTCATGGCGTGGCTCCGTGATGTGCGGCGATCAGCCCGGCCAGCGTGACCACGCTGCCATCGGTTATCTGCGCCTGCACGCCCTGCGCCGCAAGGGCCGCGCCATAGCGCCGCGCCAGCGCGCCGGTGCCGATCACCGCGACATCGGCACCCAGCCACCAGCCCTTTGCCGCCTGCAGCTCGGCCCCGATCAGCAGACCCGACAGCCGCCCGCGCGCCTGCGCAGGCGACAGCCCGTGCAGCAGCCCCTCGGCGCGGATGGCAAACAGCCTCTGCGCAAGCTGCGCCGGCGCGGCCATGCCCTCGGCCACGGCGGTGGCGAAGGCGTGTTCGTCGGTGCCGTCGCCCGCCAGCGAATGACGCAGCACGGTATGGGCGCCAAGCGCCGCGAACATCTCTCCCGACATGAAGGTGCGGAAGGACACGATCTCGCCCGCGCTGAGCTGCACCCATTTCGTATGCGTGCCGGGCAGGCAGAGCGTGCCGTCCCAGCCGGGGTTCAGGTGCAGGAAGCCCGCGATCTGGGTTTCCTCGCCGCGCATCACATCCGCCGGGTCGGATTGCGCCACGCCGGGGATGATGCGCACCCGCAGGCCCGGCGTGCGCGCGGGGGCCGCGACCAGCGCGCCGGGGCGGGCGGGGCAGGGGGTCATGGTGTAGGGGGCCTCGATCCAGCCCTGCCTTGCGCCGACCATGCCGCAGGCGACGACATCGCCCCGCCCCGGCCAGTCGCCGATCAGCGCCAGCAGCGCGTCCTCGAACTGGTCGGGTGCCAGCGCGCCCATGCCCTGCGGCGAGGACGCCTCGGCCACCACCCTGTCACCCCGCATCGCCCAGGCGCGCAGGTTCGAGGTGCCCCAGTCTGCGGCGATCCACTCCATGTCTTACGCCGTATGCACCACGCCCGCATCGACCGGCAGGCACTGGCCGGTAATCATGCGCGCGCCGCTGGACGCAAGAAACAGCACCGGCGGCACCATGTCGTCGGGTTGCAGTTTCACCGGCAGGCATTGGCGCGCAAGGAATGCGGCCACGGCCTCGGGCTTTGCCCAGAGCCGCAACTGTCGCTCGGTGAACACCCAGCCCGGCACGATGGCGTTGACCCGGATCATGTCGCCGCCCCATTCGCGCGCCAGCGCCCGCATCATGCCGACGACACCCGCCTTGGCGGTGACATAGGGCACGATATCCGCCGACCCCATGAACCAGGTCACCGACGAGAACATGATGATCGAGCCGCCGCCGATCTGCCGCATCATCGGCGCGACATGCTGGGCGCCGTGGAAATGCGCATCGAGGTTCAGCGCAAGGTTGCTGTCCCAGCCTTCCGGCGTCACGTCGTCGGCCCTGATGCGGGTGTCGTTGGCGGCGTTGCTGACGAAGGTGGCGATGGGGCCGTGGGCCTCGGCTGCCCGGTCCAGCGCGGCGCGGAAGGCGGGCGTGTCGGTCACGTCGCAGGTCAGCGCCAGCGGGCGGTTGCCGGTCGCCTTTTCCACCGCATCGGCGTGCGCGGTGCCGTCGATCAGGTCGCAGAAGGCGATCTTCGCCCCCTGCGCCGCAAAGCCCTGCACCAGCGAGGCGCCGATGCCCGAGGCGCCGCCGGTCACGAAGACCGACATGCCGTCGAGGTCGGGATAGACGGGTGCAGCGGGGTCGGTCATCTTGGTCTCCGGGTCGGGTTCAGGGTCGGGGTCACGACAGGCTTTCAAACCACCGCCGGATGGCGATGCGTTCCTCGGGTTCCATGAAGCTCACGTTGGCGGGCGGCATGGCGCGGCTCACCCCCGCCTGCAACCAGATCTGGCGGGCATGGTTGGCGACGGCCTCGGGGGAATCGAGCACCACCCCGCGCGGCGCGGCGGCGATGCCGTCCCACATCGGTTCCGCCGTGTGGCACATCGAGCAGCGACCGAGCACGATGTCGGCCACGTCCTCGAAGCCTTCGGCCTGCGCATAACGCGCGCCCGCAGCATTCAGCGCGGTGTCCCGATAGTCCTCGAGCGGCTTCGGCCAGGCCAACCAGACGATGGCCGCGAAGATCGCCGCCGTCGCAACCCAGGTCCACCACGGCCTGCCCTTGCGCTGGTGCATCGTGTTGAAGAAATGCCGGATCGTCACCCCCATGAGGAACACCAGCGAGGCGATCATCCAGGCATTGTCGCCGCCGAAGGCCAGCGGATAGTGATTCGACAGCATCAGGAAGATGACCGGCAGCGTCAGGTAATTGTTGTGTGTTGACCGCTGCTTGGCGATTTTCCCGTATTTCGCATCGGGCGTGCGCCCGGCCTTGAGATCGGCGACGACGACGCGCTGGTTGGGAATGATGAGGAAGAACACGTTGCCGGTCATGATCGTCGCGGTGAACGCGCCCAGATGCAGCAGCGCAGCGCGGCCGCTGAAGACATGGGTATAGAACAGCGCCATCAGCACGATGACCACGAACAGCGCCACCATCAGCACGATCTGGTCGTATTTCAGGAACAGCTTGCAAAGCGCGTCATAGACCAGCCAGCCGAACACCAGCGACGCCGCCGACAGCGCCACCGCCTGCCAGACGGCAAGGTCCATCACCTCGGGGTCGATCAGGAACAGTTCCGCCCCGTGCCAGTAGACCAGCGTGAGCAGGATGAAGCCCGAAATCCAGGTCCAGTAGCTTTCCCATTTGAACCAGATCAGGTGTTCCGGCAGGCTGGCCGGGGCCACCAGATATTTCTGGATATGGTAGAAGCCGCCGCCGTGGACCTGCCATTCCTCGCCGTCGGCGCCGCTGGCAAGGTTGCGGTCGCGGTGCAGGCCCAGGTCAAGGGCGATGAAGTAGAAGCTCGACCCGATCCAGCCCATCGCGGCGATGACATGCAGCCAGCGGGCGGCAAACTCGGCCCAGGCCGCAAGGATTGTGGCGTCCATATCCGTCCCCGTTGTTTTGCGCGAAGGTCCACCCGCGCGCCGGGGGCGTCAAGGCTCAACTGCCGCGATAGGTCGAATAGCCGTAGGGCGACAGCAGCAGCGGCACATGATAATGCGCGGCCTCGGCCATGCCGAAGCGGATCGGCACCTCGTCAAGAAACAGCGGCGCGGGTCCGGCCTGGCCGCTGGCGCGCAGGTAGTCGCCCGCGTGAAAGACCAGCTCGTATTGCCCCGGCGCAAAGCTGTCCTGCGGCAGGATCGGCGTGTCGGTGCGACCGTCGGCGTTGGTGCGCGCCTCGGCGACCAGCACCCGCCCCCCCTCGGCCAGCCGGAACAGCAGGATGCGCAGCCCCGCCGCCGGGCAGCCGCGCGCGGTATCGAGCACATGTGTCGTGAGATAGCCTTCGGCCATGACCCCCTCCGTCCTTGCGCGCCCGACCCTAGGGCCGCACGCGCATCTTGCAAGCCCGTGCATGGCGGGCCTATCCATGAGCGAATGACGAGGTTTCCCATGCCCGACACGATCCTGCCGCCACGCTATCCCCGCGATTTCGCCGGACACGGCCCGACCCCGCCCGATGCGCAATGGCCCGATGGCGCCCGCGTCGCCATCAGCATGGTGCTGAACTTCGAGGAAGGCGGCGAGAACAGCATCCTGCACGGCGATGCCGCGTCCGAGGCGTTCCTCTCGGACATCGCCGGGGCGGCGATGTGGCCGGGGCAGCGGCACTGGAACATGGAGTCGATCTACGACTACGGCGCCCGCGCCGGGTTCTGGCGGCTGCACCGGCTGTTCACCGGCATGGGGCTGCCGCTGACGATCTATGGCGTCGCCACCGCGCTGGCGCGCGCGCCGTTGCAGGTGGCGGCGATGAAGGACGCAGGCTGGGAGATCGCCAGCCACGGCCTGAAATGGGTCGAACACAAGGACATGCCTGAGGACGAGGAACGCCGCCAGATCGCCGAGGCGATCCGCCTGCATACCGAGGTGGTCGGCCACCCCCCGCGCGGCTGGTATACCGGCCGTTGCAGCGAGAACACCGTGCGGCTGACGGCGGAAACCGGGGCCTTCGACTGGATCGCCGATACCTATGACGACGATCTGCCCTACTGGCTGCGGGTCGGCGACCGCGAGCAGCTCGTGATTCCCTACACGCTCGAGGCCAACGACATGCGCTTTGCCACCGCGCCGGGCTGGGTGACGGGGCGCGATTTCGGCGACTATCTCTGCGACACGTTCGACGAGCTGCATGCCGAAGGCGGCCGCATGTTCACCGTCGGCCTGCATTGCCGCCTCGCGGGCCGCCCCGGCAAGACCGCCGGGCTGCGCCAGTTCCTGACCCATGCGCGGCAGAAGGGCGGGGCGTGGTTTGCGACCCGCGGCCAGATCGCCGCCCACTGGGCGCGGGTGAACCCGCCGGTCGACCGGCTGCGCCCCTCGCAGATGGCGCGCGCCGAATTCATGCAGCGCTTCGGCGGCATCTACGAACACAGCCCCTGGGTGGCGGAACGGGCCTACGAACTCGAACTCGGCCCCGCGCATGACACGGCGGTCGGGCTGGCCAATGCGCTGGCCCGCGCCTTCCGTTCGGCCAGCCACGACGAACGGCTGGGCGTGCTGCGCGCCCACCCCGACCTTGCGGGCAAGCTGGCGGCGGCGAAACGGCTGACGCCCGAATCCACCGCCGAACAGGCGAGCGCGGGGCTGGATGCGCTGACGGATGAAGAACGCGCGACCTTCGGGGCGCTGAACTCGGTCTACATGGACCGGCACGGCTTTCCGTTCATCATCGCGGTGCGCGACCACGACAAGCCCGCGATCATGAAGGCGATGCGCAAGCGGATCGAGCAGGATACCGACCGCGAATTCGCCACCGCCTGCGCGCAGGTCGAACGCATCGCCGGACTGCGCCTGAAGGAACTGCTGCCATGAGCCGCAGCTACGCCTTCCCCCCCGGCGGCCTGCCGCCCCAGACCGAGGAACCGGCGCAGTCCGGCGCGGTCTTCACCCCCGCCTATGCCTTCATCCCCGCCGACACCCAGCGCGGCATCACCGCCTCGCTGCTGCCGGGGTGGGAGGGCACGCAGGCCTGGATCATCGCCCGGCCGCTGTCGGGTTTCGCCGAAACCTTCGCCCAATACGCGGTCGAGATCGCGCCCGGCGGCGGCTCGACTGCACCCGAACCCGATCCGGGCGCCGAGGCGGGCATCCTCGTCGCGGCAGGCGAGGGCGCGCTTGCGCTGGACGGTGAAACCCACGCCCTGCGCGCGGGAAGTTACCTCTATCTGCCGCCGCGCGCGAACTGGAGCATGCGCAACACCGGCACCACCGCGCTGCGCCTGCACTGGATCCGCAAGCGCTGGCAACCCGCGCCGGGCCTGACCCCGCCCGAGGCGATCATCAGCCATGATGACGACCTGCCGGTGAACTGGATGCCCGACACCGACCTGTGGGGGACGACCCGCATCGTGGACCCGGCGGACCTGCGCCACGACATGCACATGAACATCGTCACCTTCCGCCCCGGCGGGCGGATTCCGTTCGCGGAAACCCATGTGATGGAACACGGACTTTACGTGTTGCAGGGCACCGCGCGCTACCTGCTGAACCGTGACTGGGTGACGGTCGGCCCCGGCGATTTCATGTGGCTGCGCGCCTTCTGCCCGCAGGCGTGCTTTGCCACGGGGACCGAAGACTTCCGCTATCTCCTTTACAAGGACGTGAACCGCCATCCTTCACTGACGCTCTGACCCTTCATCCTTGCCAAATACTCTCGGGGGGTGCGGGGGGCAGACAGCCCCCCGCTGGCCAGAAACAAGCGAGCCGCCATGACCATCACCACCGAACCGCTGACCGCCGCCGCCTTCGCCCCGTTCGGCGACGTGCTGGATTGCTCGGGCGATCCCGACAAGCTGATCAACGCGGGTCGCTGCGGGCGCTGGCACGACCGGGCGCGGCTCGATTTCGACGTGCTGGGCCATGGCGGCATCAGCCTGTTCCGTTCCGACGCGGCCAGCCTGCCGCTGGAGCTGACCCTGCTCGAACGTCACCCGCTGGGGTCGCAGGCGTTCATCCCGATGACGCCTGACCCGTTTCTTGTCGTCGTCGCCGCCGACCGCGACGGCACCCCCGACGACATCCGCGCCTTCATCACCGCACCGGGGCAGGGCGTGAACATCGGCCGCAACGTCTGGCACGGCGTGCTGACCCCGCTGGCCCCGCCGGGCCTGTTCGCGGTGGTGGACCGGATCGGGCCGGGGGTGAATCTGGAAGAACACCACCTGCCGCAACCGCGCATGATCGTGCGCGGTTAACTACCCATATCCCCGCACCAGACTGGCGGCGATCAGGCTCCAGCCGTCGGCGACCACGAAGAAGGCCAGCTTGAACGGCAGCGAGACGATGGCGGGCGGCACCATCATCATGCCCATCGACATCAGCACCGCCGCCACGACGAGGTCGATCACCAGGAACGGCAGGAACACCAGAAAGCCGACCTGAAAGGCCCGCGACAGTTCCGACAGCAGGAACGAGGGCACCAGCAGCGACAGCGGTGCGTCGCGCGCGTCCGTGCCCGCGTCGAACCCCGGTCGCAGGTCGGCCAGCACCTGCAGCGTGTCGGGTGCCGTGCGCGCGGCCATGAAGCCGCGAAAGGGTGCGATCATGCGCGGCACGGCGTCTTCCAGCGTGATCTCCTGCGCGACATAGGGTTCGACGCCGTTGTCCCAGGCGGCGGTCATCACCGGCTCCATCACGAACCAGCTCAGGAACAGCGCCAGACTGACGATGAGCATGTTGGGCGGCGACTGCTGCATCCCCAGCGCCTGCCGCAGGATCGACAGCACCGTGACCACGAAGGGAAAGCAGGTGATCGTCACCGCCAGCCCCGGCACGATGCTGAGCACGGTGATCAGCAGCAGGATCTGGATCGAGCGCTGTGCCAGCGCGCCATCGTCCGCACCGCCGCCGAGCAGGTCGAGCGGCGACAGCCCCTGCGCCGCCGCAGGCGCCGCCGCCAGCGTGATCGCCGCTACCAGAAGCGCGGCGCGCATTCAGCCGGGACCGCCGCGCTGGCCGGTCACCTCGGTCAGGCGCACCGCGAGCAGGCCGGGTTCGCCGTCACCGGCCTCTTGCAGGACGCCCCGCGCGATCAGGCGTTCGCCGATGAACAGCTCGACCGGGTCGTCGAGCCGCCGGTCGAGCAGCAGCACCGCGTTTTCACCCAGCGCCAGCAGTTCGCGCAGGGTCGGGCGCGCGTGGCCGACCGAGATCGTCACCTCGATGGGCAGGTCGTGCAATATACCGCCCGCAGCGGGCGGCGTGTCGGCGGCGCGTGTGTCATCCATGGTCTGTCCGTTCGTGAAAGGGATCGGAGACGGCGGCGAGCGCGTCCGAGATCGCGCTGCCCAGCCGGGCGAGATCGAGCGAGGTGGCCGCGTCGCCCCGACCGACCAGCACCTGGCCGGGGGCGAGGCGGGTGTCGGCGGTGACGGTGGCGGGCGTTCCGGGGACGAGCGGCAGGATCGCGCGGACGGCGGGCAGGTCGTCGGGGGCGACGTGCAGCGTCAGCGGCCCGTCCGAATCGGCACCGGCAGCCGCCGTCAGTTCATCGAGCAGCGCCGCGCCGAGCGTGGCGTCCAGAATCCGCGGCACGATCCGTTCGGCCAGCGTGGCAAACAGCGGCGCCAGCCGGGCAAGGACATCGGCGCGGGCCTCGGCGAAGGTGAGGCCGAGATCGGCGATCGCCCGCGCGGTGTCGTGGCGCAGCGCGTCCTGCGCCGCTTCGGCCTGCGCCAGCCCTTCGGCCAGCCCGGCGGCATGACCGGCCAGCCAGTCCTCGCCCGGCGTGGCGGGGCCGGGGTCGGCGGCACTGTCGAAACATTCAAACAGGGTGGCAATGCTCATCTCAGGGCTGCCCGCCCGGTGACGGGCCGTCCATCCAGTCGTGCAGGATCTGGATGGTTTCCTCCTGACGCGATTCGATCAGGCGGCGCAGCCGGGTGACGGGATCGACCACTTCGGCATCCTCGGCGGTGTCGGCGGCGCCGAACCCGCCCAGATCCATGGGGGCGATCATCGGCTCCCATGCGGGGTCGTCGCCTGCACCCGCGACGGCGGGCAGCGCCGGTCCCGGCGGGGGCAGGCCGATGGCCGCCTGACGGCGCGCCGGGGCCAGGATCGGGCGCAGCACGAACAGCCCCAGCACCAGCGCCACCAGCACCAGCGCCGCAAGGCGGATCAGACCCATCCGGTCAAGACCACCGGCTGCGGCGACCCCCTCGCTGCCCTGGGCGACGAGCGGTTCAAACGGCATGGAGCGGATCGTGACCACATCGCCGCGAGCCGCATCGAAGCCGACCGCCGAGGCGACCAGATCGCCCAGCGCCTGCAATTCCTCGGGCGGCCGCGGGGTGGTTGCGCGGCTGCCGTCGGCGGCCTGCGTCACCGCGTCGTTCACCAGCACCGCGACCGAGAGACGGCGCACGTCGCCCGGTTCGCGGACGATTTCCCGGCTGGTCTGCGACAGTTCGTAATTGGTCAGTGCACGGGTCGATGTCTCGGCGCTGTGCGGCCCCGGCGCGGCGGCGCCCGCGTCGCCGTCGGGCAGGTTCGAGGCGACGGAAACCGCCCCCTCGCCGCCGCCCTGCGTGGTGTTCTGGCGTTCCTCGGTTTCCGAGGAGATGGCGGTGCGGCTGTCGGGGTCGATGCGCCGTTCGGTGATCGATTCGCTTTCGCTGACCCGTTCGACCGTGACCTCGACCACGGCGTTGCCGATGCCGACCCGTGCCTCGACGAGATGCAGCGCGCGCAGGCGCAGGCCGTCGGCCATCGTGTCCCCGGTTCCGGGGCTGTCTTCGGTCAGCACGAGGCCGGTGGCGGTGTCGATCACCGCGACATCCGCCGCCGCCATGCCCGCCACCGCCGAGGCGACCAGCCAGCGCAGCGCCCGCGCCTGCGACGGCGGCAGCGGGGCGCCCGCCATCGTCACCGTGACCGAGGCGGCCCGTTGCACGTCGCGCGCGAAGGGGCGGTTGCCGGGGCTGGAGATATGAACGCGCGCCGCCCGCACGCCCGGCACGGCCAGGATCGTGCGCGCGAGTTCGCCTTCCTTCGCGCGCCAGTAGGCGGCGTCGAACATCTGCGAGGTGGTGCCGAACCCGGTCAGCGAATCGAGCAGTTCGTAGCCCTGTGCCGTGCTGGCGGGCAGCCCCTCGCCCGCCAGCGACAGGCGCAGCACGTCGCGGGTGTCGCGCGGCACGAAGATCGCGTCGCCGCGCACGTCGTAACCGATGCCGCGCTGTTCGAGCGCGGCAATGACGCCGCCTGCGGCGCCGGGTTCCAGCCCGGCATAGAGCAGCGCCATGTCGCGCCCGCCCGCCGCCCGGCCAAGCGCGATCACCGCCGCAAGGACCGCCAGCGTTGCCGCGACCACGACGATCTTGCGTCGCGGCGCAAGGGCCGACCACAGCGTCGCAGGAATGTTCAAGGCAGATTCTCCGCATCCGGGGCAGGATTCGCCCCGCAGACCCCACATGCGCCGCGCGCTCTTAACATTCGGTTAGTCGGGAGCGGGTTATGAACGGGATGACGCAGGAACGACGGATCATGCCATGGCGATCACGACCGACATCGACGACATGCCCCGCCGCAGGCTGGCGCGCTGGTGGCTGATTCCCGGTCTCGTGCTGGCGCTCGCCGGTGCCGCGGGGGGCTTCTGGGGGATGCGGCTGTTGCGCGCGCTGCCGGACGGCGAAACCCTGCCCGGCCTGCCTGCCACCGTCGCATCGCCTGCGGCGGACGTGCCCGCCTGGGTCGAAATCGAACCGCTCGTCATCACCCTGCCGCGCGCCAGCGGCCGCCAGTTCCTGCGATTCACCGCCACGCTGGATGTCGCGCCCGATGCGGCGGCGCGGGTGCAGGCGCTCATGCCGCGCATCATCGACGTGATGAACGGCTACCTGCGCGCCGTCGAACCCGGCGATTTTGAAAACCGGATGATTCTCGCCGACCTGCGCGCGCAACTGCTGCGCCGCATCCAGGTCGTCACCGGTGAAGGGCAGGTCCGCGATCTGCTCGTCATGGAATTCGTCCTGAACTGAAGGGGGCGGCATGGACGCCATCGCCAACATCTTTCTCGCAGGCGGCGCCCTTGGCGCGGCGGCCTACTGCCTGGTCCTGTCCCGGCGGCTGCAACGGTTCACCGATCTCGAAAAGGGGGTTGGCGGCGCCGTCGCGGTCCTGTCGGCGCAGGTCGACGACCTGACGCGCGCACTGGCGCTTGCACAGGGGCGGGCGGGCGAATCGGCGGTCTCGCTGACCGGCGCCAGCCAACGGGCCGAGGCGGCGGCAGGCCGGCTCGAGGTGCTGCTTGCCGCGCTGCACGACCTGCCCGCACCGGCGGCCGGTGACGCTGCCAATGATCCCGCCGGGGCGACGGTGTTCGTGCGCGGGCTGGCCAACGGGGTCTCGCGATGATGCGCGCCCGCCGCCGCCTGCGCCGCCTGTCGGTTCCCGGCGCGATCATCTGCCTGCTGCTGATGTCGGCGCTGCTGCGCATCGGCGGCATCGCCGGGATGGCGCAGGCGCTGGGCCATGATCCGGGCGACGGCGACGCCGCGCCGTCCGCCGCCGCTGCCGAAGGCACGTCCGCACTGCTCGATGCGTTCCGCGCCCGCGAATCCCGGCTCGAGGCGCGCGAAGCCCGTGTCACCGATCACGAACAGGCGCTCGCCCGCGCCTCGGCCGAGGTCGAGGATCGTCTCGCCGCCCTGCAGGCCGCCGAACAGGCGCTGGCCGCGATGGTCGCGCTGGCCGACCGCGCCGCCGCCGACGATCTGGCCCGGCTGACCGCCGTTTACGAAAACATGCGCCCCCAGGAAGCCGCCGCCCTGTTTGAAACCATGGATCCGGCCTTCGGCGCGGGCTTTCTGGGCCTGATGGATCCGGTGGCCGCCGCCGCGATCATGGGGCGCCTGACGCCCGCGACCGCCTATTCGATCAGCGCCGTCCTTGCCGGGCGCAACAGCTCGGCTCCCGATCACTGACCCCCGCCACCGGGTCGCCACCCGCCCCACCCGTGCCGGTGGCGGACAGACCGCGAAAGACCCAAAATGACCGGCCTTATCGGTATCGTCCTGATCTTCGTCATGGTCTTCGGCGGGTTCATGCTCGGCGGCGGCCATCTGGAAACCGTGTTCTCGGCGCTGCCGTTCGAGATGATGATCATCGCGGGCGCCGCCACCGGCGCCTTCATCATCGGCAACAGCCCCGAGGTGCTGCGTGATGCCGGGCGCGGCCTGGTGCGGGTGTTTCGCGGCCCGCGCTGGCAGCCCGGCGATTATCGCGACCTGCTGTGCCTGCTGTTTGAACTGATCCGCCTGTCGCGCGCCAACCCCGTCGCGCTGGAGGAACATGTCGAACGGCCCGCCGGATCGGCGATCTTCAACCGCTACCCGCGCATCGCCGCCGATGCCGAGGCGGTGTCGCTGGTCTGCGACACGATGCGCGCGGCCTCGATGAACTACGACGATCCGCACCAGGTCGAGGACATGCTCGAAAAACGGATCGAGGCCCATCATCACAAGCTGATGCGGCCGGTGCGCGCGCTGGGCACGACCGCCGATGCCCTGCCCGCGCTGGGCATCGTCGCCGCCGTGCTCGGCGTCATCAAGACCATGGCCTCGATCGACCAGCCGCCCGAAGTGCTGGGCAGGCTCATCGCCGGGGCGCTGGTCGGCACCTTTCTGGGCGTCTTTCTTGCCTACGGTTTCGTCGGTCCCTTTGCGGCGCGGCTGCGCGCGGTGATCGAGGATGAAAGCCATTTCTACCGCCTCATCCGCGAGGTGCTGGTCGCCAATCTGCACCAGCACCCGCCGCAGATCTGCATCGAGGTCGGGCGCCAGAACACGCCCGACCACAACCGCCCCGGCTTCAACGATCTCGAGGAGGCGCTGAAGGCCACGCGCGACGCCGCATGATCCGGCTGGCGCTGGCGCTGATGCTGCTTGCGTCGCAGGCCCTGGCGGCCGAGGTTGCCATGCAGGCGGGCGAACACGACGGTTTCACGCGCCTGTCGCTGCATCTGGGCGATGCGGGCTGGCGTTTCGGTCGCGTGGCGGATGGCTATGGCCTGCGCGTCGATGATGCGCCCGACTTTCGCGGCGACCGGGTCCACGACACGATCAACCGCGACCGCATCGCCGCCCTGCGCGTGCAGGGTGACGGCGTGGATATCGTCCTCGGCTGCGACTGCCACGCCCGCATCTTCCCCTACGGCGAGGGGTGGCTTGTCGTCGATATCCTCGACGGCGCGCCGGACCCGGCCTCGCCGAACGAACGGCTGCTCGACCCCCGGCCCCCGCGCCTTGCGGCGGTGATCGACCGCGGCACGCTGCCGCTGATCGTGCCACGCGCGCCGCCGGTGCCGGTGTTGCGCGCGCCCGTGTTGCCCGTTCCCGCGCCTGCGTCGCCCCTGCCGCCTGATCCGGCGCGTCCCGCTGCTGCCGCCGTGGCGCAGGCCGGGCAGGTGATGGCCGAAGGAATGATTCGCGCCGCCGGTCTCGGCCTGCTCGATCTGGCCGCGCCGCGCGCCGGGCTGGAGACCGCGTCGCAGGCCCCCGCCGCCGCTTTGCCCGCGCCGCAGGCCGTGGTGCAGGCCGCCCGGCCGCCCGGCGGCCCCGGCATCAGCGCGCAGACGGGGATGGACGATTTTCTCGGTCTTGCCGGACACCGTGCCGGATGCCCTGATGACGGCCTTTCCGATCTGGGCGATGGCGGCGACGGTGACGATTTCTTCACCGCGCTTGCCACGGCGCGCGCGGCGCTGTCCGGCCCCGATGGCCGGATCGTGCCCGAAGCCGCCGAGGCGCTGGCCCGGCTCTATCTGGCCTGGGGTTTCGGGCGCGAGGCCGAGGAAACCCTCGCCCTCGCCCCGCAGGCCGGTCGCCCGCGCGAGGTGATGCGCCTCATGGCCCGCGTGATCGACGGGCGCGCCGCCGATCCGGCGGTGCTCGACCACCAGGCCGGTTGTCCGGGGCCGGCGGTGCTGTGGCGGGCGCTGGCGCAAGGCTCGGTCGCCGGTCTGGACGATGTCCGCCGCACCGAACTCGTCACCGCGTTCCGCCGTCTGCCCGACCCATTGCGGCGCCAGTTCGCCCCGCGCCTGGCGCTGCTGTTCGCCGCCGCCGGTGATCCGCTGGCGGGGGACGAAATCCTGCACCGCGATGCGGGCGGCGACATCACGACGACCGCCACCCGCGCCGGGATCGAGGTCGCGCGTGCCGCAGGCGACGGTGCGGCCACCGCCCTGCGCCTTGCCGAGGCGGCACATGGCGACGCGCGCACCGGGCCGCAGGCGCTGATCGACATGGCCGATCTCGTCATTGCGCAGGGCCGCCGGCCCGACCCCGGCGATCTGGCCCTGCTGGCGGCAGCGGCCTTTGAATATCGCGGCGAACCCGAGGAAACCGCCCTGGTCGCCGCGCGGGTCCGGCTGCTGTCCCATATCGGCGACCATCGCGCCGCGCTGGGCCTTGCGCGCCACCTGCCGCAAGATGCGCGCGCCGCCGCGCTGGCCGCCTTCGTCCGGTCGGCGGACGACGACCTGTTCCTCGACCTCGCCTTCGACGACCTGACGCACCCGCCGGATGCCGAGGGTGCCAATGCCCTTGCCGCGCGGCTGATCGCGCTGGGGTTCCCGGAACGGGCGCTGGACATCATGCGCGACAGCCCGCCCGGCGCCGCACTGGCCGAACGGCGCTATCTGCGGGCCGGAGCCGCCGCCGCGCTCGGCCGCGCCGATCTGGTCGAGGCCGAGCTTCTCGGCCTGACTGATGCCAGGGCCGAATCGATCCGTGCCGGTATCGCCGTCGCCGTGCCGCCGCCCGCCACCGCCGCCGTCGCACCGCCGCCCGACCGGCCCGCCGACCTGACCGGGCCGCTGCTGCGGGGCGCGGCACTTCTCGAGGATGCCGAATCGACGCGCGCCCGCACGCGCGAGTTGCTCGATCTGATCGCCGCCGATCCGGTGCCGTGACGGTTTACCGCATCGCAACCCCTGATGGTGCAGAGTGGCGCCACCCTCACCACGATGCAGAACGCATGATGCGCCTTGCCCTTGCCCTCGTCACGCTGGTTCTGGTGCTTGCCGCCGGGGCATCGTCCGCCGCGACCGACACGGTCTGCGCCGATGCCGCCCGCAACGCCGCCCGCCGCACCGGCGTCCCGGTGGATGTGCTGCTGGCCATCGCGCAGGTCGAATCCGGCCGCCGCCAGTCGGGCGGCGTCACCCCCTGGCCGTGGACGATCAACGATTCGGGCGCCGGGCACTGGTATGCCAGCCGCGACCAGGCCGAAACCGCCGCCCGCGCGATCATCGCCGCAGGCCGGACCAGCTTTGATGTCGGTTGCTTCCAGCTCAACTATCGCTGGCACGGCGACGCTTTCGCCTCGGTCACCGCGATGTTCGACCCCGACGCGAACGCCCTTTACGCGGCGGGGTTCCTGCGCGCGCTCCACGCCGAAACCGGCGACTGGTCGGCTGCGGCGGGGGCCTATCATTCGCGCACGCCGGTCCATGCGCAGCGCTACCGCGACCGTTTCGACCGCGCGCTTGCCGCGCTGGGCGGCGATCCGGGCGCTCCGGCGGGGCCGCAACAGCCGGGGCAGGCGGTCCGCGTGAACTGGTTCCCGCTGCTGCAACCGGGCGACGGCGCCGGGGCGGCGGGATCGCTCGTCCCGCTCGGGTTGTGAGGGCGGTGATGGGCAGCGCGGCATGGCGCGGGATATTCCTTCAGCCGACGGTCGTGCTGGCCGTCGCGCTGATGGCGGTGATCGTCATGATGATCCTGCCGGTCCCGGCCTTCGTGATCGACATCGGCCTCGCCGCCTCGTTCGCGCTGGCGATCCTGATCTTCACGACCGCGCTCTATGTCGAACGGCCCCTCGATTTCTCGTCCTTCCCGACCGTGCTGCTGGCCGGGCTGATCCTGCGGCTCGCGCTCAACGTGTCGTCGACCCGGCTCATCATCGGGCAGGGCCACACCGGCACCGACGCCGCAGGCAACGTGATCGAGGGTTTCGCCGAATTCGTGATGGGCGGCTCGGTGCTGATCGGTCTGGTCATCTTCGGCGTCCTGCTGATCGTCAACTTCGTCGTCATCACCAGGGGCGCCGCCCGCATGGCCGAGGTCGGCGCAAGGTTCGCCCTCGATGCCATGCCGGGCAAGCAGCTTGCCATCGACGCCGATCTGGCCTCGGGCGCCATCGACCACGCCGAGGCCCGCGCCCGCCGCGAACGCGAGCAGGCCGAAACCACCTTCTACGGCTCGCTCGACGGTGCCTCGAAATTCGTCAAGGGCGATGCCGTTGCCGGGCTGCTGATCACCGCGCTGAACCTGATCGTCGGGCTTCTCGTCGGCACGCTGGTGCACGGCCTGCCGGTCGGGCGCGCCTTTGAAACCTATGCCATCCTGACGGTGGGCGACGGGCTGGTGACGCAGATTCCCGCCGTCATCATCTCGGTCGGCGCGGGGATGCTGCTTGCGCGCGGCGGCCAGAACGGGGCGACGGACATCGCGCTGGTCGCCCAGCTTGGCCGCCACCCGTCGGCGCTGGCGGCGGTGGCCGCGCTCATGCTGCTGTTCGGCGTGGTGCCGGGGCTGCCGTTCCTGCCCTTCGTCGGCGGCGCGGCCGCGCTGGCCCTTGCCGCCTGGCGGGCGGCGCGCAGGCAGCAGGCCGGGGCTGCGGCACCACCGTCCGCCGCCCCGGCGGCACATGCGCCGACGCTGGGCGACCTGCTCGATCTCGACGACATCCATCTCGAATTCGCGCCCGATCTGGTCGAGATGGTTCTTGACCCGACCAACGGCCTCGACGCCCGCATCACCACGATGCGCAATCATGTGGCGACGGTCTTCGGGCTGATCCTGCCGGAAATCCGCCTCACCGACAGCGCCGCGCTGCCGCCCGCGACCTATGTGATCCGCGTCCTGGGCGTCGAACAGGCGCGCGCCACGCTGCAGCCCGGCCATCTTCTGGCGCTGCTGCCCGCTGGCGGCGCGGCTGCCCCGCCCGGCGACGACGTGCAGGAACCCGTCTACGGCGCCCCCGCGCGCTGGATCGCGCCCGATGTCCGGGGCGCCGCGCAGGACGCCGGGCTGACCACGGTGACCGCGTCCGAAGTGCTGGCCACCCATCTGCTTGAAATCATCAAGCGCAATTTTCCGCGCCTTCTCACGCTGAAGGCGCTGCGCCGCCTTCTCGACGAGATGACGAACCTCGGCGACCGCGCCCGCGCCGAGGCGAACCGCCGCATGATCGACGAACTGGTCCCCGACCGCGTACCCGTCGACATTCTTCTGGCGGTGCTGCGGCTGCTGCTGGCCGAACGGGTCTCGATCCGCAACCTGCCGCTGATCCTTGAAGCCGTGGCCGAAGGGCGCCAGATCGCGCAAAGCGCCGACCAGATCGCCGAACATGTCCGCCAGCGGCTGGGTTTCCAGCTTGTCGGCGAACTGCGCCGCCCCGACGGCACCATCCCGCTGGTGCAGCTTGCCCCCGAATGGGAGGATCTGTTCGCCAGCTACCAGATCGCCGGGGAACGCGGCGGCGATGTCGGCCTGCCGCCCGACGATTTCAGCCGTCTCGCCCGCGCCATCGGCGACAGCATGGCCGAGGCCGCCGGAAACGGCAGCTATCCGGCACTGGTCACCTCGGCGCGGCGGCGGCGGTTCCTGCACACGGTCATGGCCGCGCGCGGCATTCCCAACCCGGTGCTCTCGTTCGAGGAGATCGGCATCGACGCCAGACCCGCGCTCGTCGGCATGGTGGCGGCGTGACCGGGGCCGATGCCGACCGGATCGCCGCCGCCCTTGCCGCGCTGGCCGCGCCCTGGGGATGGGCGGCGCTGCTGGTCCTGCTGCGCGTGGGCGCCGTCGTCGCGCTGGCGCCCGGCTTTGGTGAACAGGGCGTGCCGGTGCGCATCCGCCTTGCCGTGGCGGCGGGCTTTGCGCTTTGCGTCCTGCCTGCGGTCGGCGCGGACATGGCGGCGCCGACCGGAGCCGCCGCCGGGCTGGGCATGGCCCTGGCCGAGGTGCTGGCCGGGCTGCTGTTCGGCGCGGCGCTGCGGCTGCTGGTGCTGGCGTTGCAGACCGCAGGCGCGATCGCGGCGCAATCGGTGTCGCTGGCCCAGATCGCGGGCGGCGGCATCACCGTGGATCCGGCCCCGGCCACCGGGCATCTGCTGGTCTCGGGCGGCATCGCGCTGGCCATGGCCGCCGGGCTGCACCTGCGGCTTGTGGCCTATCTGATCGAAAGCTATGTCCTTGTCCCGGCGGGCACCTTCCCCTCGGCCGAAACCGTCGCCACGGCGGGGACGGCGGCGGTGGCGCACAGCTTCGCGCTGGCGTTTTCACTGGCGCTGCCCTTCGTCATAGCGGCGCTGCTGTACAATATCGCGCTCGGCCTCATCAATCGCGCCATGCCGCAGCTCATGGTCACCTTCATCGGCGCCCCGTTCCTGACCGGCGGCAGCATCGTGCTGCTGCTGGGGACGGCGCCGCTCATGCTGGGGCTGTGGGCCGGGGCGCTGGAACGCACCCTTGCCACGCCGTTCCCGGCACCATGAACGACGACGACGACAGCGGCGAAAAGCCGCACGAACCGACCGAGCGGCGCCTCGACGACGCCCGCCGTCAGGGCGACATCGCCCTTTCCCCCGAACTGACCACATTCGCCGTGCAGGCAGTGATGGCGCTGGTGATCATCTTTGTGGGCGCCACGACGCTGCAGGCGGCGGGGGCGGCGCTGGCGGGGTTTCTGTCCCGCGCCGACGGCCCGGCGCTGGCGGGTGCGGCGCCAGGATTCGCCGCCGCCGTCCGGCCCGGCCTTGGCGCGGTGCTGCTGGTCATGCTGCCGTGGTTCCTGCTGCCCCCCGCCGCCGCCGTGCTGGCCCTGATCGCCCAGAAGGCCCCGGCCTTCGCGCCCTCGAAGCTGGCCCCCAAGGGGTCGCGGCTTTCGCCGGTGGCGAATGCAAAGCAGAAATACGGGCCGCGCGGGCTGGTCGAGTTTCTGAAATCCCTCGCGCGGCTCGTGGTCGTGGCGGGGCTGCTCGGCGTCTATCTGGCGGACAATCTCGACCGGATCGCCGCGACCGCCGGGCTTGAGCCGCGAATCGCGCTGGGGGTGCTCGGCGATCTTGTCGCGGGGCTGCTGGTCCGGGTGGTGATCGCGGCGGCGGCATTCGCGGTGATCGACCTGGTCTGGCAGCACCATTCGCACCACAGCCGCAACCGGATGACCCGGCGCCAGCTTCTCGACGAGATGAAGGAAAGCGAGGGTGATCCCGCCATGCGCCAGCAGCGCCGCGCTCGCGCCACGGCGCTGGCCACCGCGCCCTTGCGCAAGGTCGTCGCCGGGGCAAGCGTGGTCATCGTCAACCCGACGCATTATGCCGTCGCGCTGGCCTGGGATCCGGCCCGCGACGCGGCGCCGCGCTGCGTGGCCAAGGGGGTCGATGCGATCGCGCAGCGCATCCGCGAACTGGCGGCGGAACATGGCGTGCCGGTCCATTCCGACCCGCCGACCGCGCGGGCGTTGTTCGCCGAGGCGCGTATCGGCGCCCGGATCGACCGGCGCCATTATCGTGCGGTGGCCGCCGCGATCCGCTTTGCCGACGACATGCGCCTGCGGGCGGCGCGGCGATGACGGCGGGCGGGATCGCCGGGCTGCGGCGGGTGACGGCCACGCATCTTGCCGCCGCCGAGGCGCGGCTTGCGGCGCTGCAACAGCGCGAAAAGGCGATCATCGCCCGCCTGGCGGCGCTGGATGCGGCGTATTGCCGCCGCGCTGCCGAACGAACCGCCGAGGATGTCGCCCTGCGCGCCGGGGTCGATCTGCGCTGGGAGACCTGGGGCGAGACGCATCGCCGCGCGCTTCAGGGCGCGCAGGCGCGGCTTCGGGTGGTGCAGGAACACGAACGGGCGGCGCTGCGCCGTGCATTCGGGCGCGACATGGTGGTGGCCGAGCTTGCGGCGCAGTCCCTGCGCGCCGCACAGCGCACTGCCGCCCGCCGCGCCGCGTCGGGCGAATAGGCGGGGGGCCGGGTGATCGCCGCCGGGCCGGAATCGGCGGGCCGGGCGGGTGGTGACCATGCTGCGCACGACCGACGGGGAAAATCCGGGAGGGCTTTCGCGTGAAGGACGCGGCGGGATAGCGGGCGCAGTCGGGGCAATCGGGCGAACGACATATTTTCGTCATTGCGAGGAGGCGAAGCCGACGAAGCAACCCCGACGGCATTGCACGAGATGTCGGGGTTGCTTCGGCTTCGCCTCGCAATGACGTGGTTTGCGGGCGCCGGTGCCGTGCCGACCCGCGCAGGGCTGCCCTGCCCGCCCGGACGGGAAATCGTATTTGCCGACCATGCGGCGCGCGGCCCGCAGATGTCCCCCTTCGGTCGTGCGCAGCACGACCGGCGCCCGCCCCGCCCCCCAGGGCGGGCGCATCCGCGCCCACCCCCGGTGCGGGCGCCGGTCATGCTGCCCCACCGTTGCACCACGCGGCCTGGCAGGCAGTTCGCCCGATTGCCTCCGGGGCAGCATGGCCGACGCCACAGGAACGCCCTTGCAGGCGGGTGCCGGTCGTGCCCTGCCCGCCCGAAGGGGAAATCCGGGGGCCGCTCGCCGAATCTCCGGCAAATGCGACGGCCCTGGGGCGGCTGCTCAGCCCTCTTGCCGGACCATGTCGAGGATCAGGACGCTGCCTGCCGCATCGCCGACCACGTCGCGGGCGGCGCGGGTCAGGGATTCGCGCAAGGCCCGCATGTTGGCGGCGCCGGTGAACATGCCGTCGAAGCCGCCGGTGTTGGCGTGGTCGAACAGCGCCTGCAGAAGCTGGTTGCGCAGGCGCGGCTCGCGGCGGCGGATCAGGTCGGACTGGCCGGGCGCGACCTCAAGCCCGAGGGTCAGCACCATCATCGCGGCGACGGCGTTGTCGCGCACCAGCGGCACGAGGAACGGATCGTCGAGCCGCTGGTAGTCGGCATCCGGGCGGATCGCCGAGGCGACCGGCAGGCCCGGCGCGGCGGGCGCGGGCGCGGCTTCGGCCCCGGCGCCGGGCGCAGGATCGGCGACGGGCGGCGCGTCGGTGCCGTCCGCCATGTCGCGGGCGGGCTGCCACGGGCCGAACCACGCCACGCCCGCACCCGCCCCCGCGCCGAGGACGAGCAGCACCAGAAGCAGGAGCACCGCCTTCATCGCCGCACCTCAGAACGGCAGCGCAAGGTCGAGCACCTGCTGCCCCCAGCGCGGTTGCTGCATGTCGCTGATCTGCCCGCGCCCGCCGTAGGAAATGCGCGCCGCCGCGATCTTGTCATAGCTGACCTCGTTCTGGCGCGTGATGTCGGCGGGGCGGACGTAGCCCGAGACCAGAAGTTCGCGCAGTTCGTTGTTCACCCGGACCTCCTGCCGCCCCGAGATGGCCAGAACGCCGCTGGGCAGCATCTCGATCACCGTGGCGGCGACGCGCAGGGTAAGCCGTTCGTTGCGCCGCACCGACCCCTCGCCCGAAAAGGCGGACCCCGAGTCGAGCTGCACCGCCGGATCGAGGGGGACGTCTGCCCGCGCCTCGCGGCCGAAAAAGGCCTGGACGCCCATCTGCTGCGTGCCGTCGCGGCCCCGGCTGCTGCTGTTCGAGATCGCCGCCTGGTCGTCGATGGCGATGACCACGGTCAGGATGTCGCCGCGACGGATCGCGCGGTTGTCGCCCAGCAGCGAGCCGCGTTCGCCGGTCCAGAGCGAGGCCGCGCGCGGGCTGCGCGCCGTGGTGGCGGCGGGATCGTGGCCCATGCCGGGGGTCATCATCGCCATCTGTTCGGGCGTGGCCGTGGCGGGCGAAAAGTCGGGCGGCGTGCCGATGGGCGACGCCCCCTCGCAGGCGGCGAGCAGGCCGACAGCAAACAGGCTGGCGACGAGCAGGCTGGCGGCGACGCGGCCGCGCGCGGGTTCAGCCGCCGACACGGGCGCTGCCGTCCGGGTCGATGCGGGCCGAGACCGTGGTGCGCGAGGCAAGGTTCATCACCCTGACCACGTCGCCCGGCCCGGCCCGGTCGAGGGCGCGGCCCTCGGTGGTGATGACCAGACCGCCGCGATCGAAGACGAGCGTGACGGTCTGGTTGCGCTCGACGATGGCGGGGGGGCCGATGTCGCCCGCGCGGATTGGGCGGTTGGCGTAAAGGGCCACCCGCGCCTCCATCCCGGCGACGGCGCCCGGATCGGCCAGCGCGCCGGGGATGTCGCCCGCGCGCAGGATCAGGTCGTCGGGCGCGATCAGGCTGCGCGCCGGGATGTTGCGGGCGGGCACCACGATGTCGGCCTGCGCCGCGCCGGTGACGGCAAGAAGGATCATGCCCGCGCGGATCATCGCATCGCCACCATGGCGCCGAGCATCTGGTCGGCCGAGGTGATGACCTTGGAGTTCAGTTCATAGCCGCGCTGGGCCTCGATCAGGTCGGTGACTTCCTTCACCGGATCGACGGTCGAGGATTCGAGATAGCCCTGCCGCAGCGTGCCCAGCCCGTCGCGCCCCGGCGCGGCCACCAGCGCCGGGCCGGAGGCGCCGGTTTCGAGATAGAGGTTCGATCCCGCTGCCTCGAGACCCTTGGCGTTGGTGAACCCGGCCAGCGTGAACTGGCCGAGGAATTCGGGTTCGACCCGGTCGGAAAAGACGGCCCAGACTTCGCCTTCCGCATTGATGTCGAGGGCGCGCGCATCGGCGGGCACGGTGATCTGCGGCACGACCGGCCAGCCGTCCGAGGTGACGATCAGCCCGTCGCCGGTCAGTTTCAGCGCGCCGTCGCGGGTATAGGCGGCGCGACCGTCGGGAAGCGTCACTTCAAGATAGCCCGACCCCTCGATGGCAAGATCGAGGTCGCCGCCGGTCTGCGCGGGCGCCCCCTGGCCGAGCAGCACCGAGACGGCGGTGGGCCGGACCCCGAGGCCAAGCTGCACCCCCACCGGCAGGACGGTGCCGTCGGCGGCGCTGATCGCGCCGGGGCGCTGCAACTGCTGGTAATGCAGGTCGGCGAATTCGGCGCGGCGCGCGTTGTAGGCGGTGGTGTTCATGTTGGCGAGGTTGTTGGCGATGACCTCGACCCGCGTCTGCTGGGCCTGCATTCCGGCGGCGGCGATTTCGAGTGCGCGCATCATGGGTTCCTAACGCGACAGGGTCTGGATGACGTTGCGGATGCGTTCGTCCTCACGCTCGAGGAAGGTCTGGCCCATTTCGTAGGCGCGCTGCACCTCGATCATGCGGGCGACCTCGAGCACGGGATCGACGTTCGATTCTTCAAGAAAACCCTGGAGGATGCGGGCGTCGGGGGCGGGTTCCCATCCGGCGTCGCTGCGAAAGCCGACCCCGTCGAAGCGGGTCATGGCCAGCGGGTCGGCAGGCAGCACGATCCCCACCTGTCCGACCGGCTGGCCGTCCGCCGAGATGGTGCCGTCGGGCGCGATGGCGACCTGCCCGGCGCCTGTCGGCACGAACAGCGGGGCGCCGCCCGCATCAAGCACCGGCCAGCCCTGCATCGTCACCAGATTGCCCTCGGCGTCGGGGGTGAAGGCCCCCGCCCGCGTCAGCCGTTCGCCGTCCGGCGCCGCGACCAGAAAGAAGCCGTCGCCCTGGATCGCCAGATCGAAGCGGCCGCCGGTCATCGCCAGCGCGCCCTGCGCCAGATCGGTCACGCGCACCCGCGCGGCGGCCATCGACAGCGAGGGCTCGTCCGCGCCGGTGCGGCGGATGAATTCCGAGAACAGCATCCCTTCGGCCCGGAAGCCGGTGGTGTTGGCGTTGGCGATGTTGTTCGCCACCATCTGCATCTGCCCCATGAGGCCCGACTGGCGCGAGAGGGTGGCGTAGATCGTGTTGTCCATCTCAGCCTCCGGCGATGGCGGGCGCGATCACGTCGCGGAAATAGGCGGTCAGCGTGTCGGTCATGAAACCCGTGCTGATCCAGAAGGTCGCGGCGATGGCGGCGACCTTGGGCACGAAGGTCAGCGTCATTTCCTGCACCGAGGTCAGCGCCTGAAGCACCCCGATAAGCAGCCCGACCGCCAGCGCCACCGCGAGGATCGGCAGCGAGATCACCGTCGCCACCCACAGCCCCTGACGCAGGATGTCATGAAGAAGCGCCGCCTGCATGGTTCAGACCGGCATCCGCAGGATTTCCTGATAGGCCTCGACCACGCGGTTGCGGATCGTCACCGCCGTCTCGACCGCGAGTTCGGTCTGGGCCAATGCCGTCACCAGCGCGTTCGGGTCGTCGGCGCCCCGCATTGCGGCCAGCGCGGCATTTTCGCCTGCGGCCAGCGTGTCGGCGAAATCCGAGGCGGCCTGCGCGATCAGGTTGCCGCCGGTGCCGGGTTGGGGCGCGGTCGCCGGGCGCGCGGCGGCATATTGCCCGGCGGCGAGGGTCTGGCTGATGTTCATGCGGAGTCTCCTATCGGCGCAGCAGGTCGAGCAGCGCGGTCGACATCTGCCGCAACTGGTCGAACACGCGCAGGTTGGCTTCGTAGCTGCGGCCCGCCTCGCGCGTGTCGGCGATTTCGACCAGCAGGTTCACGTTCGACCCCTGACGGTAGCCGTCGGCACCGGCGAGCGGATGCGCGGGGTCGAAGATGCGTTCGGGTTCCGCCGCATCGAGGCGCATCGGGCCGGGGCGGACGGCGCCTGCGGGCGCATCGCGCCCCGTCGCCGCGTGAAAGGACACGGTCTTGCGGTGGTAGCCGGGCGTATCGGCGTTGGCGATGTTTTCCGACAGATAGCGCAGCCGCGTGGCCTGCGCGTCCATCCCCGAGGCCGAGACCCTGAGCGCGTCGATGAAGCCGGTCATCGCCTAGCGCCCCAGCGACAGCCGCAGCACGGTCAGGCCGTGGCGGTAGATGGCCAGCGCGCGGGCCTGTTCCTGCCCGGCTTCGACCCCGGCGATCATTTCGCGTTCGAGCGAGACGGTATTGCCGTTCGGCGCCGCCTGTCCGCCCGCGTCACGGATGCGCGCGGGGCCGGTGCCACCCGCCGGGACCATGTGCCCCGCCCGCGTGACGCGCAGCGCCAGCGTGCCGCCCCGGTCGAGCATGTCGGCAAAACCGTCCACCGTCTGCGCCCGGAATCCGGGCGTGTCGGCATTGGCGACATTGGCCGCCGTCACCGAAAGGCGCTGCACCGCATGGGCAGCCTGCGCGGCCGAAAGGCGAAAGAGGGCGAGATTGTCGAACATCGGGATTCTCCCTGCGGATGAACCCGGTCTTAAGCCTGATTCCCTAAGGATCGGTTCACGATGAACCGGATTTGAACGGGGGCGACGATGGATGATTCCTTGCTCGGGCGGGCCGCTGCGGTGATCGGGGCGGCTGCGGCGCGGATGCCTGCCGGGCGCATCACCGGCGTTTCGGCGGCGGGGCTGGTCGCGGGCGGGCTGTCGCGGCTGTCGCGACTCGGCGCGCGGGCCGAAATCCTCTGCGAGGCCGGGCCTCTGCGGGCCGAGGTGATCCGCATCGACGGCCCCGGCGTCCTGCTGCTGCCCGAAGGCACGGGCGAAGGCGTGGGTCTTGGTGATCCGGTGCGTCTCGTGCCGCCGCCGCGCTTTGCGCCCGCCGATGACTGGATCGGCCGGGTGATCGACCCGGACGGGTGCCCGCTTGACGGACGCCCGCTGCTGCCCGGCCTGGTGCCGCGCCGCCTGCGCAGGCCGCCGCCTGCACCCGAGGGGCGCCGTGCGCTGGGCGCGCGGCTGGCGACCGGCTATGCGGTGCTCGACACGCTGCTGCCGCTGGTGCGCGGCCAGCGGATCGGGCTGTTCGCCGGGTCGGGTGTCGGCAAGTCGATGCTGCTCGCCGGGCTGGCCACCGGGGTCGAGGCCGATGTCATCGTCATCGGCCTGGTGGGCGAACGCGGGCGCGAGCTGCGGCATTTCATCGACGACGTGCTCGGCCCCGACGGAATGCGCCGCGCGGTGGTCGTCGCCGCGACCTCGGACCGGGCGCCGCAGATTCGCGCGCGGGCGGCCCATGCCGCGACCGCCGTTGCCGAACATTTCCGCGATGCCGGACGCAACGTGCTGCTGCTGCTCGACAGCGTCACCCGTTTTGCCGAGGCGCATCGTGAAATCGCCGCCGCCGGGGGCGAACCCGCCAACCTGCGCGGCTTTCCGGCCTCGACCGGGCCTGCAATCGCTGCGCTGTGCGAACGCGCCGGGCCGGGGGGTGCGGGGCAGGGCGACATCACCGCCGTCTATTCGGTGCTCGTCGCCGGGTCGGACATGGAGGAACCCGTCGCCGACATGCTGCGCGGGGTGCTTGACGGGCATGTCGTGCTGGATCGCGCCATCGCCGAGGGCGGGCGCTTTCCGGCCATCGACGTACTGCGTTCGGTCTCGCGCGCCCTGCCTGCGGCGGCGGGGCGGGTCGAGAACCAGCTCATCGCCGAGGCGCGCGCCCATCTTGGCGCCTGGGATCGCGCGGCGCTGATGATCCGCGCGGGTCTTTATGCCGCCGGAAGCGACCCCCAGACCGACGCGGCCATCGCCGTGCAGCCCGCGCTCGAGGAATTTCTGGCACTGCGCACGGCGACCGGCACCGACGCGGCCTTTGTCGCGCTGCGCAAGGCGCTGGCCAGCGCGCGACACGGGACGCAGGCCGTGCCCGAAGGCGCGGGGCGCGCGACCCCCGGCGGCTGAGGCGCCTGCCTGCCGCGCGCAAACTGGCCAAATTGTGGCGGATCGACCCCCCGCGCAGAAACATTCCGTTGCCGCCGCGATGCGATGGAAAAGTGGTTTCGGAACCGGGATCGGGCTATGATCCTTGCCGGATATGGCGGTGACGGTGCGTGATCTGGCGTGCCGTCCTGCCGGTGCATGTGCGTCCGGTGCGGTCGACAGGCGGTGCGGGCGACCGGAGAACAAGAATGCCTGGACCCATCGGCAGCCTTTCCGACCTGCGTGCCGCGCTGTGGCGGCGGCTGTGGCTGATCGTGCTGATCCTTGCCGTCGGTCTGCCTGCCGTGGTGCTGGTCGTCAAGGAACGCCCGCGCGCCTACGAGGCCACCGCCGTCATCCAGGTCGAGATGCCGGAAGTGACGGTCAGCACCTCGGGGCAGGCAAGCGGCCTGTCCGCCAATGCGCAGCTTGATCTCGTCACCCAGCATCTCATGGCGCGCGGCAATATCGAACGCATGATCGCCGACTTCGGCCTGTTCGACGCGCTGCCCTCGGCCACCGAACGGGTCGCGGCGCTGCGGCTGGCGGTCACCACCCGGAAGATCGTCGATCCCGCGCAGGCGTGGCGACCGGACGTGCAGCCCACCGGCCTGTCGATCACCGTGCGGCTGGATGATCCCGAAAAGGCCGCCGGTGTCGCCAATGCGCTGCTCGACAGCATCATCCGCGAGGCGCAGGAACGCGCCGAGGGGCGGGCGGCGCGTACGCTGGAATTTCTCGTCTCCGAGGAAACCCGCGTCAGCGACCAGATCGCGGCGCTCGAGGGCCGGATCGCCGACTTCCGCACCGCGCATGTCGATTCGCTGCCCGAGGGGCTGACCGCGCAGCGCGATCACCTGAACGAACTGACCCGCTCGCGTCTGGCGCTGGAACAGCAACGGATCGAGCTGCAGGGTGCCAGCGGACGCCTGCGCCCCGAGGATGCCGCCGCGCAGGAGCGCCTGCTTGCCGAGCAGATCGACCTTGTCGCCACCGACATCGCCAGGGTCGAGGCGGCGATTGCCGCTGCCCCCGAGGTCGAGCGGCAGTTGACCGCGCAGACGCGCTCGCTCGACCAGCTCGAGGCGCAGTTGACGGTCCTGACCACCCAGCGCACCGAGGCGGCGACGGCGGAACTGTTGTCCTCGCGCGAACAGGTCGAACGCTTCAGCGTGCTCGAACGCGCCGAGGTGCCGGATTACGCCGTCTCGATGAGCCGCGCGAAACTTGCGCTTGCGGGCGGGGTTGCGGTCGTCGTCCTCGCGCTGGCGCTGGCGCTGGCGCTCGAGATCATGCAGCCCGCGATCCGCAACGCCCGCCAGATGGAACGGCTGCTTGGCGTGCAGCCGGTGATCGTCGTGCCGCTGCTGCGTTCGACGCGGGCACGGCGGCGCCGTCGCGTCGGCGCGGGACTGGGGATCGGGGCGATCGTGGCGGCGGTTGCGGCGCTGGCCGCGCTCTGGGGGCGCGGCGGCCTGCGGCGCGTGGCGCCGGTGCCGGTCATGGCCGGGCGTCAGTAATAGGCGTAACGGTAGGCGTCGCCGTCCGCGCCCTCGCCACGGTTGAGGATCATCCCCAGAACGGGCTTGTCCTCGCCGATGCGGCGCAGGGATTCGCGCACCTCGCGTGGCGTGGTCGCGCCGCCGCCCACTACCATCAGGATGCAGTCATACAGCGGCGCCAGCGCGATCACATCGTCCTGTGCCAGCGCGGGCGGCAGGTCGAAGAGCATGAGATCGGGCGCAAGCTCGGCCTCGATCCGCGCCAGCACCTGCGCCATCTGCCGTGTCTGGAACAGTTCGGCGGCATAGGGTTCCACCCGGTCGTTGAGACCGAGCGCGACGTTGGCGCCGATGTTCAGCGCATTGGCGGCAAAGCGGCGCAGGTGATCGAGAGGCGCCACCGTCCCGCGCAGCATGTCGCCGACCGGTCCCGGCGCCGCCATGCCCAGGGTGCGCGCCAGCGCGGGGGCGCGCAGGTCCAGATCCAGCACCACCGCCCGATGTCCGGCATAGCGCGACAGCGTGACGGCAAGGTTCAGCGCGGTGAAGCTCTTGCCGCAGCCCTTGGTGGGCGAGGTGATCCCCACCCGCCGCCAGCCCCGGTCGGCCATCGCCTGCACCATGCGGGTGCGCAGCACGTCGAAGGCGCCTGCCGCCGGATCGTGGCGCGCGGCGGTGATGACGAGGTTGTCGTCCATGCGGCCCGGATCGACGGGGATCGTGGCAAGGCGTGCCCAGTTGGCCTCGATGTCGGGCGGCGGCGCGGGGTCGTCGCGGGCCGGGGGGGTCGTGTCCGCCGGGGTGTCCGCCGCCGCGCCCGCGTCCTGAAGGTCGAGGATGATCGCGCGCAGTTCGGCCATGCCGGACGGCCCGGCCCCGGCGGGCGGGGTGTCGCTCCGCGCGGGTGCAGGCGCCGCAGCAGCAAGGATCCGCTCGCGCGCTCCGGGGTCGAGCCGTGCCCGCCCGGTCAGCCTGCCTCTGTCGCTCATCGCCGTATCTTCCCGGTCAGTCCTGTAGAGCATTTCGCAGCCAAATGGAACATTTGGCGCCCGCGACAATGCGGCAAAACAACAAGTTAGAGCGGGTCCGCCGAATCCACGAAAACGCGACCCGCTCTGGTGGCGTTGAATAGGGGAAATCGGGCAATTCTATGCCATTGCCGCGAACAATCAGGCCCCCGGTCCCCGGTATTCGATGATCCGCACCGGTGCGCGCCGTCCGCCGCGCAGGTGAAAGCGCGCCATGCCCGCCGCCTGCGGCAGCTTGACCGCGACGAACAGCGCGGCGGTGCGCAACGCTAGGTCGCGCGGCAGGCCCTCGCGCCGCAGCCAGCGCCACTGACGCACAAGGTTCGCGGCGTAAAGCACGACGATCAGCGCCGCCACCCCCCAGAACCGCAGCCCGAGCGACAGGACGAACGCGCCCGGCAGCATTGCCCCCCAGAGCCAGGCCCGATAGCGTTCGGCGGCGAAATGCGGCGGGTGAATCCCGCCCACCTCGGCAAAGCCCTGCCCGCTGCGCAGGTGGCGCCGCCACCACTGGCCGAACCGCGTCATCTCGATGTCGTGGCGGGTCATCGCCACCGGCAGGCGCAGCGCGCCGTGGCCCGCCTTGCGCAGGCGCTGGACGAAATCCTCGTCCTCCGAGGCGACGAGGGCCGCGTTGAAGCCGCCGATGTCGTCGAAGACCACGCTGCGCACCAGCATGTCGCCGCCACAGGCGTCGATGGGGCCTGCGGGCCGGTGCCATTCGATTTCGACCATGGCGTGAAAGGCATTGGCGCGCGGGTGTTCCTCGGTCCGCCAGCCGGTGACGAGCGCAAGCCCCGGATCGGCGTCCAGCGCCGCGACCCCGACCTCGATCCAGCCGGGGACCAGCGTGCAGTCGCCGTCGACGAACTGGATCAGGTCGGGCAGGCCCCCGGCGCGCAGCGCCTCGACCCCCGCGTTGCGGCCGCGCGCGGCCGAGAACGGGGTGGCGGGGTCCAGCTCGACCACCTCGACGCCGAGGCTGCGGGCCAGATCGGGGCTGCCGTCGCCCGAGCCGGAATCGACATAGACCACCCGTCCGACCTGCGCCTGCAACGAGGTCAGGCAGTCGCGCAGCCGCGCGCCTTCGTTGCGGCCGATGGCGACGGCGGCGATGGCGGTCATGGCAGCGGCCTCGGGCGGATGTCCGGGCGGGGGGCGTCCGGGGGTGTGGTGACAAGGGTGGCAAGGCGCCGCGCCTCGATGCGGCTGTCGAAGGCCGCGACCACGCGGGCACGCCCGGCCTCGCCCATCGCGGGCGGCGCGTCCAGCGCGGCAAGGATCGCCTGCGCCAGCGCGACCGCATTGCCCGGCGGCACGACGAGGCCGGAAACCCCGTGTTCGACCAGTTCGCCCACCCCGCCCACGGCAGTGGCGACCACCGGCAGCCGCGCTGCCATCGCCTCCATCAGCACCACCGGCACGCCTTCGGCGAAGGACGGCAGCACCAGCGCATCGGTGCGAGTCAGGGCATCGGCCACGAAATCCGCGTCGCGGTAGCCTTCAAAGCGCAGCATCCCGGCGATGCCCATGGCCTGCGCCTCGGCTTCCAGCGCGGCGCGTTCCGGCCCGTCGCCGATCAGCGTCAGCGTGACATCGGGGCGGGTCCGGCGCAGGGCGGCGAGGGCCTCGAACAGCACCGGCACCCCCTTCACCGCCGCCAGCCGGCCCACGAACAGCAGCCGCCCGGCACCGGGCGCGCGCGGGCGGTCGTAGCGGGCGGGATCGACCCCGCAATGCACCACATGCAGGCGCGGCCAGTGCCGGGGCGCCGAATGCAGCATCGCCTGCGCCCGCGCGAAATCCGAGATGCAGGCGACAAAGGCCGCCCGCGCGATCTTTTCATCCAGCCGCCAGTGCGCGGGTTCGGCCAGATCGTCGGGGCCGTGAAGGGTAAAGCTGTAGGGGATGCCCGCCATCCCGGCGGCAAGCATCGCCACGGTGCTGCTCGCCTTGGCGATGTGGTTGTGCAGATGCACGACGCCCTGCGTGCGCAGCCAGCGGGCCAGCGTGACCGCCTCGGCCAGATAGACCAGGTTGTAGGCCCGCCCGCGCAGGCCCTTGGGCGCTGTGCGCCAGGCCAGCGCCAGCGCGCGCAGGACGCGCAGCGGATGCGCGAGGATCGCCGCCAGCAGGCGCGGATGCGCCGTGGCCTCGAGCACATGGAAGGTGCGGGCCTGTTCCGCGCGCTGGGTGGCGCCGACCATGTGTTCGGCGCCGGTGCGGCGGATGCTGGCGGTCAGCACGACAAGCCCGGCCTCGCGCAGGGCGGCGACCTCGCGCTGGATGAAGGTATCGGTGGCGCGCGGATATTCGCCGGTCAGAAAGGCAACGGGGCCGGTCATGGGATCAGGCCCTCGGGGAATGAGGCGACCGGCGCCCAGCCCAGCGCGTGCAGCCGCGCATTGGCATAGGTGCGCGGCCCCATGCGCGCGTGCAGCGTCGGGCGGCGCAGCAGGCCGGGCAGGCGGGGGCCGAACGGCGCCGCAAGGCGGGCGAGCGTGTCCACCAGCGCGAAGGGAACCGGCAGGATCAGGCGCGGGGCCGCAGGCAGCGCGGCCAGATAGCGCCGCGCATCGGGGCGGATGTCGTCCACCACATGCACCAGTTCGCGGCCCTGCCAGTCACCCTCGGCGGCGATCACCAGCGCCAGCGCGGCGTTGTCGACATGGGCGAGCGGAATTTCCCCCCGCCCGATGCGCAGGAACAGCGGCCCGGCCCGCACCCCCAGATGCGCGTTCCACAGCCGCCCCGGCCCCCATAGCGCACCCAGCCGCAGGATGCGCAGCGGCTGGCCGGCATCCGCCGCGACCTCCTGCGCGATCTTGGCGCGGGTATAGGCGTCGCGCAGATCGGGGCGGGGGTCGGGCGGCGTCTCCTCGTCCACATGCGCGGCCATGCCGTCGCAGACCGCGACGGACCCGGCCAGCACCATCGGCACCGATGCCGCCTGCGCGAGGTTGCGCGTGGCGGTGACATTGTCGCGCATCAGCGCCGCCGCATCGCCCGTCAGCCGCCCGGCGCAATGGATGACGCGATCCACCCCGTCCAGCGCCCCGGCGGGCACCCCGTCCGCCAGATCGGCCACCACATCGCCGCCCGGACGCCGGGTCAGGCGCCGCACCACATGGCCGCGCGCCATGGCCGCCCGCACCACCGCGCGGCCCAGAAACCCGTCCGCGCCCGTGACCAGCAGGGTCAGAGCGCCCATGGCATCGGCTCCATCACCTCGCATCTGGTGGACATCGCCTGCGCACCCGCGCCTTCGCCCGCGTTGTGGATGGCAAGCGTCACCTCGGTCAGATGCAGCGCGTAGTCGCCCGCCAGCCTCGGGGTGCGGCCTGCCGCGATGGCGTCGAGCATCTCGTGCGGGCCGAGCGCGAAATTCATCGCCGCCGCGCCCTTCGGCGCGACATGCGGATGCGGGTTGGCCGAGACCACGACCCGCCGGGCAAGGGGCGATTCGATCAGGCGGCGGCGCAGGACAAGACGGCGGCGGAACTTGACCCGCGTTGCGTTGTCCCAGGCCTCGGGCACGGTCAGGGTGCCCGTCTCGCCGACAACGCGCAGGCGACGGTCCACCGGCGCCGCGATGGAACAGGTCAGCCGCGCGACCATGCCCGAATGAAAGAACAGCGTGGCGACCGAGAAATCGGGCACGCCCTCGACGCCCTCCTTGCCGGGCACCAGTTCCGCCGAGGCCGCGACCACCGTGCGCACCGGCCCGAACAGCGCGATCAGCCACGACAGCCAGTAGCCCGCATGTTCGAGCGTGGCGCCGGTGCGGAATTCGTCCCCGGCGGGCCAGGGCGCGCCGCTTTCGCTGCGCCATAGCCGGTAGGGCGCCTGCGGGATGAAACCGTCGTCCATCTCGGCATAGGCGACGACGGGCCGCCCCGCGATCCCGGCGCGCAACGCGCGGCCCAGGGCCTGTGCGGCCTCGGACAGCACCGAGGACGGTGCCGAGGCGAGATGGACGCCCTTTGCCGCCGCCAGCGCGTGCAGGGCGCGGGCGTCGTCCATCGACAGGGTCATCGGCTTTTCCGACCAGACATGCAGCCCCGCGTCCAGAAGCTCGCGGCTGACGGCGACATGCGCGGCGGGGTTGGTCAGGTTCAGGGCCAGCGCGCCTTTGTGCCCGGCCTCTTTCACCGCATCCATGTCGGGCAGAGGGCGCAGGTCCCAGCGGGCGCAGAAGGCGCGCAGGCGTTCGGGGTCTCGGTCATGGGCGCCGGTGACGCGCATGTCGGTCATCACGTCGAAGGAGCGCATGTAGAGATCGGCCACATAGCCGCAGCCGACCAGCACCACGTCCTTCATCGCCCGCTCTCCCGCATTGCGGCGCGAAAAATACGCCGCCCGCCTCTTGCCCGCGATCACCCTGACAGTGCAAGCGTGGCAAGAGTTTGGCCCCGAGGGCGCAGGAGTGGACGAGACCGGCATGGAATTTCGCGCAGGCCCCGCCCGCGTGGTGGTGAATGCACCGTCACGCGACGGGCTTCTGCGCGAGATCGACGCCCGGCTGCGCCGGGGCGAGGGCTTTGCGCTGGCGACACTGAATCTCGACCATCTGGTGAAGCTGGCCCGCGATCCCGCCTTTGCCACGGCCTACGCCGTGCAGGATCTGGTGACGGCGGACGGGCGCCCGGTGGTCTGGCTTGCGCGGCTGGCCGGGCGGCGGGTCGAGCTGGTGACGGGTTCGGACCTGATCCGTCCGCTGTTGCGGGTGGCGGCGGATGCCGGGGCGCCGGTCGGGTTCCTTGGTTCGGGCGCGGCGGTGCTGGCAGCGGCGAAGGACCGGCTGGGCGCCGAAATGCCGGGGCTGGAGATCGCCTGCACCATCGCCCCGCCGATGGGCTTCGACCCCGAGGGTGAGGCCGCGCGCGCCGCGCTGGCGCGGATGCAGGCGGCGGGGGTGCGGCTGTGCCTGCTGGCGCTGGGCGCGCCCAAGCAGGAGCGCCTTGCCGCGCTGGGGCGGCAGGTGGCGCCGGAGATCGGCTTCGTGTCCATCGGCGCGGGGCTGGATTTCATCGCGGGCAGCCAGCGCCGCGCGCCCGCCTGGGTGCGGGCGGTGGCGATGGAATGGCTGTGGCGGATGCTGTCGAACCCGCGCCGCCTGGCCCTGCGCTACCTGCGCGCGGCCGCGATCCTGCCCGGTCAGGCATGGCGGGCGTGGCGGATGCGGGGGTGAAGGGGGCGTCACCCGCGAGAAATATCGTCATTGCGAGGAGGCGCAGCCGACGAAGCAACCCCGATGTCGTGTGTGAGCG